>DATDKA010000032.1:0-3898 GCA_036520235.1 Gaiellaceae bacterium
AAGCGGACGTAGCCCGCGATCAGGCTGAGAACAGCGAGGATCGCGCCCAGAACGACGAGGATCCGGGCGAGGAGCATGCGGCCCATGGCGCTCTTCTACCGCGCCTGGGCGCTTTGCGTCATCGTCCGATCTGGGTTATGCCGCGCCTGCGCTACATCGGCCATGCGACGGTCGAGATCGAGCTCGACGGCGTCCGGCTGCTCACCGATCCGCTTCTCCGCAAACGCGTGGCGCACCTCCGCCGGGCCAGTCCCGTGGACGCCCGGACGCTCCTGCAGCCGGACCTCGTCCTGATCTCCCACGCGCACCTCGACCACCTCGACCGCGCCTCGCTCAAGTTCGTCTCGGGCGCGCGAATGGTGGCGCCCCCGGGGGTCAGAGCGACCCTGTCCGGCTATCACGTCGAGGAGCTGAGCGCAGGGGACGAGGTCGAGGTGGGGCCGCTCGTCGTCCGGGCGACGCACGCCGAGCATGAGGGCGGCCGGCCGCCACGGCGGGAGGGGCCGGCGCTCGGGTACGCGATTCTGGGCTCGCGCCGGGTCTTCTTCGCCGGCGACACCGACCTCTTCGACGAGATGGAGGGCCTCGTGCCGGAGCTCGATCTCGCGCTCCTCCCGATCTGGGGCTGGGGCGCGACCCTCGGCCGCGGCAAGCACATGAATCCCGAACGAGCCGCGGAGGCGGTGCGCCGGCTCCGCCCTAGTGTCGTCGTGCCGATCCACTGGGGCACGTACCGGCCCTTCCACCGGAGTCGCCGCGCGGAGTTCCTGCGCCAGCCGGCGGTGGCGTTCGAGCGCGCCGTCAAGGCCGCCGGGCTCGATGCGGAGGTCCGCGTGCTCGAGCCGGGAGCCGTCCTGGACGGCTGGTAGACCTGCAGTCTCGATGGCTGCCCCGCTGATGCGGATCGCGACGAGGCGGATGGCCCGCGCCTTCGAGACTGGCCGGATCCTGCCGTACCTGCTCGGCGTCATCGCCCTGACCGCCGTCGCGGCCGGCGCCATCATGCGCCTGGTAGACGGCAAGGAGTATCCGACCGTCGGCCGGGCCCTGTGGTGGTCGGTTCAGACGGTGACCACGGTCGGCTACGGCGACGTCACGCCCACGCAGCCCTGGGGCCGCTTCGTCGCGACGGTCCTGATGATCCTCGCCTTCGCCTTCCTCTCCCTCCTGACGGGCACGGTGGCGTCGCTGCTCGTCTCGCAGCGCAGGGACGAGCCCGGGCTCGAGGAACGCGTCGCCGAGCTCGAGCGAATCGTCGGCCGACGGCCGGAGTAGACTCGCCCCGTGCTGCTGAACCCTGTCAGCAACCGCACGACCTTCGAGGTGGACGAGGCCGAGCAGGTCGCGTCGAGCTGGTGGGTCTTCCTGCTCGCCGGGGTGATCTCGATCGTGTTCGGGCTCCTGATCCTGTCGATCGACTGGACGCTCAACGGCCTGGCTGCGTTCGTCGCGACGCTCTTCATCATTCAGGGCGCCGCCTACCTGATCACGAGGCCGCTCGACGGCGGCAGCCGCACGACGAACGTGATCGCGGGGCTGCTCGGGATCGCCGCCGGAATCGCGCTCCTCGTCTGGCCGAGCCGCGGCCTCTACGTCGTGGCGGTCTTCATCGGAGCGTGGATCGTCGTCAGCGGCGTACTCCACATCGTCGGTGCGCTTGCCAACCGGCAGGCGCCCCACTGGTGGTTGGTGCTGATCCTCGGGGTGATCGAGACGCCGCTCGGGATCTGGGCGATGCGGCGCCCCGGCATCACGCTCGCGATCCTGATCACGCTGATCGGGGTGTGGGCGATCGTGATGGGGATCTGGGAGATCGCGATCGCGTTCGAGGTGCGCAAGCTCGTGCAGCGGCTGCGCGGCGTGCGCGCTATTCCAGCGAGCTGATCGCAAACGACACGGCGAAGCCGAGCGTCGTCAGCAGGCCGACGGCCTTGCCACCCTGCGTGAACGCCTCGGGCATCATCGTGTCGGCGAGCATCGTCAGGATCGCGCCGGCTGCGAAGGCCAGGATGAACGCGTACCCATCCGGCCCTGTCACTGCGGCGAGCGCGTAGCCACCTGCCGCGGCCAGTCCGGCGACGAGCGACACCACCACCCAGAGCGTGTAGATCGCCCGCGGCCTCCAGCCCCCCGCTGCGAGCCCGGTCGATGCGCCCGCCGCCTCCGGCAGGTTCGAGAGGAAGACGGCGACGATGAACGCCACGCTGACTCCTTCACCGGCATGGAGGTCGAGTCCGATGACCGTCGACTCCGGTATGCCGTCGAGCACGATCCCGAGGACGATCGCCAGCGCCACCCCGCCGGCCTGGCCTCCGCCGCTCATCCTCTTCCGGCCGTCCCCGCCCATCCTGTCGATCACCCAGTCGCCGCCGTAGAAGGTCGCGGACCCGGCGAAAAGGCCGACGGCGTCCGAATGCCGCTCCGCCGTCTCGACTGCCTGCGCGAAGAGCTCGAAGGCGACCGCGCTGATCAGCACGCCGGAGCCGAACCCCATCACGAGCCCCACGATCCGCGGCGTCAGCGGCAGGTTCAGGGCCGCAAGGGCGCCGACGAGCAGCGACGAGCTCGCGAAGGCGCCCCAGGCGAACGCGGAGATCAGTAGTAGCGGTCTCCGGCCATCACCCAGCTGATGAATGCAACCGGGACGGCCGAGGCCCCGACGATGATGCCGAGGAAGACCAGGTCGAGGCCGACGAGGAGGGCGGCGAGGATGAACCCTCCGAAGAGCACTGCGGCCGCGATCAGGGCGGGCATGCCTCTATTCATGTCGCCATTGTCTCCTTTCGGGCGGTGGCTTGCAGAGACTCTGTCGGGCCGGGCCCGCGGCAACAACCTCCCGACGGGGTGATGCGATCGGAAATCATGCAGGCATGGCCGTCCCGGGACGAACTTGGAAGCGCGCCGGGCTCGGGGCGATCGGCCTCGTCTTCGTCGTTGCGACGTTCGCGTTCTTCCTCCCGAAGATCGCCGACTATCGGGACGTCTGGTCGGTCGTCCGCGACCTGTCGTGGCCGTGGATCCTCGGACTGCTCGCCGTGACGGCGTTGAACATCCTCACGTTCGCGCCGCCCTGGATCGCCGCCCTGCCCGGGCTCCGCTTCCGCGACGCGCTCGCCCTCACGCAGATCGCGACCGCCCTCTCGATCGTCGTTCCGGCGGGAGCGGCGGTCGGAATCGCAGGGGCGTACGGCATCCTGCGCCGATGGGGGTTCGCGCCCCGTGAGATTGCCCGCGCGGTCACCCTCGTGAGCCTCTGGAACCAGTTTGCGAATCTCTCGTACCCGATCGTCGCCGTGTTCCTGTTGACGGCGACCGGTGGTGACTCGGCGATCCTGGCGACGGCCGCCTTCGTCGGCGTGGCCGTTCTCGGGGTCGCGGTTGCCGCGCTCGGGCTGGTGCTCTCGAGCCCGCGCATGGCGATGGAGATCGGCGATCTCGCCGCCGCAGGGGTGAGCTGGGGGGGTGCGCTGCTGCGCCGCCCGCCGGTCGCGTGGGGCGGGGCGAGCTTCGACCGCTTCCGCGCCGACGCCGTCGTCCTCCTCCGCCGCCGCTGGCACCTGCTGACGCTCGCCACGGTCGTCGGCACGCTGAACGTCTTCGTCGTCTTGCTTGTCGCGCTCCGCGCCTGCGGCGTCCCCGGTTCGGAGGTCTCCGTCGTCGAGGCCTTCGCTGCCTGGTCGCTCGCCCGGATCCTCGGCTCGTTCCCGATCACGCCCGGCGGGGTCGGCGTGGTCGAGCTCGGCCTCACCGGTGCGTTGATCGGTTTCGGCGGCGGGAATGCCGGTGTCGTGGCCGCCGTCCTGATCTATCGCTTCCTGACCATGGCGCCGACCGTGATCGCCGGGCTCGTTGCGACGGTCGCGATCCGCAGGCGGGTCGCCCCCGCGTGAGCCGCGAC
>DATDKA010000033.1:0-33034 GCA_036520235.1 Gaiellaceae bacterium
TGCGACTCGCCCGCTGTGGTGAGGCGGAGGGTCACACAGGCAAGCCTACGGCGCTGCGCATGACGGCGACCGGCGGCGGCAGGCCCGTCCAGAGCTCGAAGGACGCCGCGCCCTGGGCGACGAGCGCGTCGAGGCCCCCGATCACCCGCGCTCCGGCCCGACGCGCGGCCGCAGCGGTTGCCGTGTCCGGGTAGGGCAGATCGACGAGCGTCTGCCCCTGGCCGAGCTCCGCCAGCACCTCGTCCCGGACCGGCGTCGCGTTCACGACGAGGTCGAAGACGCGGACGTCGGGCGGCCAGCTGCCGCGGCGCGAGAAGACCTGCGCGCCCGGCAGCGCCTGGCGAAACGCGACCGCCGCGCCGCCGTCGCCGATGATTGCAGGCCGGTCGAACTCGAGGCCGTCGAGGACGGCGGCGTCCGTGGAGTGCGCCTCGACGACACCGTCGCGAACGACGAGGGTGTTCACCGAGGGAAGCTTCGACCGGACGAGGCGGGCGACGTCCAGCTTGTACGGCGCCGTCACGTTGGCCCCCGCGTCGAGCCCATGGACGACGTCGGCCAGCTGCTCGGGCGCCACGTCGACGGCGCGGTACGACCAGTCGAGGCCGCACTCCTCGAAGGCGGCGTTCTGCATTGCGGGCGAGAGCGAATGGGCGACCGGCGAGCCGATCAGCACCACCTCTCGCATCAGTAGCCGTGCGCCTGCTTGTAGCTCTCGAACTCCTCGTCGGAGGCGGTGAAGAAGTGGTGGACCTTGTCCGGCTTGCGGACGAAGAAGAGGTAGTCCACCTTCGCCGGGTGAGCCGCCGCCTGCAACGACGCCAGGCCCGGGTTCGCGATCGGCGTCGGCGGCAGGCCCGCGACCTTGCGAGTGTTGTACGGGTTGTCCGAGTCGAGCTGCGACTGCCTGATCGACTCCGTCGGCGGGATGTCGAGCCCGTAGCGAAGCGTCGCGTCGATCCCCAGCACCATCCCGGCGTGCAGACGGTTGTAGATCACCGCCGACACGAGCGGACGCTCCTCCGGCGCCACGACCTCCTTCTCGATCATCGAGGCGATGACCAGGACGTCGTACGGCGTCAGGTTCTTCGACCTCGCATAGCGCATGTTCACCGACGCCCAGTTCTTCCTGAACGTGGCGAGCTGGTGGTTGACGAGCTGGCGCGTCGTCGTCCGCTTCGTGAACTCGTAGGTCGCCGGAAAGAGAAAGCCCTCCAGATTCGGCGGCCGGCCCTCCGCGCGGAACTGCTTAGGGACGCGCGACGAGCCGCTCGTCAGGGCGAGGTAGCGCGGCGGCGACAGCTTCGGCGTCACCTTCCGGGTCCGCTCGGCGATCTTATTGACCTCCCCGATCCGCTCGGCCATCTGCGTCCGGGTGAAACCCTCCGGGAAGATGATCCGCAGCGGCTTGGGCGGGGGGGCGACCGGCGGCGGCGGCGCGGCCTGCTCGTCGTTGCCGCCGAGCAGCGCCCATGCCCCACCGGCAAGGAGCAGCACGAGCCCGAGCACGAACACGAGCGCGAGGAGGCGCCGCGCCACGATCCGTGCGTGCGACGGCCGCGACCGATCGCGCCGCGTACGGCGCTCGGGCGGGATCACGCGTGTCGGTTCCTCGACCATTCCAGGTAGCTCGTCAGCAGGTGGGCGGCGGCGCGGGCGTCGTCGTCTCCTCCGGGGCCCGCGAGCGTCGTCGTGAACCGCTCGTCGAAGCGCTCCACGGGGACGTCGAGCATAGCCTCGAGGGCCGTCGCGAATCGCTCGGTTTCCTCAGCCTGCTCCCCGAGCTCCCCGCGGAGGGTGAAGGGCAAACCGACGACGACTCGCTCGGCCCCCTCCGCCCGGACGAGCTCCGCAAGCTCTCGCAGCCCTTCGTCGCTCGAGGCGCCGCGAACGATGCGGAGCGGCCGCGCGAGCGTGCCCGTCGGGTCCGACACTGCGACGCCCGTCCGGGCCGACCCGTAGTCGAGCGCCAGGACTTTCACCCGAGGAGTGACGCGATCTCGCTTCGTCCCACCTCGTACGCTTCGGCCAGTCCCTCCGGATTCTTGCCTCCGGCCTCGGCGAGATCCGGCCGACCGCCCCCACCGCCGCCGATCTTCGCCGCCGCCTTGCGCGCGACCTCGACCGCGTCGACGCCCCTTTCCACGAGCGCCTTGTCGAGGTTCACGACGAGGTACGCGCGCCCGTCGTCGACCGAGCCAAGCAGCACGGCATCGGCCTGCTTCGACTGCCGGAGCCTGTCGGAGAGGTCCTTCAGGTTCGAGCCCTTCAGCCCTTGGGTCTGCGCGACGACGATGCCGTTCGACTCGTCACGCACCTCGACCTCGGCCTCCCGGGCCTGCTGCTTCGGCCCGGCCTTCTTCAGCTCCTGCACCTGCGCGCGGAGCTCGTCGGCTTCCTCCGCCCGCGCCCGGAGCAGCGCCCACGCCTCGCCGGCGGTCACGGCCTCGATTCGGCGTGCGCCGGAACCGATGGAGGCCTCGGAGAGAATCACGAACGGCCCGATCTCGGCGGTCGAGCGAACGTGCGTGCCGCCGCAGAGCTCGCGCGAGTACCCGTCGATTTCGACCACCCGGACCTCGTCCCCGTACTTCTCGCCGAAGAGCATGATCGCGCCGAGCTGTCGCGCCTCCTCGATCGGCGTGACGAAGGTGCGCACCGGCAGATTCCGGAAGACCCGCTCGTTCACGGCCCGCTCGACCTGCTCCCGCTCTTCCGCGGTGAGCGCCTGCTCGTGCGTGAAGTCGAAGCGAAGCTTGTCGGGGCGCACGGCGGAGCCCGCCTGCCGGACGTGCTCGCCGAGCGTGTCGCGAAGCGCCTGGTGCAGCAGATGCGTGGCGGTGTGGTTCGCCATCGTCGGGAACCGCGTCGACCACGGCACCACCGCGCGCACCCGGTCACCATCGGCGAACCCGTCCCCCCGGAACGTCAGTACCTGGTCGTCACCGACGCGCGTGGCGCGGAGGAGCTCGGCCCGAGCCCCGGTCTCGTCGTGCTCGACGTAGCCCTGGTCGGTGACCTGACCGCCGCCCTCCGGGTAGAACGGCGAGCGCTCGAGCTTCGCCTGGAACGTTCCGTCGCCGAGATCTTCGTATGCGGTGATCGCCGTGAGGGCCTCGGTCGTCTCGTAGCCGACGAACTCACTCGGCGGCGAGCTCTCCACCGCGAGCGCGACGTCTTCCGCCGGCTTCGTCCGCGAGCGCGCCTGCTGCTCGGCCATCAGCCGCGTGAACTCCTCCTCGTCGATCGCAAGGCCGCGCTCGTGGGCGAGGTCCCGCGTCAGCTCGAGCGGGAAGCCGTAGGTGTCGTGGAGCCGGAACGCGTCCTCACCTGAGATGCGCTCTCCCGTCGCGATCTCCTCGAACAGGCCGAGCCCGCGTTCGAGCGTCTGCGAGAACCGATCCTCCTCGGCCTTCAGCACCTCACGGATCCGGTCGCGGTTCTCCTCGAGCTCCGGGTACCAGTAGGAAAGCTGCTCGGTCACGACGTCGGAGATGCGCCAGAGTTCGGCGAGCCCGATGCCGCGTGCCTGCTGCACCGCGCGCCGAATCACGCGGCGCAGCACGTAACCGCGGCCCTCGTTCGACGGCGTCACCCCGTCGGCGACGAGGAACGTCATGCCCCGGCCGTGGTCGGCGATGATCCGGTGCGCCTTCGTCGCCTTCTCGGAGGTCGTCCAGGCGACGCCGCTCTCGGATTCGATCCAGTCCATGATCTTCTGGTAGCCGTCCGTCTCGTAGACGGAGATCACGTCCTGCTGGATCGACGCTGTGCGCTCGACGCCGAGGCCTGTGTCGATCACGGGGCGCGGGAGCGGCGTCAGCTTCCCGTCCGCGGCCAGATCGAACTCCATGAAGACGAGGTTCCAGAACTCGAGGTAGCGCTCGCAGGAGCAGCCGGGACCGCAGGTCGGGCGGCCGCACGAGAGCTCCGGGCCCCGGTCGTAATACATCTCCGAGCAGGGCCCGCAGGGGCCGGTCTCCCCCGCCTGCCAGAAGTTCTCCGATCGGGGGAGCCCGACGATCCGCTCGCGCGGCTGGCCCACCTCCTCCCAAGCGCGGATCGCGACCTCGTCCTCACCGAGCCCGAGCTCCGGATCGCCGGCAAAAACGCTCACCCAGAGCTGCTCCGCGTCGAGCTTCAGGTGCTCGAAGAGGAACTCCCACGCGAGCTCGACCGCGCCCTCCTTGAAGTACTCGCCGATCGAGAAGTTCCCGAGCATCTCGAAGAAACTGAGGTGGTAGCCGTCGAGCCCGACCTCCTCGATGTCGGTGGCGCGGAAGCACTTCTGGTAGGTCGTCAGCAGCGTCGCCGGTGGCTCCTTCTGGCCGAGGAAGTAGGGCTTGAGCGGCTGCATCCCGGCGCTGATCAGTAGCGTCGACGTGTCCTCGTGCGGCGGGATCAGCGGAGCCGACGGCAGCCGGAGGTGGCCCTTCGACTCGAAGTACCGGAGGTAGCCCTCGCGGATCTCGGGCGTGCTGCGCATGAGGGCGATTCTAGGCGGCTGGGTGGCCGGGCCAGCGCACGCGTTCCGGCGCGATTCCGGCACAGCCGGGCGCGGCGCTCGCCGTTACGATCGCCTCGGGGAGGAGGTTGGGCTACCTACCCGGCGTGCCCGCCCTGGACACCGCCAACAGGGCCACCTCTACCGGGGAGGGAGCCGCGCCGCCCAGTCCGCGACGGCGCGCCCGAGCTCCGGGCCCGCGTCGGCGAACAGGTCGTGGCCGGCGCCCTCGAAGGACCGGATCTCGGCCTCGGGGAACCGCTCCCTGAATGCCGCGGCCGCCGCCTCGTTCTGCTCACGCGTCTCCGCCGGCTCGGTCGCCAGGAGGAGCAGGATCGGGATCCCGGCCTCGGCGATTGCCGGCCAGCTCGCGCTCACCCGCGTGTCCATCAGCCCCGTCATCGCCGACGCGCGGGCTTCCGGCGTCGGGATGCCTACCAGCTCGCCGTCCTCCCGCCTGAGGCCCGCCCGGAACGCCTCGAGCAACGCGGGCGTCGGCGTACGCCGCACTTCCGCCTCCACCTCTCGCGCGAACCTTTCCTCCGTCGTCCGGACGCTTCGCTCCGGCTGCGAGTACTCGGCGACGAGATCCTCGAACGACTTTCCGTGGGGGAATGACGGCTGATCCTGGTAGTCGGCGTGGCCGGAGTCGACCAGCACCAGCCCGTCGACCCGCTCTGGATGGGCGGCCGCGAACGCCGTCATGACCGTTCCGCCCCACGAATGTCCCATCAGGACGGCGCGCTCGATCCCGCGGTCGTCGAGCACACCCTCGACGAGGTCGACCACCGCGTCGACCCGAAACGCCTCCGGCGGCAACAGCGGCGACCCGCCGAAGCCTGGAGCGTCCGGCGCCAGCAACCACAGCCCGGCATCGGTCAGCGCCGGCGCGACCTCGGTCAGGTAAGCACCAGAGGTCAGCGCCCCGAGCGCATGCCAGAAGACCAGCGGCCGCCCCTCCGGCGAGCCCCATTCACGTACGTGCACGAGCCCTACGCTACTTCGGACTCTTCGGCGATCTCTTCCCTGATCTTCTCCAGTGATCGCCTGATCAGCCGGGAGACGTGCATCTGCGAGATCCCGATCTGCTCGGCGATCTGCGACTGGGTGAGGCCGCTGAAGAAGCGCAGGTGGAGGATCCGACGCTCGCGCTGGTCGAGGACCTTGAAGCCCGGCGCGAGTATGGCGCGGTCCTCCGAGAGCTCGAACTCGAAGTCCTCCGACCCGAGCGACTCGAGCGGGTCGAGCTCACCGTCCTCGTCCGAGTTCGCGCCCGGCGACAGCGAGACCGAGCTGTACGCGCGCCCGCTCTCGAGCGCCTCGAGCACCGCCTCCTCCTCGACGCCGGCCGCCTCCGCGAGCTCGGCGATCGTGGGCGAGCGGCTCAGCTGGACCGTGAGCTGCTCGATCAGCTTGGAGATCTGGACGTTCAGCTCCTGCAGCCCGCGCGGCACCCGCACCGACCAGCCCTTGTCGCGGAAGTGCCGCTTGATCTCGCCGATGATGTTCGGCGTCGCGTAGGTCGTGAGCTCGACGTTCCGGGAGAGGTCGAAGCGGTCGATCGCCTTGATCAGGCCGATCGCGCCGATCTGGATCAGATCGTCGAGCTGCTCGCCCCGGTAGGAGTACCGCCGCGCCAGCGAGCGGACGAGCGACATGTAGCGCTCGATCAGCTCCTCGCGGGCGGCCAGATCGCCGTCCTCGTGGTACCGCCGGAGGAGAACCTTGTCGTCGCCCGCCATCACGCCTGCTCGAAACGCTTCTGCAACTCGACCCAGGTTCCCCCGTCGTCGTTCACGACCCCATACCCGTCGACGACGGCGTCGAGCAGCCGACGCAGGCTCATCGACTCCCCGGGCTCGCCCTCGAGCTCGGTTCGAATCGCCTGCTCGCCGAACGGTCCGACCTTCGCGTGCAGCACGTTGCCGTCGACCTCGAGGGCGACGGTGATCTCCGCCGCGCCGTCGCGGCGCTCGAGCAGCCCGTCGAGCGCAAGCTCCAGCTCGTCGAGGTTCTCGACCGTCACGTCCAACCGCGCGGCGAGCCCGCTCAGCACGAGGCGCGCCACCCCGAAGAACGGCCGCTCGCGCGGCATCGTCAGTGTGATCTGGTCCGTCATTCGCGGCTTCCCTTTCCTGAACGGCTCGGAGACGCTAGCCGTTGCGGGCGGAAGTCACTCGACCGGCGCCTACCACGACGTCGCCGTCGTAGAGCACGGCCGCCTGGCCCGGCGCGACCCCGTACGCCGGCTCGTCGAGCGTCACCCGGAATCCCCTGGCCGTCCGATCCACCCGCCCCGGCACCGCCGGGGAGCCGTAGCGGAGCTTGACGTCGGCCTGCGAGACATCGGCGAAGAGGCGACCCGAGGCGCTCACCGATCGGCGCGCGAGCGATTCCCGCGGCCCGACGACGACGGCGTTTCGCTTGGGAACCGTGCCGATCGCGTAGAGCTTCGCCCCGGCGGCGACGCCCAGACCCCTGCGCTGGCCGGGTGTGAATCCCCAGAATCCGGCGTGGGTTCCCAGCACCGTGCCGCGCTCATCGACGACCGGCCCGGGCCGGGCATCAAGGCCCCGACGCTCGAGAAACGCCCGGTAGTCGTCGCCGCCGAGGAAGCACGCCTCCTGGCTCTCGCTGCGCGAGGCGACGGCGAGGCATGCGCGCCGCGCCTCCTCCCTCGTCTCCTCCTTGGACTGCCCGCCGAGCGGGAAGTCGATGCGGTCGAGGACGCGCGGGTCGAGCCGCGCGAGCATGTAGGACTGATCCTTCGCCGGATCGGCGGCCCGGGCGAGCAGCAGCCCCCCGCGATGCTCGACGATCCGCGCGTAGTGGCCGGTCACGAGCCGTCCGGCTCCCGCGTCCCTCGCGAAGCGGAGCAGCCGGCCGAACCGGAAGAACCCGTTGCAGCTGATGCACGGATTCGGCGTCTCTCCGCGCTCGTACCCCCGCACGAACGGCTCGACGATCGCGCGCAGGAAGTCCTCGCGCGCGTCGATCGTGACGTGTGGCACCCCGAGCTCGTGGCAGGTGCGCCGCGCCGCAATCACCGCTTCCGGCGAGCAGCAGGCGCGGTCGGTATCCGGACCCTCCGGGTCGATCCAGAGCCGCAGCGTCACGCCGACCGCGTTCGGCCCCGCCCGCAGGAGCGCGACCGCGCTGTCGACGCCGCCGCTCATCGCGACCGCGACGCGCCCGGAATCGGCAGGAGCGCGGAAGATCGGACCGAGTGCGTTCGCGAGTGCGTCGACCGCCAGCTCGTCCCCGCCGACTGCGGCGGCCTCGAGCAGCGTCAGCCCGTCGAGCTCCCGGTCGAGCCCCTCGGCGTCGGCGCTGATGATGCGATCGCCGTCCACGGCAAGGCGGACGAGCCGCCACTCGCCCTCGCGGGAGGAGTCTCCGACGACCTCGATCACGCTGTCCACGGTAGCCCAAAGGAAAAGCCCGCCTGAGCGGGCTTTCCGGAAGTTGCTCCACCCTGCCGATGTCGACGCGCCCTGCGAACCTGGACTAGCCAGGTGGGTGCCGAGCCGTCCCGGGTTCTGAGGCCCGCGACGGACCCGAGCGCCCTTCACGTGTCTGTTGGTTCACGTTATTGCGCGCCGTCACGCACAGGGTCGAGCGGTCCCACTGTAGACGACTACCTGGGCTGCGCGAAGCGCCAGCGAATCGTCGTCCGGCCGCGGACGCCGAGGGCGCGCGCGAGTGCTTCCGTCAGACCGAACTGGACGCCCGGGCTCCCCGGGCCGCGGGCGACGACCTGCGTGAGCACTTCGGTGTTCCCGCGACCCACGTAGATCTTGGCGCCGCAGACGAGCACCGGATGCGACACGCCGAGCGTCGAGCGCTCCAGGACATTCCCGCACGCGGTCGGACGCCCGTACCTGCGTGGCGCCTCCGGGCCGGCCAGCGCCTGGTACCACCCGCCGCCCGGCGCAGGGACGGCCGCCGGCAGGTTCTTCGCATTCGATGCGGTGGAGAGCTCGTGGGAGATCGCCAGGGCCGCGACGGCGGCGACGAGCGTCGCGCCGGCGAGGATCAGCGCCCGCTGGGCCAGGACCGCGCTCACGAAGCCGCGGCCGACCCCGTCGGCTCGGCCAACACGTTCCCGAACGATTCGCGGACGAGCCCGTCGAACTCGAGCGGTAGGTCCCCGTCGGCGTTGGCGAACTCGCGCAGGTGGATCAGGAGCGCGCTCCACTCCTCGTGCCGCTCGCCGGTGTCCCGAACCGCCCGCTCGAGCTCCCAGAGGTTCCACTCCCGCGGCGGCGCCGTCAGGACGGGCGTCGGCTGGCGTTCCGGTTCGGGTGGCGGCGCGGCCTCACGCGGCTTCCGGCGGCGCTCCACGAGCGGGCGGCGGGCCGGCTTCTTGCTGCGGGCCGCGACGCGCGCCGTCTGCTCCTGCGGGAGGGGCGGCGGCCCGCTTGCGAGCAGCGCCCGGGCGCTGCGCCCGCTCACTGCCGGCGCCTGCCCGTGCTCGGGCTCGGCGATGCCATGCTCCTCCTCGGCCACCGGCTCGGGGTCGAGCGGCTCGACCTGCTGCGGCGCCGGCGGCCCTTCCGGCTTCGCGTCGGGCACACCGGATTGCGGCGCCTCCTTCCCGCTCGCCCGCACGAGCAGCGCGACGAGTACCACGGCGACGGCCATGACGAAGACGACCACGACGGCGTCGAAGCCCGCCAGGCCGAGCCCGAGCGCCACGAGCAGGAGCAGCACGCCCGCCCCCGCGAAACGAAGTCGAGCCGACGGCATCTACGCCGCCTCCCCGTCCCGCCGGCGACGCCAGAACCGCCTTCGCCGTGGCGCCTCCGGCGGGCGGATCTCGGTGACCGCCGCGGCGGGCTCCGGCTCCTCCGGGCCGGGCGGAGCTGCGCGGCGTTCGAGCGCGGGGAACCGCGGGCCCTCGGCCCAGACGGCGACCTCGAAGAGACAGACGACGAGCCAGCCGAGCGCCATCACGATCACAATCGACGTCGCGCTCAGCTCCGCAACGCCCGCTCCGATCGCGAGCACGATCAGGAACGCCACCTCGAGCGCGAACCTGGCCCCCAGTCCCTCCACGCCGGAAGGCTAACCGGCGTCGGGCCCGGGCTTCTCTTGGTCGTCCTGGTCGGGCTCGCGCGGCGCTGGGGGCTGCCCCGGCGCCTCGTCCCTCGTCTCGGGCGGGGCCGCGACCGGCTCTGGCCGGGCGGGAAGGTCCTGCGGCCTCGCACCTTCAGTCTCCTTCAGCGCGGCCTTGACGATCGCGTCGGAGACACCGCCGACTGCCTCCTCGCCGAGGCCCGCCGCGGCGAGGAACTGCTCGGCGCCCTGCTGCGCCCGGGCCATGATCGCCGCGGACTGGGCGCGGGCCCACTCGAGCGTCTGCTCGACCTCGGCCCGTGCCGAGTTCGTCAGCTCGGTCGCCTGGTGGCGTGACTGCTCGAGAAGGCGCGCGCCGCGCGCCTCGGCCTCGCGAAGCTCCTGGGTCGCCTGCCGGTTCGCGTCGGCAAGGAGTTGGCGAGCCTCGTTCCGCGCCGCGTTGACGATCTCCGCGCGCTGCCGCTCACTCTCCTGCCGGTAGGTCTCGATCTCGCCTTCTCGCCGCGAGAGGTCGGTCTGTCTGCCGCGTACCTCCTGCTCGGTGCGCGCTAGCTGCGCCGCAGAGGCGCGCTGCGCGTCCCGCTCGAGCACGTCGGCGAACTCGGCAGCTTCTCGGATGAGATGCAGCGCGTCCATCCGGACGGCGTGACCGGTGGGATCGACCTGAGCGCCCCCGGCCGCCTGGAGCACACGGAGCTGTGCTTGGAGCTGCACGAGGTGGCGCCGGAACGACTCGAACGCGTCCTGCACGTGCTGCTGGTCGTACCCCTGCTGCACGACGGGGAGGTCCTCCACCCGCGGAAGCGAGGTGATCGCCGGCTGTGCGCGCTCTTCTTGGGCCATGGGTTCCTCTCTGGTTCGCCGCGGGATGCGAAAACCTGCCGAAAGTATGCCGACTTAATCGGCGCTTTTTGCTCTCGCCCTTAATTCGAGGCTCAGCTCGGCGAGCTGCCCGTCGGCGACTTCGGTCGGCGCGCCGCTCATCGGATCGACGCCGGCCTGGTTTTTCGGGAAGGCGAGCGTGTCGCGGATCACCGGCTCGTCCAGCAGTGCCATCGTCAGCCGGTCGATCCCCGACGCGATCCCGCCGTGCGGCGGCGCGCCCATCGCGAGCGCGTCGAGCAGGAACCCGAATTTCGCCCGCTGATCCTCCGGCGAGATGCCGAGGAACTCGAACATTCGCGCCTGGAGGTCGGGCTCGTGGATTCGGATCGAACCGCCCGCAAGCTCGATCCCGTTGCCGACCAGGTCGTACGCGACGGCGCTCGCAGCCCCAGGGTCGGCGTCGAGCAACGGCAGGCTGTCGTCGGTCGGGCGCGTGAACGGGTGATGCTGCGCCGTCCACCGGTTCTCCTCCTCGTTCCACTCGAGCAGCGGCATCGGCGTCACCCAGAGGAACTCCCAGGCGTCGCGGTCGATCAGGTCGAGCTCGCGACCGAGGTGGAGGCGCAGGAGCCCCAGGACCTTCGCGGCGAGCTTCGGCGTGTCGGCGACGAAGAGCGCCGTTGTGCCGGGCTCCCGGAAGGACTCGAGCTCCGCGTCCGAGAGGAACTTCGCGATCGGCGACGAGACCTCGCCGTCCTCGCGGAAGACGATGTACGCGAGGCCCTTCGCGCCCCACGGTTTCGCCATGTCCTCGAGCTTCTGCACGTCCGCGCGGGACAGCTCACGGGGCACCTGGAGGTAACGCACGGCCTCGGCGTTCGCGAAGACGCCGAACTCCGAGCCGCGGGTCTGCGCGGTCGCGTCCTGGATCTCGAGCCTGAAGCGGAGGTCCGGCTTGTCCGAGCCGAACCGCAACTCGGCCTCCTGCCAGGGCATCCGCCGGAACGGCGTCTCGAGCTCGACCCCGATCGTCTCGCGCCAGATCCGGACGACGATCCGCTCCATCAGCGCGAAGATCTGCTCCTGGTCGGGGAACGCGGTCTCGACGTCGAGCTGGGTCAGCTCCTGCAGCCGGTCGGCGCGGAGATCCTCGTCCCGGAAGCAGCGGGCGATCTGGTAGTAGCGCTCGAAGCCCGAGATCACGAGCAGCTGCTTGTAGATCTGCGGCGATTGCGGCAGGGCGAAGAACTTCCCCTGCTGCAGCCGCGTCGGCACGAGGAAGTCGCGCGCGCCCTCCGGGGTCGGCTTGGCCATGATCGGGGTCTCGATGTCGACGAAGCCGTCCGCCTCCATCTCCTGGCGGATGATCGAGACGAGCTGCGCGCGGATCCGGATGTTCCGCTGGAGGCGGTCACGGCGGAGGTCGAGCCAGCGGTAGCGGTAGCGGAGCGTCTCGTCGACGTTCTCCTCGTCGAGCTGGAAGGGGAGCGGCGTCGACCGGGAGACGACCTCGAGCTCGTCGACCTGCAGCTCGACCTCCCCGGTCGGCAGGCTCGGGTTCACGGCTTCCGCCGCGCGCGCCGCGACCTCGCCGGTCGCGCGGAGCACGAACTCGTTGCGGACGTCGTGGGCGATCCGGGCGGCGTCGGGGCTTCGCTCGGGGTTGATCACGAGCTGCGCGATGCCGCTCTGGTCCCGGAGGTCGACGAAGATCAATCCGCCGTGATCCCGGCGGCGCGCGGTCCAGCCGGCGAGTGTCAACCGCTTCCCGACGTGGTCCTTGCGGAGCTCGCCGGCTCCGAGATCGCGCCAGCTCACGGCCGCAACTCCCTGACGAGCGCGTCCACGTCGGGGGTCTGGCCCGGCTCGACGACCACGACCTGGCGCGCTCCGAGCCGCTGGGCCTGCGTTCGCTGGCCCTTGACGGAGCGGCCGGCGTAGTCCATGTCGGCGCTGATCTCGCGGCGGCGCAGCTCGGCGAGTGCGCCGGCGATCGCCGCGCGGTCGGCGCCCTCCTCGGCGACGAAGAAGACGTCGATCCGCTCCGGCTCGACCTCGAGGTCGCCGACGGAGAGCAGCAGCCGTTCGATGCCTGCACCGAAGCCGATCGCGGGCGTGGGCGGTCCGCCGATCGCCTCGATCAGGCCGTCGTAGCGTCCGCCGCCGCAGATCGCGCTCTGCGCGCCGATCGCGGCGTCCCGAAACTCGAAGGTCGTGCGGGTGTAGTAGTCGAGGCCGCGCACGAGCGTCGGATCTAGCTGGTAACTGACGCCGCCGGCGTCGAGCAGGCGGCGGACCTCCGCGAAGTGGGCGCGGCATTCGTCGCAGAGTGAGTCGCCGATCTTCGGCGCGTCCGCGAGGAGCTGCTGCATCCGCTCGCCTTTCACGTCGAACACGCGGAGCGGCGTGGTCGTGCGCTTCGAGCGGGCCTCCTCGTCGAGCTCGGACTCGTGCTCGTCCAGCCACGATTCGAGCTGCTCGAGGTAGGCCGGGCGGCAGTTGGCGTCACCGATCGAGTTGAGCGGCAGGACGTATTCGGTCACGCCCAGGCGGCGGAGCAGCTCCGCGTAGAACTGGATCAACTCGGCGTCCACGGCGGGGTCGGCGGAGCCGATCGCCTCGACCGAGAGCTGCCAGTGCTCCCGGTAGCGCCCCTTTTGCGGCCGGTCGTAGCGCCACATCGGCCCGAGCGTGTAGAGCTTCACCGGCTGTGGCTCGCGGTGCATGCCGTGCTGGAGGTAGGCGCGGCAGATCGGCGCCGTCGCTTCGGGCCGAAGCGTCAGCGACCGGCCGCTCCGGTCCTCGAAGGTGTACATCTCCTTTTGCACGACGTCGGAGCCGCCGCCCGAGGTGCGGACGAAGAGCTCCGTGTCCTCGAACCCGGGCGTCACGATCCTGCGGTACCCGTAAAGCACGCACAACTGCTCCGCCTCCCCGGTCACTCGCTGCCAGAGCGGCTGCTCCGACGGGACGATGTCATGCGTCCCCCTCGGTACTTCGAATTTCACGACGCGCGGAGCTCGGCGAGAAACGGGTTGTGGGCGCGCTCGGTGCCGAGCGTCGTGGGCGGGCCGTGGCCCGGGTAGATCGTCGTCTCAGGCGGGAAGCGGTCGAGCAGGGTCGCGATCGATCGGACGAGCGTGTCCCAGTCGGCGAACGGCAGGTCGGTGCGGCCGACGCTGCCGGCGAAGAGGACGTCGCCGGAGAACAGCGCCTGGTCGGCAGCGAAAGCGACGTGGGCCGGCGAGTGCCCCGGAACCGAGACGGTCTGGAAGGTGAGCCCCGCCAGCTCCAGCTCCTCGTCGCCCTCCAGCCGTACCTCCGGTTCATATGGGCGGACCATCCGGCCGGGGTAGAACGACTCGGGGTCCTCGAGCACCGCGGCTTCGGCTGCCGGAATGTACACCGGTGCGCCGGTCGCTTCCGCGAGCGCGGCGACGCCGCCGATGTGATCGAAGTGGGTGTGCGTGATCAGGATCGCGGCAACCGCGATGCCCCCCGGCGGCTCCACCTCATACCCCGGGTCGATCACCACGACGTCGGCCGACGAGGGGTCGGCGCGGACGACGTAGCAGTTCGTCTGCGTCGGCCCGAGCGGAGAAGTGTCGACGCTCAGCGGCATCGTCGGGCGAGTCTAACCACGGGTTCTCCGCCGTTAGGATCGCGCCGTGCAGAGCTGGGACCTGCTCGAGCTCGACCTTCCAGGCGGGACGCGCAGCCCAATCGTCCTCCACTCCACGGAGGAGGCGAGGGCGGTGCTGATCAGCCTCCACCCGGGACAGAAGCTCGGCGACCACCAGGTGCACGAGCACGCGTGGATGGTCGTCGTCGAGGGCCACATCCAGGTCTCATCCGGCACCGAGCAGCTCGACGCCGGCCCGGGGACCCTCGTTCGATTCGAGGAGAACGAGCGCCACCGCGTCTCCTCGGTCGACGGCGGCCGGATCCTGCTGGTTCTCGCGCCGTGGCCCGGGCCCGGGCACTACCGCGGCGACCCGTCGCGAGCGGCCGGCTAGCGCTTCTTCGCCGCCGTGGCGCGCTTCTGCGCCATCCGGTACATCAGCGTGTCCATGAGGTAGCTGAACGGCAGGAAGAACGCGAGCAGGAAGATCGTGTTCACGATCCGCTGCGCGAGCGTCAGCCCGCCGCTCAGGAAGGTGACCGTCAGGAACATCAGCGGCGCGAAGATCAGGCCGCGCTTGCCGACCCGCTGCCACGACGGTGGCTGGACCTGGCGGCCGCCCGCCTGGCGGATCGGGGCCTGCGTTGTTCGCTTGCCGTTCCGGCTCGGCGCCTCGAGCTCGGCCTCCGGCGGAGGCTCGATCTCGTTGCCCTCCTCGTCGACCCAGACCTCTTCCCAGTCGTGGCGCATGGCCTTCGCGCGTCGCCTGCGCTGCTTCCGGCTCGGCATGCGGCCAAGCCTAGCGCCGGTAGACCGGCTCGCCGCCCTGCACGACGGCGCTGACGATGCCGCCGCCGAGGTGGTAGGCAAAGTGCCGCCAGTCCGGCGCGTCGAGCAGGACGACGTCCGCGTCGAAGCCCGGGGCGAGGCGTCCTTTTCGGTCGGCGCGGCCGAGGACGTAGGCCGCGTTCACGGTCACGGCCGCCAGCGCCTCCTCCGGCGCGAGGTGCAGCTGCGTGCAGGCAAGGGACGCGATCAGCGGCAGGCTCTCGCAGAACGCGCTCCCCGGGTTGAAGTCCGTGGCGAGCGCGACGGCCGCGCCTGCATCCGCGAGCGCCCGGGCAGGCGGCATCGGCCGGTCGAGGAAGAGCGCGCTCGCCGGGAGGAGCACGGCGGCCACCTGGCTCTCCGCGAGCCGTCGAACGCCCGCTTCGCCCGTCGCCTCCAGGTGGTCGACCGAGCGGGCGCCCAGCTCGACGGCCAGCTCGACGCCGCCTGCCTCGGTGAACTGGTCCGCGTGGAGGCGGAGCTCGAGGCCCCGCTCTCGCGCGGCGACGAGGTAACGCCTCGCCTGGTCGACGTCGAATGCGCCACGCTCCAGGAACACGTCGGCCGCCTCGGCGAGCTGCGCCGCCGCCGGGAGCACTTCCGCGATCGCGAAGTCGAGGTAGGCGTCCCCGTCGTCGAACTCCGGCGGGACCGCATGGGCTCCGAGGTAGGTGGGCACGCCGCCGGCGTCGCCGACTACCCGCAGTGACGCCAGCTCTGTCTCCCGGTCGAGGCCGTAGCCGGACTTCGACTCGAACGTCGTCGTGCCCTGGCGCAGCATCCAGCCGCGGTGCCGCTCGACGGCCGCGCGTAGGCCGTCCTCCCCCGCAGCTCGCGTTGCGCGAACCGTCGAGAGGATGCCGCCGCCCGCCGCGTGGAGCTCCTCGTACGACGCACCGCCCGTGCGGAGCGAGAACTCCTCGACCCGGTCGCCGCCGAAGCAGGCGTGGGTGTGGCAGTCGACGAGCCCTGGGATCGCGCAGAGTCCCGTGCCGTCAAGCTCCGCGACGTCCCCGTCCAGCTTCGTGAGCTCCCGCATCGGCCCCACCGCCTCGATTCGGCCGTCCGTGCAGAGGACGTAGGCGTTCTCGAGCACCTGCACCTCGCGGAACGCCCCGCCGCGCTGGGGAGCGCCCGATCCCGCCGGCGTGGCGAGCTGCAGAAGGTCGTGAATCAGGAGCCGGCGGTGGCCGGCACCGGACTCGGTCACCCGCCGGAGCCGGGGCCCATCGGCAGGTCGAGCCCGTGCTCGACTGCGGCGTCGAGCGCTTCTGGGTAGCCCGCGTCCGCATGGCGGAGCACGCCCGTGCCGGGGTCCGTGGTCAGCACGCGCTCCAAGCGCTCTGCCGCGTCGGCGGAGCCGTCGGCGACGACGACCATCCCGGCGTGGATCGAGTTGCCGATCCCCACCCCGCCGCCGTGGTGGACGCTCACCCACGTCGCTCCTGCGGCGGTGTTGAGCAGCGCGTTGAGGATCGGCCAGTCGGCGATCGCATCGGAGCCGTCGCGCATCGACTCGGTCTCGCGGAACGGCGAGGCGACCGAGCCGGCGTCGAGGTGATCGCGGCCGATCACAACCGGCGCCGCTACGTCGCCGCTCCGCACGAGCTCGTTGATCGCGAGCCCGGCCTTGGCACGGTCCCCGAGCCCGAGCCAGCAGATCCGCGCGGGCAGCCCCTGGAATGCCACCAGCTCGGGCGCCAGCTCGAGCCACCGCTGGAGCAGCGCGTCGTCCGGGAACAGCTCGCGGAGCTTCGCGTCGATCGCCGCGATGTCGCTCGCCTCGCCGGACAGAGCGGCCCAGCGGAACGGCCCGATCCCACGACAGAAGAGCGGTCGGATATACGCCGGGACAAAGCCCGGATAGGTAAACGCGTCTTCTACCCCACCCTCACGGGCCTCACCTCGAAGGTTGTTGCCATAGTCGAAAACATAGCTTCCGGCCCGGACGAACCCGAGCAGCGCGCGCACATGCGTTGCGATCGAGTCACTCGCTCGACGCAGGTACTCCTCGGGATCGTCGGCCCGCAGCCGCGACGCCTCCTCGACGCTCAACCCGATCGGGATGTAGCCGTTGAGCGGGTCGTGTGCCGCGGTCTGATCCGTCACGAGGTCGAAGTGCTCGCCGCGCGCTGCCAGCTCCGGCACGACCTCCGCAGCATTTCCCAGGAGGCCGACAGACAGCGCCCGTCTCTCCGACGCCGCCGCGCGGATCCGGGCGAGCGCCTCGTCGAGCGAGTCGGTCGCGTCGTCGAGGTAGCGCGTCTCGATCCGGCGCTCGATCCTGGTCGGATCGACCTCGACGCACAACACTGCCGCGCCGGCCATCGTCCCGGCGAGCGGCTGGGCGCCGCCCATCCCACCGAGGCCGGCGGTGAGAATCGTCCGGCCGGCGAGGTCGGCGGAGCCGAAATGCTGCTCGCCCGCCGCCGCGAACGTCTGAAACGTGCCCTGGAGGATCCCCTGGGTGCCGATGTAGATCCAGCTGCCGGCGGTCATCTGGCCGAACATCGTCAGACCGAGCGCCTCGAGCCGGCGGAACTCGTCCCACGTCGCCCACTTCGGGACGAGCAGGGAATTGGCGATCAGGACGCGCGGCGCCCCGGTATGCGTCCGGAACACGCCGACCGGCTTGCCGCTCTGGACGAGCATCGTCTCGTCCTCGCCGAGCCGAAGCAGCGTCGCGACGAGCGCGCGCAGCGAAGCGTGGTCGCGCGCCGCCTTCCCCGACCCGCCGTACACGACGAGCTCCGTGGGGCGCTCGGCCACCTCCGCGTCGAGGTTGTTCAAGAGCATCCGCAGCGGCGCCTCCGTCGACCACGACCGGGCATTCAGCGTCGTCCCGCGCGGAGCGCGGATCCGGGAGAGATCGCCGCAGAGCGCCTCGACGGTACTGTCCAGCGTCCGCACCGCGGTCACTGCTCGTCCTCCTGCTCCCGCGCGCGGGCGAACCGCCACCAGCTCCACGACGTCGCCAGCACGAAGGCCGCAAACGCACCGAACGCCGCGCGGCCGGCTTCCTGCCCCGTCAGAAGCAGAAAGCCGAAGCCGATCAAGGCCAGCACGCCGTAGAAGATCGCGCTGTCGCGGAACGGTCGTCTCGGGAGCTGCCGGCGAGCACTCACCCGAGCTGACCCACCTCCGCCGCGACCGCCTCCGACAGCGTCCCGTCGCGGATCGACACGGCCACGGCCTCGATGTCCGCCGCGAGCGACCGGTCCTCGGTCACGCGCGGCGAAAGCGTGCGGACGAAGCGGCGCGCGGCCTCGGTGCCCGAGCCCGGCTCCAGCGGCGCCAGGAACTCGACGGCCTGGGCGGCGGCTAGCAACTCGATCGCGAGCGCCCGCTCCGCGTTCGCCAGCACCTGCCATGCCTTCAGCCCGGCCGCGTTCCCCATCGACACATGATCCTCTTGGCCGGCGCTCGTGGGGATCGAGTCCACGCTGGCCGGATGCGCAAGCGCCTTGTTCTCGCTGACGAGTGATGCCGCCACGTACTGCGGGATCATGAAGCCGGAGTTGAGCCCGCCGTTCGGCGCAAGGAACGCCGGCAGTCCCTCGGAGAGCGCGGGGTTGACGAGCCGCTCCGTCCGCCGCTCGGAGATGTTCGCGAGCTCGGACACGGCCATCGCCAGCGCATCCAGCGCAAACGCGACCGGCTGCCCGTGGAAGTTCCCGGCCGAGACGATCTCGTCCTGGTCCACCAGTACGAGCGGATTGTCGGTGGCGGCGTTCAGCTCGACCGTCACGGTCTCCTCGACGTAGCGGAGCAGGTCGCGCGACCCGCCGTGAACTTGCGGCGCACACCGGAGCGAATAGGCGTCTTGCACGCGACCACACCAACGGTGGGATGCCATGACGGTCGAGCCCTCAAGCAACTGCACGACGTTCGCGGCCGACTCGGCCTGGCCGCGGAGCGGACGCAGCTCCTGGATCTCGGGACGGAAGCTTTGCATCGAGCCCTGGAGCGCCTCCAACGACATCGCACACGCGATGTCCGCCGCGACAGCGAGCCGCTTCCCCCGCACGATCCCGAGCGACCCGAACGCGGCCATGAACTGCGTGCCGTTGATCAGCGAGAGCCCCTCCTTCGCCCGGAGCTGCAGCGGCTCGAGCCCGACCCGGGCCAGCGCCTCGCCGCCCGGCAGCAGGTCACCTTCGACCCACGCCTCGCCCTCTCCGATCAGAGGAAGGGCGAGATGGGCGAGCGGCGCCAGATCGCCGCTTGCTCCGACGGAACCGCGGCTCGGAACCCGAGGCAGGAGACCAAGGTTCAGGCACTCGACGAGCAGCTCGGCGACCTCGACCCTCGTGCCGGAGCAACCTGTCGCCAGCGCGTTCGCTCGCAGCAGGAGCGCCGCCCGTACGATCTCGTCCGGGTACGGCTCGCCGACACCGCAGGCGTGACTCCGCAGCAAGCGCACCTGCAGCTCATCCGCGAGCTCCGACGGGATCGTCTTCGTCACCAGCCGGCCGAACCCGGTGTTGACGCCGTAGGTGCGCTCTGGATTCGCGGCGGCGCGCTCGACCACTTCGCGCGAGGCGCGCATCCGCTTCTTGGCCTCCTCGGCCACGGCCGCGGGCGCGCCGCCGACGGCCACTTCCCAGACGTCTTCGACCGAGAGGGACGCTGCTAGCGCGATCGCCTTCGTTCGCGCCATCGTGCGCCAGTCTAGCTCCGGCGCTCGGGCAGACTGGCTCGATGCCCGAGCGTGCTCGTGCGCTGCTGCGTCGCCGTGACTTCGGCCGGACGTACCTCGCGGTCGCGATCAGCGAGCTGGGCGACGCCTTCCAGTACATCGCGCTCATGTGGTTTGCCCTGGAGGCCGGTGGACCGCTCGGAGTGATCGCGGTGCGGCTCGCCGACAGCATCCCCGCGCTGCTGTTCGGCCTCCACGGCGGCATGGCCGCCGACCGCTGGGACCGCCGACGCACGATGATTGCCGCCGACCTCGTGCGCGCGGGCGTGCTCATCCCGGTCGCGGTGATGGGACTTCGGGGCGATCTGCCGCTCGGTGTCCTCGTTGCGGCGGCCTTCGTGCTCACCACGGCCGCCAGCTACTTCGCACCGGCGTACGGCGCGCTCCTCCCCGCACTCGTCGAGCGCGAGAACGTTCAGGCTGCGAACGGTCTCGTGCGGGCGACGGCAGACGCCCTCTCGGTCACCGGCTGGGCGCTCGCGGCGCTGCTCCTTGCGGCCGTCCCGCTCTCAGCTTTCTTCCTGCTTAACGCGATTTCGTTCGCAGTGTCTGCCGCGCTCCTCGCCGGCGTGAAGGCGCGGCGTGCGGTCGTTCACGAGGAACCGCAGCACATCATGGAGGGATTCGCGGCCCTGCGACCGCTCCCGATGCTCGCCGCCGCGGTCGGGGTGCTCGCCGTAACGGTGACGATCTCCTCCGGGACGTGGATTGTCGGCGTGCCGGAGCTCCTGCGCAGCGACCTCGGGCGCGGCGCCGCCGCGTTCTCGCTCGTCGCCGCGGGGTACGCCCTCGGCTCGATCATCGCGGGAATCGTGCTCGTCCGCGTCGCCGTCCGCCGCAAAGCGCTCGGGAGCATCCTGGCGTGGCTCGCCTACCTGCCGGGCTACGCGCTCTTCGCCGTCGCCGGCTCCGTGGGGATAGCCGTCGCGGGCGCCGTTCTCGTGGGATTCGGCCAGGGGGCCGCGTGGGTGCTCGTGAACTCCGCGGCGCAGGAGCAGATCCCCGATCGGCTGCTGGGCCGCGTCATGGGTCTGATCGCGCTCGTCCATCGCGGCGCCCACGCAACAGGCCTGCTTCTCGTGGCGCCCCTGTTCGCGGTCGCCGAGCCTCAGGTCGTCTTCGCCGCTGCCGCGCTCGCGATTCCCGCGACTGCCCTGGCCGGCGTCGTCATCGGGGGTCGTCGAGCAGCCGCAGCTCCAGCAGCCGCGTAGCGTCGAAGCCGTCGATCCGCAGCTGCGCCCCGGCCGCAGCGGCAGCGGCGCCCGCCGGCATCAGCCCGACGAGCTCCGCCCGCGCCACCTCGACGCCTCGCGAGGCCGCCTCCGACTCGACTCGCGCCACTATCTCGTGCAGCGCGGCGGCCTCCCAGTCCTCGACGTTCATGCTCACCTGGATCCGGCCCGAGCCCGGCAGGTCGAGCCCGAGCGCCCGGACCCCCGGGAAGCCGCCGTCGCGCTCGCGGATCACCGCCGCAATCGCCCGCGCGTCCTCCACCGTCCCGCCCCGCAGCTCCACGTTGAAGGCGATCAGCGGCCGGCGTGCGCCCACGATCACGCCGCCGGCGGACGGATGCAGCTCGCCAGGCCCGAAGTCCGGCTCGAGCTCGCCCGCTGCGAGACGGCGCCCGAGCTCCGCGGGGCCGCCCGCCCGAAAGAACGCCGGCCCGCGGTTCGGCACGAGCTCCCCGTAGAGGAACACCGGCAGCTCGAGCTCCTCGCCGACGCGCCGCGCCACCTCGAGCGCCGTTGCCCGCGCCCGCCCCATGTCGTCCCGGCGGAGCGGGACCACGGGCACCACGTCGGCCGCGCCGATCCGCGGGTGCACGCCCTCGTGGCGCCGCAGGTCGATGCGATCACGCGCGCACGCGATCCCGGCAAGGAGCGCTTCGACGAGCTGCTCGTCGTGACCTACCACGGTGAAGACCGACCGGTGGTGGTCGGCGTCGGAGTGGACGTCGAGCAGCCGCGCGCCGGAGGAGAGCGCCGCGCCGATCGCGTCGATCACGCCCTGGTCCCGCCCCTCCGAGAAGTTGGGCACCGACTCGAGCGGGAGCACGTGCTAACTCTAGGAGGCGTGAAGGCCTACTACGAGGCGAGGGCCCGCGAGTACGACGACTGGTGGCTCGGCCGCGGTCTCTACGAGCAGCGCAGCCGCCCCGGCTGGGACCAGGCAAGGACGGAGCTCGAAGCGTGGATCGCGGCGCTCCCACCCGCTCACACGCTCGACGTCGCCTGCGGGACGGGCTTCATGACCCGACACCTGCGCGGCGCGGTGACCGGCCTCGACCAGAGCGAGAGCATGGTCGCGGTCGCGAGCGAGCAGGCCCCGAAGGCCGAGTTCGTCGTCGGCGACGCGCTCGATCTCCCCTTCCCAGACGGCGCCTTCGACCGCGTGTTCACGAGCTACTTCTACTGCCACCTCGAGGAGGCAGACCGGGCGCGCTTCGTGGCGGAGGCCCGCCGCGTCGCGCGAGAGCTCGTGGTCGTCGGCACCGTCATCGGCGCAGGCGAGGAGGCCGAGCGGTGGGAGGAGCGCCGGCTGAAGGACGGCTCGCGCTGGCACGTCTACAAGCGCGTCTTTGTTCCCGCCGAGCTCGCGGACGAGCTCGGCGGACGCGTCCTCCACGAGAACGCCTACTTCGTGATGGTTGCCGCGCCTTGACGCGGCGCCGGTCGCGCTACTCCTCCATCGCCTCCCTCCAGCGCGACAACCGCGTGTGCCGGGCCTGCGCCGAGGAAGGCTTCCCGCTCTACTCGCTCCCCGTCGTCCAGCCCTACGCAGGCCAGCGCGCGTACATCCACGGCCAGGCGCCCGGCGAGCTCGAGGGCATCGAGCGGCTGCCGTGGCGCGGCCGCGCGGGGCGCACCCTCCGGCGTTGGCTCGAGCTCGAGGAGGACGAGTTCTACGCGACGTTCTACTGCGCCTCGGTCACCCGCTGCTACCCGGGCAAGGCCTCGTCGGGGAACGGGGACCGCACCCCGACTCCGCGCGAGCAGGAGCTCTGCTCGTTCTGGCGCGAGTGGGAGCTGCGGCTGATCCGCCCGGAGCTGATCCTCGTCGTAGGTGGACTGAGCGCCCGCCGCCTGCTCGGGATCACGAACCTGACCGAGGCGATCGGACGCGGCTACGAGCTGGACGGAGCCGCGGCCATCCCGCTGCCCCATCCCTCCGGAACTTCACGCTGGCACAACGACCCGGCCAACCGGGCGCGTCTCGACGAGGCTCTTCAGGTGGTCAGGACCGAGCTGCAGCGGCTTCGAACTGCGCCTCCTCGGTCGAGCCCCTGAGCGCCAGCGTCGACGAGTTGCCGCCCGAGATCGCCTGCGCGACGGCATCGAAGTACCCGGCGCCGACCTCGCGCTGATGCCGCGTGGCGGTATAGCCCTCGGCCTCGAGCTCGAACTCTCGCTCCTGGACCCGGACGTACGCCGGCATGCCCTCGTCGACGTAGCCGCGGGCGAGCTCGAACATCGCCGCGTTCAGCGAGTGGAAGCCGGCCAGGGTGATGAACTGGAACTTGTACCCCAGCTCGCCGAGCTCGTCCTGGAAGCGCGCGATCTCGTCCTCGCCGAGGTGTTTGCGCCAGTTGAAGGACGGCGAGCAGTTGTAGGCCATCAGCTTGCCGGGGAACCGCTCGTGGATCGCCGCGGCGAATTCGCGCGCCTCGCCGAGGTCCGGCGTCGACGTCTCGAACCAAACGATGTCCGCGTAAAGCGCGTACGCCAGGGACCGCTTGATGCACGCCTCGATCCCAGGGCGCACCGTGTAGAAGCCTTCCGACGTCCGCTCGCCCGTGAGGAACTCCGCGTCGGCCGGGTCGACGTCGCTCGTCAGGAGGGTCGCCGCATCAGCGTCGGTGCGGGCGATCAGCACCGTCGGCACGCCCATCACGTCAGCGGCCAGACGGGCCGCCTTGAGCGTCCCCACGAACTGGGAGGTCGGGACGAGGACCTTGCCGCCAAGGTGGCCGCACTTCTTCTCCGAGGCGAGCTGGTCCTCGAAGTGCACGCCGGCGGCGCCCGCCTCGATCATCGCCTTCATCAGCTCGAAGGAGTTCAGGTTGCCGCCGAAGCCGGCCTCCGCATCGGCGACGATGGGGACGAACCAGTCGCGGGTGACATTCCCCTCGGCGACCTCGATCTGGTCGGCGCGCTGTAGCGCCTTGTTCAACCGTCGCACCATCGCCGGAACGCTCGTCGCCGGGTAGAGGCTCTGGTCCGGATACGTCTCGCCGGCGAGGTTGTTGTCGCCGGCCACCTGCCAGCCGCTGACGTAGATCCCCTTCGCGCCCGCCTTCACCATCTGCACGGCCTGGGCGCCGGTGATCGCACCCAGCGTCGGGAGGTAGTCCTCGGTGTGGAGGAGCTCCCACAGGCGCTCGGCGCCGAGGCGCGCGAGCGTGTGCTCGATCTGAACCGACCCCTGCAGCCGGGCCACGTCTTCCGGGGCGTAGTCCCGGCGGATCCCGTCCCAGCGCGATCGTCCGTTCGTCGTACTCACCGCAGCCTCTCCTCTCAGTCGATGTACTCGTAGGCGGGGAGCGTCAGGAACTCGACGAACTCGTCGCCGAGCGCCACCCGCTCGAAGATCTCCTGCGCCTCCGCGAAGCGCCCGCCCTCGAAGCGCTGGGCCGCGACCACCTCGCGAACGCGCTCCGGGGTGAAGACGGCGTGTTGCACCCACTGCCAGACCTGCGAGCGCGAGATTTCGGCCGTGGCGGCGTCCTCCATCAGGTTGTCGATCGCCGCCGCGCCGACGCCTCGCAGCCAGGACTCGATGTAGCGGATCCCGACGCTGACGTTCTGGCGCAACCCTTCCTCGGTGACCTCGCCGCCTTCGACCTCGAGGGTCAAGAGGTCGCTCGCCGTCACCGAGACGTCGCCGCGTTGCCGGTCGACCTGGTTCGCCTTTCCGCCGAGGAAGCTGTCGAAGACCTCCGTCGCCACCGGCACGAGATCCGGGTGCGCGACCCAGGTGCCGTCGAAGCCGTCGTTCGCCTCACGCACTTTGTCCTCCTGAACCTTCGCCAGGGCGACCCGGTTGACTTCCGGGTCGCGGCGGCTAGGGATGAACGCGGCCATCCCGCCCATCGCGTGGGCCCCGCGGCGGTGCGTCGTCTTCACGAGCAGCTCGGTGTAGGCGCGCATGAACGGCGTGGTCATCGTCAGGAGACCGCGGTCCGGGAGCACAGCGTCGAGCGAGCGCAGCCGCTTGATCAGGCTGAAGAGATAGTCCCACCGGCCGGCGTTCAGCCCGACGACGTGCTCGCGCAGCGAGTACAGGATCTCGTCCATCTCGAACGCGGCGAGGACGGTCTCGATCAGCACCGTCGCCTTGATCGTCCCCCGCTCGAGGGCGAGCTCGTCCTCGGAGAAGTCGAAGACCTGGTTCCACAGCCGCGCCTCGAGGTGGCTCTCGAGTTTCGGGAGGTAGAACCACGGCTTCGCGCGATTGTGGAAGAGGTAGAGCCCGAAGTCGAAGAGCGAGCCCGAGACGGGCGCGCCGTCGACCAGCACGTGCCGCTCGTTCAAGTGCCAGCCGCGGGGCCGGACGAGCAGGACGGCCGGGTCGGGCCCGAGCTCGTAGCGCTTCTCGCCGGTGTCGAGCGAGATCGTCCGGGCATTCGCGTCGCCGAGGTTGACCTGCCCCTCGACGTTGTTCGACCACGTCGGCGAGTTGGCGTCCTCGAAGTCGGCCATGAAGACGCGCGCGCCCGAGTTCAGCGCGTTGATCACCATCTTCCGGTCGACCGGCCCGGTGATCTCGACACGACGGTCCTGGAGCTCCGCCGGCGCCGGCGCGACCTGCCATTCGCTCTCCCGGATCTCGCGCGTCTCCTCGAGAAAGTCCGGGAGCACGCCTGCGTCCAGCTCAGCCTGCCGCTCGACGCGCCGCGCGAGCAGCCGCTCGCGCTCCGCCCCGAACCGCCGCTGCAGCTCGGCGACAAAGGCGAGCGCCTCGGGCGTGAGGATCTCCGCGGCCCTACCCTCGACCGGCCCTCGGAGCTCGACGCCGCTACTCGTTTCCGTGGTCGCGCTCACAGGGCTCGGGGCAGGTGCAGGGCGCATGCTCGCTCCGCAGGACGAGCTGCTCCGTCGAAACCTTTGGCTTTCGCCGCCTGAATCGCTTGAAGAAGGTCACCGCTACCTCCTGGTCGCGTGCAAGGCGACGTAGCCTAGGAGGCCTGAGGTATAAACGCCAAGCGGGAAGTTCGATCCCACCTATAGAGGTTCTCTATACTCGCCCGTCATGCGGTTGGAGCAGCTGGACGCTTTTGTCGAGGTCGCAAGGCGCGGAAGTGCCAGCCAGGCGGCGGAGGCGCTGTACGTGACCCAGCCGACGCTGACGGCCCGGATCAAGGGGCTCGAGGCGGAGCTGAACGCAATCCTGTTCCTTCGCTCAGGCCGGGGAATGCGGCTTTCCGACGCAGGTCGTGCCTTTCTCCCGTACGCAGAGCGCACACTCGATGCGGCGAGCGCCGGCCGGCGGCTGCTCGACGAGTTGGCGCGCGGCGAGAGCGGACAGCTCGCGCTCGGCGCTGCGCCCGCGGTCAGCACGTACGTCCTCCCGGGAATCCTGACCCGCTTCCGGCGCACACATCCGAAGGTCTCGCTCGCCGTTCGCACCGGGCACTCGGAGGAGGTGCTCGAGCTGGTGCTGCGCGACCAGGTCCAGGTCGGGCTCGGCCGGGCGCTCCATCACCCGCAGGTCGAGGCAATTCCACTCTACGAGGACGAGCTCGTGCTCGTCGTCGACCCAAAGCACCCGCTGGCCGCCGGCGGCGCGGTCGACGCCGGCCGCCTAGCGGACATCCAGCTGATCCTCTTCGACCGGACGTCGAGCTACCACCGGTTGACGAGCGAGTTCTTCGAGCAGGTCGGCGCCGTGCCGCGCGGTGTGATGGAGCTCGACAACATCGACGCCGCGAAGAAGATGGTCGAGCAGGGCCTCGGCGTCGCCCTCCTTCCCCACACGGCCGTGGCCGCGGAGCTCATGGAGGAGCGGCTGCACGCGGTCACGCTGGCCGACGCGCCGGCGCCGAAGCGGAAGATCGTGGTGTACCGGCGGCGGGACGCCGGCCCGTCGTCAGGCCCGCTACAGGCGTTCCTGACCTGCCTGTCGGAGCTCCGGCCGAAGCTCCAGCACGACGCTCACCTGGCGACGGCGTAAGCGGCCACGCAACCGGCCGTGGCTAGATTCTGACGGTGCCTGAGACGCCTACCTACCGGCGGACGTTCCTTCGCCTGCTCGGCTTTCTCAAGCCGTACAAGTGGTCGCTCATCGTCTCGGTGATCCTCGCCGTCGCCTCGCAGGGCGCCGCCGTGCTGATCGCGTTCCTCACCGGAAACGGACTCGAGCGGGCGGTCCAGTCGGGCGGCACGCGCGAGATCTGGCTCGTCGGCTTCGCGGTGCTCGCCGCCGGCGCGGTCCGCTCGCTGCTGATGGTCGGCCGGCGTCTGATCTCGGGGCGCCAGGCACTCGGCGTGGAGTTCGACATGCGGAACGCCCTCTACGCGAAGCTCCAGCGGCTGTCCTTCCGCTTCTACGACAGCCACCAGACCGGGCAGCTGATGTCACGCGCGACGGTCGATCTCCAGTCCGTCCGCTTCTTTCTCGGCTACGGCCTGATCTTCTTCTTCCAGCACGTGATGACGATCGTCGGCGTGACGATCGTGATGTTCGTGCTCGACTGGCGGCTGGCGCTGGCGGCGACGGCCGTGACGCCGCTGATCGTCGTCGTCGCCTACCGCTACTCGAGCATCTCGCACCCAGTACTGCGCGACGTGCAGCAGAAGATGGCCGACGTCGCGACGGTCGCGGAGGAGAGCATCGTCGGCGTCCACGTGGTGAAGTCGTTCGCGCAGGAGCCGACGCGGAGCGAGGAGTTCGGGCGACGGTCTGACGCGGTCTTCGCGCGCAGCGTCGACGCCAACCGCCAGCGCGCGATCTACGTGCCGTTGCTCTCGTTCCTCCCACTGTTCGCGCAGGCGATCGTGCTGCTCCTCGGCGGCCGGATGGTCGTGAACGGCTCGCTCAGCCTCGGCGGGTTCATCACCTTCAACGTCCTCGTGGTCATGCTCGTGATGCCGCTACGGATGCTCGGCATGTGGATCGGCCAGGCGCAGCGGGCGACGGCGTCGGGCGAGCGGATCTTCGAGATCATGGACGAGCCCGAGCACGTCTCCGACCACGCGGGCGCCGTCGAGCTCCCGCGCGGCGACGGCCGCGTCCGGTTCGAGGGGGTCTCGTTCGGCTACGACGCCGCGCGGCCGGTGCTCGAGGGGATCGACCTCGAGCTCGAGCCCGGGAGGACGGTCGCGCTCATCGGCCACACCGGCTCGGGCAAGACGACACTCGCTTCGCTCGTGCCCAGGTTCTACGACGTCACGGACGGGCGGATCACCGTCGACGGCGTCGATGTGCGCGACGTCCAGGTCGTCTCGCTCCGCCGGGAGATCGGGATCGTCGCGCAGGACCCGTTCCTCTTCTCTGCGACGGTGCGGGAGAACATCGCCTTCGGGCAACCGGAGGCGACGGACGAGGAGATCCGTGCGGCCGCCCGGCTGGCGCAGGCCGACGAGTTCATCGAGGCGCTCCCCGACGGCTACGACACCGTGATCGGCGAGCGCGGGATCACGTTGTCCGGCGGTCAGCGCCAGCGGATCGCGATCGCTCGGGCGCTGCTCGTCGACCCACGGATCTTGATCCTCGACGACGCCACGGCCTCGGTCGACGCGACGACCGAGGCGCGGATCCGACTCGGTTTCCGGCAGGCGATGGCGGGGCGGACGACGATCATCATCGCCCACCGGCTCTCGACGCTGGCCCTGGCCGACGAGCTGGTCGTGCTCGACCGCGGCCGGATCGCGGCGCGCGGCACCCACGAGGAGCTGCTCGAGCGCAGCCCGGTCTATCGGGAGATCTACGAGCACGGCCTGCTCGAGCGGGAGTTCGCGGAGCGGATCGAGGCCCGGGCGGAGGCGGCGTCGTGAAGGTCTGGCAGCCCGGTTCCTACCTCTCGGCGCAGCGAGACGCGAAGGTCGACGACTGGTCTTGGCAGCGGACGGCACGCCGAGTCTCGACCCTGGCCCGGCTGACAGCGCCCTACAAGCTGCGAACCACGCTGGCGGTCGTTTCGCTGCTCGCAGCCACGCTGACCGCGCTCGTCCCGCCCTACCTGGCGAAGCTGTCAGTCGACGACGGGATCCGGCAAAAGGACCTGCACGCGCTCGCGGTGATCGTGGCGTTCTTCCTCGTCGCCGGTCTCGCGAACCTCGTGACATCGGCCGCGCAGACCTACTTCACGGGCTGGACAGGCGAGCGGATCCTGGCCGACCTCCGGAACCGGCTCTTCAAGCACCTGCAGGGACTGTCGCTCGGCTTCTACGAGCGGAACCGCGCCGGCGTGGTCATCAGCCGGCTGACGAACGACGTCGACGCGCTCGACCAGCTCGTCACGGACGGCGTCACGACGCTCGTCCAGAACACGCTGATCCTGGTCGGATCCGCCGTCGTTCTCTTCCTGCTCGACTGGCGGCTCGCGCTCGCGACCCTGTCGGTGATCCCCGCGATGGCGATTGCGACGGCGATCTTCCGCGTCCGGAGCACGCGCGCCTACCGCGCGGTCCGGGAGCGGCTCGGGCTCGTGACAGCCACGCTCGCCGAGGACATCGCAGGGATGCGTGTGATCCAGTCGTTCACCCGCGAGTCGTCGCGCCGACGGCACTTCCGCGAGGTGAATGAGCACTACCGGGCGGCGAACCACGAAACGGTCGTGAACAGCGGCGTCTACTTCCCGTTCGTCGATTTCCTCTCGTCGGCGGCGACCGCCGTCGTGCTCGGGTACGGCGGCTATCTGCTCGCCGGCGGCGACCTGACGATCGGCACCCTCTTCGCCTTCATCCTCTACGTGTCGAACTTCTTCGACCCGGTCCAGCAGCTCTCGCAGCTCTACAACACGTTCCTGGCCGCCGTCGCCGCGCTCGACAAGATCATGGACGTGCTCGACGAGGAGCCCGAGGTCGAGGACCGGCCGGGCGCACGGGAGCTCGGGCGAATCGAGGGCGACGTCTCCCTCGAGGGCCTCCGGTTCTCATACGGCACCGGCCCGGAGGTGCTGCACGGAATCGACCTCGACGTGCCCGCCGGGACGACGGTTGCGCTCGTCGGCCACACCGGCGCCGGCAAGTCGACGATCGCCAAGCTGCTCGCCCGCTTCTACGACCCCGTCGACGGGCGGATCACGGTCGACGGGACGGATCTACGGGACGTGACGCAGGCGTCGCTGCGGCGGCAGCTCGGGATCGTCCCGCAGGAGGGGTTCCTGTTCGCCGGATCGGTCCGCGACAACATCGCCTTCGGCCGGCCTGACGCGACGAACGAGGAGATCCGTGCGGCGGCGACAGCGGTCGGCGCGCACGACTTCGTCATGCGCCTCGAGGACGGCTACGAGACCGACGTTCAAGAGCGCGGCTCGCGACTCTCACTCGGGCAGCGCCAGCTCGTCGCGTTCGCGCGGGCGCTGCTCGCCGACCCGCGGATCCTCATCCTCGACGAGGCGACGTCGTCGGTGGACATCGGCACCGAGCGGAAGATCGAGCGGGCGCTGCGGACGCTGCTCTCGGGCCGCACGGCGTTCGTGATCGCCCACCGGCTTTCGACGATCCGCGGCGCCGACCTGATCGTCGTGCTGGAGCACGGGAAGATCGTCGAGCAGGGAACGCACGACGAGCTCCTGGCCCGCCAGGGCCTGTACACGGCGCTCTACGGCGACTGGGCCGCCGACGTCGCCTGAGAAGAACCCGGCACACTTCCGCGCGCCTTTTGTTCCGCTTCCGTGTCGGGACCTGGTCCCGCGACACGGCCCGGCGAGCCGGTCGAGCTCGCAAAGAGCGGCGCGTCTTGTCAAGGGACCTGGTCCCGGTCAGAGGCCCGGCGTGCCGCCTGTCGAAGGAGCGGACATGGTCGGTGAGGTCGTGCGGGACAGCTGGAGCCTGTTCCTCTCCCGCTTCTGGCGGACGCTCCTGATCGTCGGGCTCGTGCTCGTCCCGCTCGAGCTCGCGCTCGCCCTGCTCGACCCCGAGTTCTCGTCGAAGGGCGGCGGGACCTGGGTCGTCTGGGTCGTCGCCTCCTCGGCGCTCACCTTGGTCGCCTTCCCGTGGATCATCGGCGCCGTCATCCACGACGTCGCACGCGGCGACCAGAGCGCCACCGACCCCTACCGACACACGAGGGACCGGCTCGCCGACCTCGTCATCTCCGCGCTCGTCACAACCCTTGGGATCCTGCTCGGAACCCTCGCCTTCGTCGTGCCCGGACTGATCCTGATGGCCCGCTGGGCCCTCGTCGTCCCGCTGATCGTGCTCGAACGCTCGCCGTGGCGCGCAGCGCTCGCCCGCTCAAACGACCTCGTGCGTGGCCGCACGGGCCGCGTCCTCGCGATCTTCGCGCTCCTGACGCTGATCGGCGCGATGCTCGTCGCGATCCCGGTGATCGTCGGCTACTGGGTGATGGGGGGCGTCGTCGGGGCGTGGATCGCGACCATGGCGATCAACACCGTGTTCATCGCGTTCTACTCGTTCGCACCCTTCTCGCTGTACCGGAGGCTCACCGACGAGCGGCTACAATCCGAGCCCCCTTGCGGGGTCGTCTAATGGTAGGACGCTCGGCTCTGGACCGAGTAGTCTAGGTTCGAATCCTAGCCCCGCAGCCTTCGCCAAAAGGCCGCATTTGCGGCCTTTTTCGTCGCTCAGGCCGCCGCGCTCAGGCGGCGGCGCCGAGCAGCGCGACGGCGAGCACGCAGGCGAGGATGAAGCTCGCCGCAACGAACAGCCTGGTGTTGAGAAGCCCCTCCCGCTCCATGCCGCGCGGAGCCTGCCATGGCCCCGCCGTCCGCTCAATAGGCCGACCGGCCCATTTCCAAAAGTCGGCGGATGCCGACCATGCGGTTGTCCGCCTGGGACGATAGGCTCCCGCGCGTGCTAGCCGACCCCCTGCGCCGAGGGGCCGCCGAGTTCATCGGCACGTTCGCGCTCATCTTCATCGGCGCGGGTGCCGTGCTCTCCGCCGGCCCGCTCGCAGAACCGGGCGTCGTCGGGATCGCGCTCGCGAACGGCGTGATCATCGCCGTGATGGTCTCCGCCGTCGGGCACATCTCCGGCGGGCACTTCAACCCGGCGATCACGCTGGGCTTTCTCGTCACCGGCCGGATCGCGCCGCTTCTCGCGGTCATCTATTGGGTCGTGCAGTTCGCAGGGGCGACCGCGGCGGCCGCGATCCTCCGCTGGGTCTTCCCGTCGGATCAAGAGGGACCGCTGGGCGCCCCGGGCCTCGGCCCCGGGATTCAGCCGGAGGCCGGCCTCGTGATCGAGGCGATCCTGACGTTCTTCCTCGTCTGGGTCGTCTTCGCCACCGCCGCCGACCCGCGGGGCACATTCAAGGCGATCGCCGGCCTCGGCATCGGCCTGACGATCACGGTCGACGTCCTGATGGGCGGCCCGCTGACCGGCGCCGCGATGAACCCGGCCCGCGCGTTCGGGCCCGAGCTGATCTCGAATCACTGGGACGACTTCTGGATCTGGTACATCGGCCCGTTCGCCGGCGGCGTGATCGCGGCCGTCGCGTACGAGTTCCTCTACCTTCGGCCCGTCTCCCCCGCGGTGGTGGGCCCCCCGGAGACCGGGATCGAAGAGCCCCGCCCCGGCGACACCGCCCTCAGCTAGAAGCGCGCAAGCCGCCGGTCAGGAGCGACACGACGTCGCGCTCCGCCCGCGCGATGTCCTCGTCCCGGTCCGGGAGCTGGCCGAGCACCCAGCTCGTGAGTACCTCGTCCAGGGCGCCGTAGAAGACAACCGCAGCCAGCCGCGGCTCGAACTCGGGCTGGAACTCACCTGCCTCCTGCCCCCGCCGGACGATGTTCTCGAGCGCCTCCATCGCCTCCGAGATCTCCTGCACCTCCCGCTGGACGTGCTGGCTGCGCGTCACCTCACGGACGAGGACCCTGACGAGATCGGGATCGCGGCGCCAGGTCCGGAGCAGCAGCGCCGTCACCTGCCGCACCTCCTCCGTAGCGGAAGCTCCCGACGCCTCGACCTCGCGGACGCGCGCGAGCATGTCGGTCCAGGTCGTGCGGAAGATCGTTTCGAGCAGCTCGTCCTTCGACTTGAAGTAGTGGTAGACGAGGCCGTACGCGACGCCGGCCTCCTCCGCGATATCTCCCACGCGAGCGGCGTGGAAGCCCTTCGCCGCGAACACCTTCACCGCCGCTCCGAGGATCTGGCGGCGCCGGTCTGCCTGCCGCTCGGTTGGCGCAGCCATGGGCGCGGGAGTCTAAGACGCGGAGCCGGGCGGGGACAAGTCCCCGGCCCGGCTCCGCTTCCCGTTCGCTTTTACCCCCGGGCTCTGTATGTATAGGCGTCCTGGCCTTTCGGCCGCGCAGTGGTTATTCCCGGAGCAAGCGGAATGTCAAACTTTTTTC
>DATDKA010000034.1:0-5454 GCA_036520235.1 Gaiellaceae bacterium
AGCCACTCGATGTCCTGCTGGTACAGACCGAGCATAGGACCCCAACGAACGACCATGCCCGCTGGGTACGGGTGCCCAGAGCTCCTAGCCGGAAGCTGCTGCTTCGAGCACTTCGGCGAGCTCGGCCAGCTCGACCTCGTCGGCGAACCCGATCTCGAGCCGGCCGCCTCGGATCCGCACGGCGCGTCCGGTCAGCCGCTCCGCGGCAACCTTGACACGGTCGGCAAGGATGGGGTCGAGCGGCACGGTCGCCTTCCGAGGCTTCCGCTTTGCGCCGGACCAGCGCGCTGCGCGCTCGGCCTCGCGAACCGAGAGCCCTCGCCGGACGATCTCGCGCGCAAGCCGGCGCCGCGCGTCGTGATCCGGAACCGCGAGCACTGCCCGCGCGTGGCCTTCCGTCAACTCTGCTCGCTCGAGCATCGCGAGAACGTCCTCGGGAAGGTCGAGCAACCGCATGCGGTTCGAGACCGCCGGCTTCGACCGCCCGACCCGCTCGGCGATCTCGCCGAGGCCGAGGCCGAACTCGTCGACGAGCAGCGCGTAGGCGCGAGCCTCCTCCACCGGCGTCAGCTGCTCACGCGCGACGTTCTCGACCAGGCCGAGGAGGAGCGCGTCGCGGTCACCCGTCTCACGGACGAGCGCCGGGATCGTCTCCAGCCCCGCCTCGCGCGCCGCCCGCCAGCGTCGCTCGCCCGCGATCAGCTCGTATCCGCCCGCCGCGCGGGACCGGACGACGACCGGTTGGACGAGCCCCTGCGAGCGCACCGACTCGGCGAGAGCGGCGGTCGTCTCGTGGTCGAACTTCCGCCGCGGCTGCTTCGGGTTGGGGTGGACGTGGTCGACCGGAAGCTGCGCGAGCTCCGCCGCCGGGGCGCCGCCGATCAGGACTTCGAGACCGCGGCCGAGGCCGCGCCGAGCCGGGCTAGTTCCGCTCGACAAGCTCCATCGCCACCTTCCAGTACGCGTCGGCGCCGGTTGACCGGCGGTCGTAGGCGATCACGGGGAGACCATGGCTGGGCGCCTCGGCTATCCGCACCGATCTCGGCACGTGGGTCTTGAACAGCAGCGGGCCGAAGTGGCGCTCCAGCTCGGACGAGACGTCGGCGGCGAGACGGGTCCGCCCGTCGACCATCGTCAGGAGCAACCCGGCGAGCGTCAGGCGCGGGTTGAGCCGAGCGCGCACGGCCTCGATCGAGCCGAGGATCTGCGCGACGCCCTCGAGTGCGTAGTACTCGGCCTGAACGGGGACGAGGACCCGATCGGCGGCGGCCAAGGCGTTGACGGTCAGCGGCCCGAGCGAAGGCGGGCAGTCGAGGAACACGTACCGGTACTTGCCGGCCGCCGGCCGGAGCGCGTCGGCGAGGTAGTGCTCGGCGTCCTGGCGCAGCGCCAGTGAGGCGGCAGCGCCGGCCAGGTCCGGCCTCGCGGGGATCAGCTCGAGGTTCTCGAAGCGTGTGCCCGAGGCAAGCTCGCTGGCGGGCGCGCCGTCGAGCAAGTCGAAGCTGGAGGTGCCGTTTGCGCGTTCCCCGAGCCCGGACGTGGCGTTCGCCTGCGGGTCGAGGTCGACGAGCAGGGTCGGCTCGCCTGCCTCGGCAAGGCAGGCGGCGAGGTTCACGGCGGTCGTCGTCTTGCCGACGCCGCCCTTCTGGTTCGCGAGCGCGTAGATGGCCAAGCTGTGGCCACGGTACTCAGGCCAACGGACGTTTCCTGGCCATTCCCGGGCGGCGCGGAAAGCTCTCCGGCGTCGCCGCGACCTTCGGGATCACGAGCAGGCCGCCGCGGTTCTCAGGCGTGCCGCCGCCGACCCGCTCCGCGACCCGCGCGACCAGCTCCAGGTCGGCGCTCGGCCCGATCCAGAGCACGACCGCGCCGCCCGGCCGGACCAGCGGCAGGGTCCACTCCGCCGCGACGGGCGGAGGTGCCAGCGCCTTCGCGACGGCCACGCCGTAGCGGTCCGTCGGTTGCTCTTCGGCCCGGCCCCAGATCACCTCGAGGTTCGGGAGCGCCTCCTTCCAGCGCCACAGGAACTCGGCCTTGCGGCGCTCGGCGTCCAGTAGCGTCACCTCCCGCTCGGGAAGCGATGCAGCGAGCGGGATCCCCGGCGCGCCCCCGCCGGAGCCGACATCGACGATCGGGCCGTCGAGCTGGCGGACGATCTCGACCCCGCGCAGGCTGTCCTGCAGCAGGACGCGCTGCGCCTCGTCCTTCTCCCTGATCCCGGTCAGGCCCGGCGTCGCCAGGACCTCGGTCAGCCAGCGCTGAAGGAGCTCGTCTGTGTCAGCGGACAGGTGGAAGGGGTCTGGGGTAACCGGGAGGTTGCCCCAGCTACCCGGCATCGGCCGGGAGGACAACGACGAAGCGGTTCGGCTCGGTGCCCTCGCTCGTCGTCTCGACGCCCTCGCGGTCCTGGAGGCTGAGGTGGACGATCTTTCGCTCCACGGCCGTCATCGGCTCGAGCTCGACGCGTTCGCCCGTTCGCTCGACCTGCTCCGCCGCCCCGGCGGCCAGCGTGGCCAGCGTCGCCTCCCGCCGCGCCCGGTAACCGGCTGCGTCGACGACCACGGACACCCCGGCGCCGTTCCGCGCCAGGATCGCGTTGCAGAGGTACTGGATCGCGTCGATCGTCTGGCCGTGGCGGCCGATCAACAGGCCGAGATCGCGCCCGGAGCAAGTCGCCACCAGCGTCTCCCCGCTTTCCTCGATCTCCAGGCGGCAGGAGATCCCGATCGCGGCCGCGGTCCGCGCGACGACCTCGCGCACGAGCGCCGCCGGCTCCGACTCGTCCTCCGCCGAAGCCTGAGCCGGAACGCTGTCTGCCGGGACCGTCGCGACCACGCGAGCCGGGGAGTAGCCGACGCCGAGAATCCCGCGCTCGCCCTCGGAGACGACCTGGAACTGGACGCTCGTCTTGTCGATCGCCGCGTCGAGCTTCTCGAGCTCACGGAGCGCCGCCCACTTTGCCTCGCCGACGGTCTCCCCCTCCGCCTCGACGCGGAGATCCTCGCTCACCGCCGCGCCCGCTTCTTCTTGCGCTTCACCTTCCGAGGGCCCGCCGGCTTCTCCTGCCGCTCGGGCTCCTCGGCGGCGGCCGCGGCGGCGCCGTCAGTGACCTCCGCCGCCGCGCCTTCCGATTTCGGCGGTGTGCGCGAGCTGCGCTTGGCCGGCACCGGCTGCATCTTCGCCCGCAGGCGGCGGGTGACGATGCCCTGACCGACCGTCCAGAGGTTGGTCGTCATCCAGTAGAGCAGGAGACCGACGGGGAAGGTTGCGCCGCCCGGTGGGTTGATGATGAAGAGCGCGAAGACGAGAGGCAGCGCCAGGAAGATGTAGCGCTGGGCCTGACTCGTCGTCGCCATCGGCATGAACCACGTCGAGGCGATCTGGCTGCCGATGTACACCGCGAGCAGCACATAGCCGGACCAGTGGTCGCCGATGTTGGCGGTGATGTCGGGAACGAAGTTGAGCCAGTCGAGCGCCGACGCCGGATACTTTGGGTAGATCCGGTCGTCGAAGTGCCGCAGGACGAAGTAGAGCGCGAAGAAGATCGGGATCTGCGGCAGGATCGGGAGGCACGAGGAAGCCGGGTTGATCTGGTTCTCCCGGTAGAACTTCATCAGCTCCTCGTTCTGCTTCTTGCGATCGTTCTTGTAGCGCTTCTGGATCGACTTCATCTCCGGCAGGTGCTCCTGCATCCGCTGCATCGAATGGATCTGGCGGACGGTGAGCGGCACGAGCAGCATTCGCACGCAGAGCGTCAGCGCGATGATCGACCAGGCCCAGGTCAGGCCGAAGGTCGTGTGGAACTCCTCGAGCGCCCAGGTGAGCAGGTCCTCGAGCGGGCTGAGGATGCTGAGCTCGATCACCGGAAGAGCCTCTGGCCCGCTGGGTAGTCGACCCCGCCATGGCTCCAGGGGTTACAGCGAAGCAGCCGCCACCCGGCGAGGATCGAGCCGCGGACGAGGCCGTACTGACGGATCGCGTCGATCGCGTACCGCGAGCAGGACGGGTGGTACTTGCACGTCGCCGGGAAGAAGACGCCGAGCGTGTAGCGGTAGAGGTAGACGCCGCCGATCCCGACGTACTTCACGCGCTCGCCTTTCCGAGGATCTCCTCCACCCGCTCCTTCAGCCACTCGCCGTCACGGCTCTCGGCTTCGGCCAGCGGCTGGCGGACGAGCAGCACGTAGTCGGCGCCCGCCGGGATCTGGGGAAGGAGGTCGCGCCAGACCTCTCGGAGACGGCGCTTGATGCGGTTGCGCACGACGGCGCCGCCGACCTTCTTCGGGATGGCGATGCCGAGCCGCGCCTCGCCCTCCTCCTCCGCGTCCCGGTCGAAGCGGTAGAGCACGAGGAACCTCGTCGACACCGACCGGCCGTGCCGGTAGACGGCGTCGAAGTCGCGCGAACGAGACAGTCGGTTGCGGCGTTGCACCGGGGTCGGAATCGTGGTCTGCGTTACGCCGAGAGGCGTTTGCGCCCGCGGGCCCGGCGCCGCTTCAGGATCGCGCGGCCGGCCCGGGTGGACATGCGCGCCCGAAAGCCGTGGCGGCGCTTCCGCCTGCGGACGTTGGGCTGATAGGTGCGCTTCATGAGGAGATGAAGAAGAGGTCGTGGAACCCTTCGTCGCGAGGGTCGCGCCAGTATAGAGAGCCTTTCTCCCCCCAGGCTTTTCCACAGCGGCCGCCGGTGCGTCCGCGTCGAAGAATCTCCTGCGTCGAGCGTGTTTTCCCCAGTGAATACATCGCCGCACACCGGCTTCTCCACAGCTGTGGAGGACGCTGGGGATGGTACAAAAGTACCTGCAAATCGGCCGCTTTTTCGACGTTGCGACAGGTCGTCCGGGGGCATTGTTCGAGCTCGAAGACGCTGCTATGCTCGCCCTCTTTCGGCTCGTCGAGAGGAGCATTCCCCCAGGCGTGGAGCGCCAGCAGTTGCTCACAGCAGAGGACCTGTGGACCGAGGTTTCGGAACGACTGCGGAGCGCGCTCAACGAGTCGACCTACCGCACCTGGTTTTCGGAAGTCGAGGGCGTGGAGCTCTCCGACGACTCCTTCACCCTCCGCGTCCCGAACGACTTCGCGCGTGAGTGGATCGAGGGTCACTTCCTCGGCCTGATCGATGCGGCGGTCCGTGACTCTGTCGGCGACGAGCGCCGAATCGCGTTCGCGATCATCGAGCCCGCCGGGGACGAACAGGCGGGCCCCGAGGTCCTTACGGCCCCGCGGGTCGAAGGGCTGAACAACAAGTACACCTTCGACTCGTTCGTGATCGGGTCGTCGAACCGCTTCGCCCACGCGGCTGCGCTGGCCGTCGCCGAGGCACCGGCGCAGGCGTACAACCCGCTGTTCATCTACGGCGGGACCGGCCTCGGCAAGACCCACCTGCTCCAGGCGATCGGCCACTACATCGGCGAACATGCCGGCGACCTCTCGGTTTGCTACGTCACGAGCGAGCG
>DATDKA010000035.1:0-7760 GCA_036520235.1 Gaiellaceae bacterium
GATGCCGCTCGGGAGACCATCGAGCGCGGCCTTCGGGAGCACCCGGACAACCCGAGCCTCCTCTACGACCTCGCGTGTCTCGAGGCCCTGAGCGGCGACCAGGACGCGGCCGTCGAGCATCTCCGCCGCGCGCTCGAGCTGAAGCCCGACCTCGCCGGGGATGCGCGTGCCGACGACGACTTCGCCTCGATCCGGGACCGGTCGGACTTTCCCGCCTAGGCTCCCGCGATGGCCAGGCGCTACTTCGGCACGGACGGAGTTCGCGGCGTCGTCGGCGAGCTGCTGACGCCGGAGCTCGTTGAGAGGCTCGGCCGGGCAGCGGCGATCTGGTCGGGCGGCGGCCGCGTCTTCGTCGGCCGCGACACCCGGAAGTCCGGCCCGGCCCTGGAAAGGGCGTTCGCCGAGGGCGTGGCGTCGGCGGGCGGGAACGCGGTGCTCGGCGGCGTGCTGCCCACGCCCGCCGTCGCCTTGCTCGCGCTCGATCTGGGTGCGGTGATCTCGGCCTCGCACAACCCGCCGGAGTACAACGGCGTCAAGTTCTTCGACCGCGACGGGCAGAAGCTGACCGACGCCTCGGAGGAGGAGATCGAGGCGCTCCTCGACGAGCCCCCGCGGAACGGTCTCGGCGTGGTCGACTACGTCGGCATCTCGGCCGTCAGTTACCTCGATCACGTCCTCGAGCGGTTCGGTACCGACCTCGCGGGACTACGGATCGCCGTCGATTGCGCGAACGGCGCCTATTCCGACATCGCCCCTGATGCCTTCGCGCGGTTGGGAGCAGACGTGACCGCTCTCGGCGTCGACGCCGAGAGCGGATTGATCAACGTCGGGTGCGGGGCAACCGATCTCTCGCTGCTCGCACGCACCGCGCGCGAGCAGCGAATCGACCTGGGCGTGGCATTCGACGGCGACGGAGACCGCATGCTGGCCGTAGACGCAGAGGGAAACGCGGTCGACGGCGACCAGATCCTCGCGATCCTGGCGCTCCACCTCAAGGCTCACACCGTCGTCGTGACGGTGATGACGAATCTCGGCTTCCACCGGCTGATGGCCGAGCACGGGATCCGCGTGATCACGACTGACGTGGGCGACCGCTACGTACTCGAGGCCCTGCGCCGCGAGGGCGCCATACTGGGCGGGGAGCAGTCCGGCCACATCATCTGCCTCGACGGCCACGTTACGGGCGACGGCCTGGCTGCGGCGCTCCTGCTCTGTCGCGCGCTCGAGGGTCGCTCGCTCGCGGAGGCCGCCGCGGTGATGCCGCAGTTCGCGCAGGTCAAGGACAACATCGCGGTACGCGGCCGCGACCTTCCCGCCACGCTGCTCGAGGAGGTAGCCCGGATGAACGGCGAGCTCGACGGGGAGGCGCGAATCCTCGTCCGGCCGAGCGGAACCGAGCCCGTCGTCAGGGTTCTCGCAGAGGCTCCGGACGAGGCGGAAGCCGGGCGCCTCTGTGGTACCATCTCGGCCCTCGTACGCCGAGAGCTCGGTTAGGCGACCTTCGAAGCGGGAGGCTCGTCGCAGCCGGGCTTTCTATCGTTTTTCGACCGCAGGCCGACCGTCGAAGGAGCCCAGGGTGTGCGGAATCATCGGATACGTGGGGCCACGAGCGGCCAAGCCGTTGCTCCTCAACGGCCTTGAGCGCCTGGAGTACCGCGGCTACGACTCGGCGGGCATCGCGCTCCTCGAGGATGAGGGCCTCGACTACGTCCGCGCCGTCGGCAACCTCCAGTTCTTGAAGGCCGCGGCCTCCACGAACGGCTCCGCCTCCACCACGGGCCTCGGCCATACCCGCTGGGCGACCCACGGCGGCGTCACGGTGGGGAATGCACACCCGCTCACAGGCTGCGAGGACGACCGCCTGGCAATCGTCCTCAACGGGATCATCGAGAACTACCGCGAGCTCCGGGCGCGGCTCCAGGAGGAGGGGCACACCTTCAGCTCCGAAACGGACGCCGAGACCGTCGTCCACCTGATCGAGAGCGCCTACGAGGGCGATCTCGCCCGCGCCGTGGAGAAGATCTTCCCCGAGCTCGAAGGGCATTTCACGTTCGTCGTGATCCACCGCGATCATCCTGACCAGCTCGTAGGCGTCCGGAACCAGACGCCGCTCGTCGTCGGCCTCGGCAAGGGCGAGAACTTCCTCGCCTCGAACGCTGCGGCCTTCCTCGCCGAGACGCGGCAAGTGCTCTTCCCGGACGACGGCGACATCGTCACGATCACGCCCGATTCCGTCAGCTTCAGCCGCTCCGACGGGAAGCCGGTGAGCCACGACCCGCTCGAGCTCGACTGGGACGACGAGAGCGCGGAGAAGGGCGGTTACGAGACCTTCATGCTCAAGGAGATCTACGAACAGCCCGAGGCGATCGCGGAGACGATCGGCGATCGCACGCGCCACGGAACGCTCGTGCTCGAGGGGCTGGGGATGGACGACCAGGCGCTGCGCGACCTGCGGCGGATCGTGATCCTCGCCTGCGGGACGGCGTACCACGCGGGGGTCGTCGGGCGCTACGTCCTCGAGGAGTGGGGGCGGATCCCGGTGGAGCCGGACATCGCCTCGGAGTGGATCTACCGGAACCCCGTGATCGACGAGAACACGCTCGTGATCGGGATCTCGCAGTCCGGCGAGACGCGCGACACGGTCGGTGCGATGCGGCTCGCTCGCGAGAAGGGCGCCCACACCGTCGCGATCACGAACATGATGGGCTCCCACATCACGCGGGAGGTCGACTCCTCGCTCTTCACGAGGTGCGGGCTTGAGGTCGGCGTCGCGGCCTCGAAGACGTTCACCGCGCAGGTCGCGCTCCTCTACCTGATCGGCCTCAAGCTCGCGGAGATCCGGCAGACGCTGCCGCCGCAGGAGATCTCCTACATCGTCGACCAGGTCTACACGCTGCCCGGCAAGATCGCGGCCTTCCTCGACGGCGACCACCCGATCGAGGAGATCGCACAGCGCTTCTACGAGCACTCGTTCTTCCTCTACCTTGGCCGGCACATCGGGCTGCCCGTCGCACTCGAGGGCGCCCTGAAGCTGAAGGAGATCTCGTACATCCCGACGGAGGCGTACTCCGCGGGCGAGATGAAGCACGGCCCGATCGCGCTGCTCGACCAGGACACGCCGGTCGTCGTCGTCGCGACGAACCTGCACGTCTACGACAAGATCGTCTCGAACATCCACGAGACGAGGGCGCGCGGCGCACACGTGATCGCGATCGCGACCGACGGGAACGAGGACATCCAGCACCACGCGGACGACGTGATCTACGTGCCGCGCACGCCGGCCTTCCTGCAGGCGGCGCTCGCCGTGGTGCCGCTGCAGCTCCTCGCCTACCGCATCGCGCGCCTCCGCGGGCTGAACGTCGATCAGCCGCGGAACCTCGCAAAAACCGTCACGGTCGAATAACCCGTCCGAGGGACGCCGGCAGGCTGCGGGCGGCCGAGAGTGTGTTCGATGTCTGCGGCGGCATCCCGACAGCTCCTGCTCGCGTGCTCGGTCGCGTCGTTCCCGCTCGTCTTCGGCGCATTTCTGCTGTACGAGCGCCCCGGCCTAGGGATCGCGCACTTCTTCTACCTGTCAATCGCGATGACCGCGATGGCGACGGGCCCCCGCATCGGCGCGGCTGCCGGGCTGGCGGCGCTTGCGCTCTACGTCTCCGGCGTGCTGCTGAACTCGAGCATCCCGTCGACGGAGGTGCTGACCGGCAGCACCGTGATTCGGTGCATCACCTTCGTCAGCATCGGGACGCTGATCGGACTCTTCGCGAGGCGGAACCGACTGATGCTCGAGCAGTTCCGGATCCTTGCCGAGCGTGACGTTCTCACCGGCCTCCCCAACACCCGGGCCTTCGAGGCTGCGATCACCAAGCGGCTCGAGACGGGCCGGCCGTTCGCGCTGCTCCTCGCCGACATGGACGCGCTCAAGGAGCTGAACCAGGAGGCCGGGCCGTCGGCCGGCAACGAGGCATTGCGCCAGGTCGCGGACCGGCTCGAGCGCTCGCTCGGCGACGAGGACCAGATCGCGCGGGTCGGAAGCGACGAGTTCGCAGTGCTCGCCTCCGTCGGCACCCTCGACGAGGCCTCCGAGCTCAGCGGCCGCCTGGAATGGATCCTCGCCTCACAGGGGACGAAGGCGACGTTCGGCTGGGCGGTGCATCCGCAGGAGGGCGAGAACGCCCTCGCGCTCTACCGCGCCGCGAGCGAGCGCCTCTACGCGCGCAAGGTGATGCGCGGGTATCTCCGGCCGGGCGTCCGCGCCGCCGGCCCCAGCGCGGTCTAGTCGCCCTCCGGTTTCCGGCGGAGCTGCTTCGTCTCGCCGCGGCGGCGCTTGTGTCCGAGCCGGCGTTCGCGCGCCGCCGCCGTGGGCTTCGTCGGGCGGCGCCGGCGCTCGACTCTGAGCGCGTCGCGTAGCGTTTCGGCCAGCCGCTCGATCGCGAGCTCGCGGTTCCTCGCGCGACTCCGCTCGTCCTGGGCGATGGCGCGGAGCACCGGGCCGGCCTTCCGGATCACCCGCGCCCTCTGCGCCTCGGACAGGGCCTCGGACGCCTCGACGTCGAAGACCGCCTCGACGCGCGTCTCGGTCTTCTGGGCGTGCTGTCCGCCGGGGCCGCTCGAGCGTGAAAAGCGCAGCTGGATCTCCGAAATGGGGATCGCCACTGTACGAGTCACCTGAATAGACTCGCCGTCCATGGCGGCCATTCTGCTCGACATCGACGGCGTCCTCCACGTCTCCGGGGAGCCGATCCGCGGCGCCCCGGCCGCCGTCAGGCGCCTGCGGGAGGACGGCCACCGGCTCCGCTTCGTCACGAACAACACCACGCAGTCGCGGGCCGTGCTGGCAGGAAACCTGCGCGAGCTCGGCTTCGAGCTCGATGACGACGAGCTGCAGACGACGGCGCTCGCTGCTGCGCGCGAGCTAGCCGGAAAGCGGGTGCTCGCGCTGACGATGGCTGCGGTGCTCGAGGACCTCGACGGTGTGCACATCGTCGGCGAGGACGCCGAGGCCGTGCTGGTCGGCGGCGCCGACGAGACCGAGGAGACAAATCGCGTCTTCTCCTACATGAACCTCGCGCGCGCCTTCCACGAGCTCGAGGGCGGCGCCGAGCTCTACTGCCTGCACCGGAACCGCTGGTGGCAGACCTCGCGCGGGCCGCTGCTGGATTCCGGCTGCTTCGTCGCCGGCCTCGAGTACGCGGCCGAGCTGGACGCGATCGTCGTGGGGAAGCCGAGCGCGGCGTACTTCGCGGCCGCGGTCGAGGCGCTCGACGCCGACCCCGAGCTGACCTGGATGGTCGGGGACGACATTGACGCCGACGTGGCCGGCGCGCAGCGGTTCGGGCTGCGCACCGCGCTGGTGCGCACGGGGAAGTTCCGGCCTGACGAGGTCGAGCGCTCGGGGACGACGCCCGACGTGCTGCTCTCGTCCGTCGCCGACCTGCCCCGCTGGCTGGAGGAGCAGCGGTGACGCGCGTGGGCACGGACATGATCGAGATCGGCCGGATCCGCCGGGCGCTCGAGCGCTACGCGAGCTTCCGGGACCGCTGTTTCACCGAGAGCGAGCAGGCGTACTGCGACTCCAGGCCGAACCCGGCCCAGCACTACGCGGCCCGCTTCGCCGGGAAGGAGGCCGTCGGCAAGGCGCTCGGCTTCGGTGTCGCGACCCGCTTCGCCTGGCGCGAGATCGAGATCTCCGGGCGGCCGAAGCCGTCGGTGCAGCTCTCCGGCCGGGTCGAGGAGTGGTCGCGGCGTGTCGGCGCCGGCGCGATCGACCTCTCCATGTCGCACTCACGGGAGCTTGCGAGCGCGGTCTGCGTCGTCGTCGCGGATGTTTGAACCTCTTTACACCGCCGAGGAGATGCGGTCGGCGGAGGAGGGACACGACGTCGAGGAGCTGATGGCGCGGGCCGGCCGCGCCGTCGCCGAGGAGATCCTTTCCCGCTTTTCCACCGCGCGCTCGTTCGCCGCCGTCTGCGGTGGCGGCGCGAACGGTGGCGACGGCCGGATCGCGACGGAGTTGCTCCGCTCGAGTGGCTGGGAGGAGCGCGCGCTCGGCGATGCTGACGTCGTGATCGACGCGCTCTTCGGCACCGGCTTCCGCGGGGCGCCGCGGGAGGGGGCGGCGCAGCAAATCGAGGCGATCAACGGGTCGGGAGCGCCGGTCGTCGCCGTGGACATCCCCTCCGGCGTCGACGCCTCGACCGGCGAGGTCCCGGGCGCGGCTGTGCGCGCGACTGCCACCGTGACCTTCCACGGGCGGAAGGTTGGGCACGAGGTCGCTCCGGGTCGCTTCCAACGAGGCGAGGTAGTGGTCGCGGACATCGGTCTCGAGCACTTCGAGACCCGCCACGCGCTCGCGACGCCGGCGATCCTCGACCTCGTTCCGCGGCGGCGGCCTGGCGATACGAAATACACCGCCGGCTCGGTACTCGTCGTCGGCGGCTCGCCCGGTATGACCGGTGCGGCCTGCCTCACCGCCGAGGCCGCGTTTCGGGCGGATGCCGGGTACGTGGTCGTTGCGGCGCCGCAGGAGTCGCTCCCCGTGATCGAGGCGCGGCTGCTCGAGGCGGTGAAGCGGCCGTTGGACGAGGTCTGGACGGCCGTCGAGCGCGCGCGGGCACTTGCGCTCGGGCCCGGCCTCGGGCGCGACGAGGGCGAGCTCGTCCGGCGCCTGCTCGCCGAGACGGAGCTTCCCGCCGTCGTGGACGCAGACGCGCTCTTCGAGCTCGACCCGGCGGTCCGGAGCGCCGGCACCGTGCTGACGCCGCACTCGGGTGAGCTGGGACGGCTGCTCGACGGGGAAGCGTCATGGGTTGACGCGCACCGGCTCCAGGCGCTCGAACGGGCGGTCGAGCGGTTCGACTGTGTGGTGCTGCTGAAAGGCGAGGGGACGCTCGTGGGCGCTCCCGGCTCCGGCGCCGTCGTCTGCGGCGGCTTCCCCACCCTGGCGACGGCGGGGACCGGGGACGTGCTCACGGGCGTCGTCGGCTCCTTTCTCGCCAAGGGCATGGACGCGCGGCTGGCGGCGATCGCCGCCTCCGTCGCGCACACGCAGGCTGCCGCCAACGCGCCGCACAAGTCGGGGCTCGTGGCGTCCGACCTGCTGCCCATGCTGCCCCGCGTCCTGGATGCATAGGTCCGAGCTGACGATCGACCTCGGCGCGCTGCGCCGGAACGCGCGGCGGCTGCGCGCGGTGCTCGGCGACACCGAGCTCTGGGCGGTCGTGAAGGCCGACGCCTACGGCCACGGGGCGGTCGACGTGGCGGGCACCGTGCTCGCCGAGGACGCGTCGGCGCTGTGCGTGGCGACGATGACGGAGGCACTGGAGCTCCGGCGCGAGTTTCGGGACGCGCGAATCGTCGTGATGGGCCCCACTGCGGCGCGGGAGGTCGCGCACGCGCGGGAGGCGCACGTCGAGTTGACGGTGGCGGACGACGAAATCCCCGAGGGAGTGCGTGTCCACCTCAAGCTCGACACGGGCATGGGGCGGTGGGGCGCGGCGGCACTCTCCGACGTGCCGAACAACGTGGTCGGCCTGATGACGCACCTGGCCACGGCGGATTCGGATCGCGAGTTCGCGCGTGTGCAGCTCGAGCGGTTCGAGGAGGCGACCCGGCTTTACTCGCACCTGACCCGGCATGCGGCGAACAGCGCGGCGGCGTTCCGAATCCCCGAGTCGAGGCTCGATGCTGCGCGCTGCGGGATCGCCCTGTACGGGCTGTCGCCGTTCGGCGGCGATCCCGGGGACGATGGGCTCGAGCCGGTC
>DATDKA010000036.1:0-22799 GCA_036520235.1 Gaiellaceae bacterium
CTCGAGGAGGAGGTCTCTGGCCCCATCACCTTCATCGCGCTCGACGGCGAAGACGTCGTCGGTGCAGCGGCGCTCTTTGAGCGCGGCGACGGTTTGGCCGAGCACGGGCTCACAGCCGTCCTGCGCTCACATCGAGGCCGAGGCATCGCCACCGCGCTGAAGCAGGCCCTGATCCACTGGGCCTCCGAGCGCGGCTACCGCGAGCTCACGACGTGGACCCAGGACGGAAACGCTGCGATGCAGGCGGTGAACCTGAAGCTCGGCTACCGGCCGCGGCCTGCCGTGATCAACGTCCGGAGGCACGTGTGATCACGGACGAGCGCAAGCAGACCGTGCAGGCGGCCTACGACGCGCTCGGCGCGCGCTTCGGCGAGTGGGGCGAGCGAATCGAGGGAGATCCCTGGGCGCGGTTCGTCGCCGAGCTTGCCGCTCGGCTCCCGGCCGGCGCACGAGTGCTCGACCTCGGGTGCGGGAACGGGGCGAAGATCTCCCGCCTCGCGACGAGGTTCGAGGTCGTTGGAGTGGATCTGTCAGAACAGCAGCTCCGCCTCGCCCGTGCCAACGTGCCGGAGGCGACGTTCGTCCACGGTGATCTCGCCGAGCTCGACTTCACCCCCGGCAGCTTCGATGCGGTCACTGCGCTGTACTCGCTCGTGCACGTCCCGCGAGAGGACCATCGAGGGCTCTTCGAGCGGATCCGACAATGGCTCGGGCCAGGAGGCCTATTCCTCGCGTCCCTCAGCCACGTTGGAGGCGAAGACCGGACGTACGAATGGCTCGGGGTCGAAATGTTCTTCTCAGGCTTCGACGCCGACACCAACCGGCGGCTCGTGCGCGACGCGGGGTTCGAGCTGGAGCTCGACGAGCTCGTCTGGATGCGTGAGCCCGAAAGCGAAGTTGCGTTCCTCTGGGTGCTCGCGAGAACGACGGCATGAGACGACCGGACGCCACCAGGGTCTTCTACGGGATGGAGTTCTTCGACACCATCGGGATGTCGGCGGCTTTCACCGTCTGGGCCGTGTACCTCGTCCAGGACGTCGGCGTGAACCCGTTCCAGCTCGTCCTGCTCGGGACGGTCAGCGAGATCGCGATCTTCGTCTTCGAGGTGCCGACGGGGGTCGTGGCGGACACGTACAGCCGCCGCCTCTCGATCATCATCGGAATGATCGGGGCCGGAGCCGCAATCGTGCTCCTCGGGCTCGTCGAGATCTACTGGGTGATCCTGCTCGCAGCGGTGTTGCGCGGGATCGCGGGGACGTTCATGAGCGGCGCCTGGGAGGCCTGGATCACCGACGAGCACGGTGTGGACGGGATCGGGCGCGTCTTTCTCCGCGGCAACCAGTTCTCGTATCTCGGGGCGATCGTCGGCTCGGCCGCCGGTGTCGGGATCGCGACGCAGGATCTCGGCCTCGCCCTCGTCTTCGGCGGCCTCGTCTCCGTGGCGACCGGGATCGCCTGCATCTTCCTGATGCCCGAGCACGGCTTCCGGCGCCGGCCGGTGGAGGAGCGGACCTCGCCGCTCCGCTCCATGAAAGCAACGGCCGTGACGGGCGGCCGCCTCGTGCGCGGCCACAACATCCTGCTGCTGATCGTCGGGATCACGTTCTTCGCCGGCGCGGCGTCGGAGGGCCTCGACCGGCTGTGGGAGGCGCACCTGCTCACCGACGTCGGTCTCCCGGAGCTCTGGGGCCTCGACCCGGTGGTCTGGTTCGGTGTCTTCAACATCGTCGGGCTGGTCGCCGGCATCGTGATCACCTCCTTCCTCGTTCCGCGGTTCGAGTACGCCGATAACTCCAAGCTCGCCAAGTCGCTGCTCTTCCTGACCGTCATCCTCTCGGCGTCGGTTGTGATCTTCGGCCTCGCCGCCAGCTTCGCGGTCGCTGCGGTCGCCTACCTCGTGGCCCGGCTCGTGCGACGGCTCAAGGACCCGCTCTACGCGACGTGGCTGAACAAGAACGTCGAGGACTCGAGCGTCCGCGCGACCGTCAACTCGATCGCAAGCCAGGCGGACGCGATCGGCGAGGTGGCCGGCGGGCCGGTGATCGGAGCAATCGGAACCGTGGCCTCGCTGCGCGCGGCGCTCGTCTCGGCCGGCCTCCTGCTCGTCCCGGCGATCGGGCTCTTCGCCCGCGCCCTCCGCCGCGGCGGGCGTGAGCCAGAGCTCGAGGAAGCCGAGGCGACTGCGTGAGCCGGATCGCGATCCTCCGGCCGCTGCGGGAGCGTGACTTCGCGCTCTTCTGGCTCGGTTGGACCGTTTCTCTGATCGGCGACGGCTTCTTCATCGTCGCGATTGCGTGGCAGGTCTTCGACCTCTGGAACTCGCCGACCGCGCTCGCCATAGTCGGCGTCGCCGAGACGATCTCGATCGTCGCGTTCGTCCTGATCGGTGGGGTCGTGGCCGACCGGTTCGAGCGTCGCAAGGTGCTGATCTTCTCCAGCACGTTGCGAGGCGTGTCCGTCGCGATCCTCGGTCTGCTCGCGGTCACGGACTCGCTGGAGCTCTGGCAGATCTTCGTTCTGTCCGCGTTCTTCGGAGCCGGCCAGGCGTTCCAGGGCCCTGCGGCGGGCGCGATCATCCCCGACCTCGTCCCCAGGCACCTGCTCGTGCAAGCGAACTCGCTCTGGCAGCTCGTTCGGCAGGCGGCGTTCGCGTTTATCGGGCCGGCCGTGGGCGGCTTGGTCGTGCACTGGTTCGGTGCCGGATCGGCGTTCCTGATCGACGCAGCCACATTCGGCTTCGCAATCGTCACCCTCCTGCTGCTGCATCCACGGCCGGCGGCGGCAATTTCCGAGGGCGCGACCTCGGTCAGCCGTGACATCGCGGAGGGGCTGCATTACGTCAGGCAGAAGGTCTGGCTCTGGGGGACACTCGGTTGGGCGCTCGCCGCGATCTTCCTCGTCTACGGACCGTTCACGGTGCTACTCCCATTCCTCGTCCGGAACGAGCTGGGCGGGGACGCAGGCGACCTGGGACTTGTGTTCGCGGCCGGCGGTCTGAGCTCGATCCTCGTGTCGCTCGTGATCGGGCAGGTCGGGCTCCCGCGCCGGCATATCACGTTCATGTACGGCCTCTGGATGGTTGCCTGCCTGCAGATCGCGGCGTTTGCACTCGCGGACGTCCCGTGGCAGGCGATGGCGATCTCCTTCGCTGGCGAGGGCTGCTGGGCGGGCGGTCTGATCGTCTGGGTGACGTTGATGCAGCGCGTGGTGCCCGCGGAGCTGCTGGGCCGGGTGAAGAGTGTCGACTGGCTGCTGTCCCTGGGCCTCGCCCCGCTCTCCTTTGCCGTCACCGGGCCGCTCGCCGGCTGGATCGGAGTCAGGCCTGTGCTCGTGATCGCCGGTACCGCCGCGAGCGTACTGACCGCGCTCTTCTACTTTCTCCCTGGCATGCGCGACACGGAGACGCCCGGCCACACGAGTCGCGTGATCCTCAGCGAGCCGCTCGAGGACCAAACGCCGTTGGTCGACGAGTTCGAGCCGGGTGCCGCGCCTGCGCGATCCCGTCCCGGTTAGGTGGTACGCTCAGCCGCGTTGGGGCAACGGGGCCTCGGGCGGTTGCCCGGGGCTTTTCTCTTTTTTCGAGGAGGCGTGATGGCGCAGGTGGAGAGCAGGCCGAGGGCGACGTCGGAGGTCGAGGACCGGAAGGCCGTCCTCGATCGGATCAAGGACGAGGGGGTCGAGTTCCTCCTCCTCTGGTTCACCGACCTCGAAGGGCACCTGAAGAGCTTCGCGGTGACGCCCGCCGAGATGGAAGAGGCCCTCGACGACGGCATGGGCTTCGACGGCTCCTCGATCACGGGGTTCAACGCGATCGAGGAATCGGACATGGTCGCGATCCCGGACCCGACCACCTTCCAGCTGATGCCCTGGCGCGAGGGCGAGACGAAGGTCGCGCGGATGATCTGCGACGTCGTCACGCCGGACGGGAGCCCCTACGACGGCGACCCGCGCTACGTCCTGCGGCGGGCGCTCGAGCGCATGAAAGACCTCGGCTTCGACACCTTCAACGTTGGCCCTGAGCTCGAGTACTTCCTGTTCCGAAGCGATCAGGGCACGGAGACCCTCGACGAAGGCGGCTACTTCGCGATGACGACGCTGGACGCCGCGAGCGAGCTCCGGCAGGAGACCGTGCGCGCGCTCGAGGCGATGGGGATCCCGATCGAGTACGTCCACCACGAGGTCGGGCCTTCGCAGCACGAGATCGACATGCGCTTCGCGCCCGCGCTCGAGATGGCCGACCACACGATCACCTACCGGTTGATCGTGAAGGAGATCGCGAAGAAGGCCGGCTACCACGCGACCTTCATGCCGAAGCCGATCTTCGGCGAGAACGGCTCCGGGATGCACACGCACATGTCGCTCTTCAGCGAGGGCCGGAACCAGTTCTTCGACGAGGACGACCGGTGGCACCTGTCCGAGACGGGCAAGGCGTTCATCGCCGGGCAGCTGCGACACGCCCGTGAGATCGCGGCGATCTTCGCCCAGTGGGTGAACTCGTACAAGCGGCTCGTGCCCGGATACGAGGCGCCCGTCTACGTGGCCTGGTCGCAGCGGAACCGGTCGGCGCTGATCCGCATCCCTCTCTACAAGCCGGGCTCCGAGCAGGCGACCCGCGCCGAGATCCGCTGTCCCGACCCCGCGTGCAACCCGTACCTGACCTTCGCGGCGCTCCTCCACGCCGGGCTGGAAGGGATCGAGCGGGGCTACGAGCTCCCCGAGCCGATGGAGACGAACCTGTACCACCTGACCGCGGAGCAGCGGCGCGAGCGTGGGATCGTCTCGCTGCCGGAGACGCTCGGTGAGGCGATCGATGAGCTCTCCCAGTCGGAGCTCGGGCGGAAGGCGCTCGGGCCGCACATCTTCGACCGCTATATCGAGCTCAAGCGCAAGGAGTGGGACGAGTACCGGGTGCAGCTCACCGAATGGGAGCTCGAGCGCTACCTGCCGGTTTTGTAATCCATAACGACCACGAGCTGCAAAGTCATTTGCAGCTCGCAGTCGGCCGTCAGTTCGCCCTACCCGCCGCAGGGGGGTAGGACAGCCCTATTGTTCCTGCTCGCGCAAGGTTTGACCACCCGCAGGGCTATTGCCCTAGAGAAATGCGCGAATTGCCTCGCGGCCGACGTTGAGGCCTACGAGGTGAGTCGAGCCGTCGATCTCCGCGATCGCGGTCGCAGGGACGAGGCGCCGGCGGCGCGAAAGGAAGCCGAAGCGCACGGCGAGCGCGTCCGGAATGTCAGGCGTGGTGCCGTACATCGGGCACTCAACCCGCCCCACGGGCCTCCCGCTCACGTCTGCGACGCGGAAGCCGATCGTCCGCTTCAGATCCGACAGAGCGAGCGCGCTCACAGAGACCACGCTACGCCTGCCGTGTCAAGGATCGTTGCCGCGCAGGTAAGGACTCTGTAAGCGGCGAACACGGAGCGCCGCCCTCGGCAGCGCTCCGTCTCGCCTGTGTCCTAGATCGGACGCGGTCGAACCCGTCGGTCGCCGACGAGGAAGAACGCACCCGCAATCGCGAGTGCGATCCCGCCAGCGAGGACGATCGTCTCCGGGCCTGGAGCCCATGCGGTGCCCGGGTCCGAGGCCGTTCCGGCTGCCGGAATGTCGATCGGCGCCCCTGCTCGTGGGACCGCTCGATCGTCCGGAGCGAGCGCCGGCGTGTCGATCGGCGTCACCGCCCTCGGCACAGCCCGATCGTCCGGTGCAACGCCGGGAGCCGGCGCCTCGACCGGGGTCGCGCGCGAGACCGCGCGATCGTCCACGGCCAGCTGAGGCACGGAGACGTTCGTCGCCCGCGACACCGCTCGATCGTCCGGGCCCGACGACTGGGTGACGGCGACGCCGCCTCCGACCGAACCTCCCGGGTCCGGCGCTGCAGCGGCCTGACCTACCCCGGTCGCCGCGGTCGCAGCGACGGCGAGAGTGATCGCGAGCTCGCGGAGCCCATGCGCCTCGACGTCGGCTTCAATCGCCTGCCGCAGCGCCTCACCGTCGAACGTCAGCACGACCTGGTCGCCCGCGGCCTGCTCGAGCATGCGCTCGAGGTCCGACCGCTCCCAGGAAACGGCGACGGTGTGGGATTCGGAGCCTTGGCCGTCGGAGAACCGATTGACGTCGAGCACGAGCTGGATCGGCTCACCGTCCATTGCGAGCACGTCTTCGATCTCGCTTCTCGAGACGGAGGTGGCGATCCCCTCGCCGACGCCTGCTGCCGGCACGAGCGTTGCTCGTGCAGCCAACTTCTCCATGGCGCTCCTTTCAGTTGTCTCGGCGCCTGGAGGAGGCGCCGCTGTCCTTCCTCATGACGCGAAGGCCGCCCCGGATCTTCCCACCTCCTCGTATCGAATACAACGAAGCCGCCTTCCTAGAATCGAGCCGGTGGATGCGCCCACCCGTCATCTGCGGCTCCTCACCGAGACGATCGCCGCCGTCAACTCGACGCTCGACCTCGAGGAGGTGCTCGCCCTCGTCGCGAGCAGGGTCGCCGAGGCGCTCGGGACGGAAGCGTGCTTTGTCTACCTCTACGACGAGGGCGCCGACGAGCTCGTCCTGCGTGCCACGCATGGGACGGCGGTCGAGGCGATGACGAGGCGTCCGAAGATGCGCCCGGGGGAGGGCATCACCGGCACCGCCGCGTCGGAGCGCGCGCCGATCATGATCGCTGCACAGGCGCACCTCGACCCGCGGTTCAAGGCATTCCCGAACCTCGAGGAGGACCAGTACGAGTCGATTCTCGCGGTCCCGATCCTCGCCCGCGAGAAGCTGGCCGGCGCGCTGAACGTACGAACCGTCGAGCCGCGGGAGTTCACGGCCGACGAGATCGAGCTCCTGCTCGCAATCGCCGGCCAGGTGGCGCAGTCGATCGAGCACGCCAAGCTGTACACGGAGGCACAGCGGCGGGTCGCCGAGCTCGAGGCCCTGGCACGGATCTCGGAGGCCGTCTCGGAGTCGCTCTATCTCGAGGAGTCGCTGGAGGCGATCGTCACGACGACGGTCGAGTCGGTCGGCGCGACGGGCGCCGCGCTGGTCCTAGAGGACGGAGAGATCGCGTGGCCCGAGGGGCAGGCGGGGACACACGCAGTCCGGCTGCCGCTCCGCTGGAAGGGGCGGCAGATCGGCGAGCTCGTCGTCGACCGAGACACACCGTTCACAGGGCAAGAGCGGGCGCTCCTGTCGTCGATCGCCCACCACGCGGCGGTAGCGCTCGAGCACGGGCGGGCGGTGATGCGCGGCGTGCTCGCCCAGGAAATCCACCATCGCGTCAAGAACAACCTCCAGACCGTCGCCTCGCTCCTCCGGCTCCAGGCGCGTGCGGGCGACGGCGTCGACCCCCGCAAGGCGCTCGACGACTCCGCCAACCGGATCCTCGCGATCGCGGCAGTGCACGAGGTGCTCACCGAGCGGCGTCACGACGACGTCGAGCTGGCGGAGCTGCTCGACCGGCTCCGGGCGATGCTCGTCCAGGGCACTGGAACGCCGAAGCACGTCGAGTCGCGGCTCGAGCCGGTCTCGCTAGCCGGCAACCAGGCGACGGCGCTCGCGCTCGTCTTCAGCGAGCTGCTCCAAAACGCGCTCGAGCACGGCGGGCAGACGATCACCGTCGAGCTTGCGCGACGAAACGGCGACGTGGTGCTCGCGGTCGCCGACGACGGAGACGGCGTGAGCGGGCAGCCGACCGGGACCGGTCTGTCGATCGTCGGCGCGCTCGTCCGGGACGAGCTGCGAGGGACGCTCACGCTCCACTCCGAGCAGGGTCTCCGGGCGGAGGTCGCCTTCCCCGCATGAGGATCCTGATCGCCGAGGACGAGACGATCATCCGGCTCGACCTCCGGAACCTCCTGGAGGAGGCGGGCCACGAGGTCTGCGCCGAGGCGCGCGACGGCGTCGAGGCGGTCGAGCTCGCCGATACCGAGCACCCCGAGCTCGCGATCCTCGACGTGAAGATGCCGCGGCTCGACGGAATCGAGGCAGCCAGGCGGATCCTCGAGGAGCGGCCGATCCCGATCGTGATGCTAACCGCCTATGGGCAGGACGAGCTCGTCGCGCGGGCCGTTGAGGCCGGCGTCTTCGGCTACCTCGTGAAGCCGTTCCGTGAGAACGACCTGCTGCCCGCGATCGCCACGGCGCGGGCGCGGCACGAGGAGCTGACCGCGCTTCGCGAGGAGGCGGACTCACTCGCCGAAGCGCTTGCCGCTCGGAAGGCGATCGAGCGGGCGAAAGGCCTGCTAATGGAGCGCGAGGGCCTGTCCGAGCAGGAGGCGTTTACTCGGCTCCGGCGGGCTAGCCAGGTTTCAGGGAAGCCGCTGAAGGTCGTCGCCGACGCGCTCATCGCGACGCTCGAAACCGATTAAGCCCGTTTCTTTCGCACCTTGGGGCAATCTTCGAACGGTTCGTACAGTTCCGACTTGAAGTAATCCCTTTTCCTGGGATACTGCCCGCTTCCTCGACCTATGAAGCGACGTGAACGCCGCGGTGCGGCTGTGGAGTTCGCTCAGGAGGGAGGCAGCGGATGCGCCTTATTTCTGCGGGAATGCTTGCGGCTTTGCTCGTCCTCGTACCGATCGCCTCAGGCGTCCCGTCCTCGTCTCGCGCGATGGACGGGAGTGGAAACAACGCCGGCAACCCGAGCTGGGGCCAGGCGGGGACGCAATACATCAGAGTTGCACCGGCCAACTACGCCGACGGCGTGGCGAAGCCGGTGTCCGGTCCGAACACGCGGTACATCAGTAACCGCATCTTCAACGACCGGGCCCAGAACCTCTTCTCCGAGAACAACGTCTCGCAATGGGGCTTTGTCTGGGGGCAGTTCATGGACCACACCTTCGGCCTGCGCCAGGAGGTCGGCGGCGAGGACGCGTCGATCGCGTTCAACGCACGCGACCCGCTCGAAGAGTTCACGAACACGCTCGGCGTGATCCCCTTCACCCGAACCCCGGCGGCGCCGGGCACAGGCGTTACCTCCGCGAGACAGCAGATCAACACCGTGAGCAGCTACATCGACGGCTCGAGCGTGTACGGAGACGCGCCGGCCCGGCTCGAGTGGCTGCGCGAGGGGCCGTACGACGGAACGCTCTCGGACAACGGCGGGCGACTTCTCCTCGACGACGGGTACCTCCCGCGGCGAGACGCCCGCGGGAATGCAGCGACGGCACCGGAGATGGCGCTGATGGGTCGGCTTGCAGCCACGCCGAGCCGCGCCATGGTCGCCGGAGACACGAGGGCGAACGAAAACATCGCTCTGACGGCGACCCACACGCTCTTCGCCCGCGAACACAACCGAATCGTCGACGCTCTCCCCCGCCGGCTGTCGGAGGAGACGAAGTTCCAGATCGCGCGGCGCATCGTCGGCGCGGAGCAGCAATTCATCACCTACGACGAGTTCCTGCCTGCGCTGGGCGTCCAGCTGTCGCCGTACCAGGGATACAACGACAAGCTCGACCCGACGCTCTCCAACGAGTTCGCGGTCGTCGGCTACCGGGCGCACAGCATGATCCACGGCGAGCTCGAGCCGAACGCTCCCACCGGCACCTACTCGCCGGAGGAGGTCGAAGCCCTCGAGGAGCAGGGGATCGAGCTGGACGACGAGAACGGCGTGAGCGTCCTCGAAGTCCCGTTGAACCTCGCCTTCGGGAACCCGGATCTCCTTCCCGCGATCGGCCTGGGGCCGGTACTCAGGGGAATCGGCTCATTGCCCCAGTACCGAAACGACGAGATGATCGACAACCAGCTCCGCAGCACGCTGTTCGAGATCCCCGTGCCGGGGAATCCGGCCTGTCTCGACGGGCCGACGCTCCCACAGTGCTTCAAGGGGGTGGTCGACCTCGGCGCGATCGACGTGGAGCGTGGACGTGACCACGGAATGCCGTTGTACAACGCCATGCGAGCGGCCTACGGGCTGGGGCCAAAGCCGTCGTTCACATCGATCACCGGCGAGGTGACCGATCGCTTCCCGCGCTCGAGCCGAATCGACCGTAGGGATCCGATCGACGATCCCGACAGCCTCGACTTCGTCAAGATCCTCGACGCGGACGGCAAGCGCCTGCCGCTCGGGACCGAGGAGGGCGCCGTCGTCGGCATCCGGCGCACGACGCTTGCCGCGAGGTTGAAGGCGATCTACGGGAACGTCGCCAGCCTCGACGCATTCGTCGGCATGGTCTCCGAGAGGCACATCGCCGACACCGAGTTCGGCGAGTTGCAGCTCGCGATCTGGAAGAAGCAGTTCGAAGCGCTTCGAGACGGCGATCGGTTCTTCTACGAGAACGATCCCGAGCTCGAGGCGATCCGCGCCAACTACGGAATCGACTACCGCTACACGCTCGCGCAGATCATCCGCATGAACAGCGACGCACAGGTAGCCGACGACGTGTTCCACGCACCGGAGGACTAGCGCAGCGGGTTCACCTGCTCCCCGGCTCTCGGGCCGGGGAGCAGCGGAGCTCTACTGCGGCCGCAGGCGCCGCGCGCTCGAGGCCGCCCCGGCCCGCTCGGGCTCCGCGAGCTCGAGCGTTCTCGGCAGGACCGCGGGCTCGCCCGCGCTGGGGAGCCGGAAGAAGAAGGACGAGCCTTTCCCCTCTTCCGACTGGAGCCAGATCCCGCCGCCCATTCGCTCGACGAGCTCGCTGCAGATGTAGAGCCCGAGACCGGTGCCGCCGATGCCCTTCGTCATGTTCGGGTCGAGGCGGTAGAACTTTTCGAAGATCCGCTCTTGCTCCTGGGCGGGAATCCCCATTCCCTCGTCGACCACGCGGAAGACGACCGCCCCGTCGTCCGCCTCGGCCCCCACCTCGATCCGCCCGCCCTGCGGTGAGTACTTGACCGCGTTCTCGACAAGGTTGACGAGCACCTGCCGCGCGCGGTCCTTGTCTGCCGCAATCCGCGGGACGCCCGCTGCGACCTGGACGTCGAAGCTGACGGCCGCCGGCGCGTGCGTCTTCGCGGACTCGACCACCCGCTCGATCAGGTCGGTGGCGTCGAACGGCTCCGTGTCGAGGTCGACCCGCCCGATTTCGAGCTGGTTCGCGAGGAGGATCTGGTTCACGATGTGGGCGAGGCGGTCAGACTCGTCGACGATCAGCCCGATGAACCGCTCGCGTCCCGCCTCGTCGAGGGCGAAGTCGTGCCGCTTCAGCGTCTGTGCGGCGCCGTAGACCGCCGCGAGCGGCGTGCGCAGCTCGTGAGATGCCGTCGCGATGAACTCTGCCTTCAGCTCCTCGATCCTGTGCTCCTCGCTGACGTCACGGAACGCGTAGACCGTTCCACCCGCGAATTCGACACCCGCGATCGACAGCCACCGCTCGCCGCGCTCGGTCTCGAGCGGCAGGGTCGACGCTTGTGCCGGGTCGCCCAGTGTCCCGATGGGAACGCGATCGGCGAGCTCGTGCCAATCCCCGATCACGTCGCCGACGGCCTTGCCTACGGCTCTCTGGGCCGAGACGCCGGTGATCTGCGCGGCCACGGGATTCCAGAGGCGAATCAGCCCGGCGAGGTCGACGTGGCACACGCCCTCGCCGATGTGCCTCAGGACCTTGTTCGCGTCCGACTGGGCCTGCAGGTCTGTGTGCAGCCGCGAGTTGTCGATCGCGATCGCGATCATCCCGCCCACCGCCCTGGCCCACGGGAGGTCGTCGGCCACGAACGGCGGGGCCTCTTCGCCGCGGGCGAGCGTGAGCAGCCCGACCGCCCGCCGGCCGCGCGCGATCAGCGGCACGCGGATCTCGGACTCGCTCAGCTCGGGCCGAGATGACGGGGTGATCCCGGCCGCGTCCGACTCCCCCTGCCAATCCGGCTCGGCCGACGGCGTTCCCTCGGCGATCCAGCGCGCCACCGTCCCCTCTTCGTGGAGGACGTCGACGACAAACCATTCGACGGCGTCGCGGGTCACGAGCGTCGCCACCTCCGCGACCGTCGCCTGCGCATCGAGCGACGAGCTGAGAATCGCCGCGGTCTCGGCCACGAGCTCGAGCTTTCGCTGGCGGAAGCGGGCCACCTCGCCCGTTGCCGCCTCCGCCTTGCGAAGCTCCGTCCGCTCCTGCTCCGCCGCCTTTCGTTCGCTCACGTCGAGCAGGTAGCCCTGGATGTAGAGGGGGTTGCCGAATTCGTCGAGAACCACGGTGGCCTCTTCGCGCACCCAGACGACGCGGCCGTCCCGGGCGACCATGCGATAGGTCGACTTGATGCCGCGGGTCGATTCGGCCGCCTCGCGCGCGCCCGCGACCTCCTCGCGGTCCTCGGGGTGGACGACGCGAAGGAAAAGGCCCGGATCCTCCAGCCACTCGTCGGCGGTGTAGCCGACCAGGCGGTCGATCTGGGGGCTCACGAAGGTGGTCTCCAGCTCGCCGTCGAGCGACTGCAGATACGTGACGAGCGGAAGCTGCTCGGTGAGCGAGCGGTACTTCGCCTCGGCGTGTCGGAGGTCGGCCGTCGTCCGCCGCAGCTCACCGGCGTCGCGCGCCACGACGATCGCCTCACCCGAAGCCGTCGGGACGACCCTCACGGCGGCCATGAAGCTCGTGTCGTCCCGCCGGTGCTGCTGGAGCGCCTCGTCGAGCCGCCTCCCGTCCCGACCCGCCTCGACGATCCGATCGGCATCGGCCTCGCCGACAAGCTCTGCCAGCGGGCGGCCGACGAGCTCCGAGGCGTCGTGCCCGTACAGCGCCTCCGCGCTCGGGCTCCACGCGCCGATCGTGCCGTCGGCGTCGACACGCAGCACCGCGTCGTGGGCCGCCGCCCACACGCCCTCGAGCCGGCTCTCGGCGAGTCGCTCCGCATCCGTTCGCGCTCGCAGCCGCTCCGCGACCCAGAAGCCGAGCGCTCCGGCGGCGAGCCAGATCGGGATCGCGATCAGCCCGGCCGTCCAGTCGTCCGCGACGAAGAGGGCGGTCAGCAGCCAACCGGCGGCGGCTGCCGCTAGAGCGACGAAGAAGGGACGAATCCGAGGCTGTAGGTCGTGCGGCACGGCGCCTTTGAGCAGGAATGGGGCATAGAGAGTGAAGCAGCCGCCCCGGAGGATTGCTAGGGGGTGCCGCCCGAACTCCGTGCAAATACGGTGCGGCCCTCGGCGGCCGCGAATCGCCTCTAGGCCTTCTCGAAGAGCGTCTCCCAACGCGCGAGCAGCGTCTGGAGCTCGTCGCGCGCGGCTCGGTGCGCGGTCAGAAGCTCGACGTTGCTCCAGTCGTCTGCCAGCCGCCGCTCGAGCTCGGCCACCGCCTCCTCCTTCGCGGCGATCGCCGCCTCGATGCTCTCCAGTGGGGTCGGGCCCTTAGGCTTTGCCGGCCTGGGCTTGCTGCGCCTCGGCTGCTTCGCGGCAGGCGGCGGCTCCGCCTTCCTCTCGAGCTCCTCGCGGCGGCGGATCAGCTCCGCCCAGCCGCCATCGTAGCTTCGCAGCGCGCGGTGCTCGATCGCCAGCGTGCGCTCGGCGACGGCGTCGAGCAGAGCGCGGTCGTGGGAGACGAGAAGGATGGTTCCGGGGAAGGCCTCGAGCGCCGCCTCGAGCGCCTCGCGGCTCTCGAGGTCGAGGTGGTTCGTCGGCTCGTCCAGGATCAGCAGGTTTGCGCCCGAGGCGACCACGATCGCGAGCGCAAGCCGCCGCCGCTCGCCGCCGGACAGGACGGCGACGGCCTTCTCGTGCTCCTGCCAGCCGGAGAAGAGGAACCGGCCGAGCAGCGATTGCGCCTGCGGCCGCTGCAGGCCGGTGGCTCGCTGGACGCAATCGAGCACGCTGCCGCGCTCGTCCAGCTCGATCTCGTGCTGCGAGAAGTACGCGGGCTCCACCCCGTAGCCGAGCCGGACCGAGCCGGCGCGCGGTTCGCGACGGCCGAGGATGGTCTCGAGCAGCGTCGTCTTGCCCGAGCCGTTCGGGCCGACGAGCGCGAGATGCTCGCCGCGCTCGAGCGCGAACGACACCCCGTCGAGGAGCTCCTTCTCGCCGGCCGCAATCGCCAGGCCCTCCGCCTCTACGACGGTTCGCCCGCTGCGCGCGGGCTTGAGGAAGTCGAAGCCGGCCGAGCGCCGCCTGGTGGTCAGGTTCTCGAGCTCGGCGGCCGACTTGCCGCGCTCACCCGCGAGCCGGCCGATGTGTGTCAGCTTGGCCTGCGCCTGCTTCGCCTTGTTCTTCTTGTACCGGAACCGCGCCACGAATCGCTCCAGCCGGGCGATGTCCGCGTCGAGGCGGCCGATCGTCTTCTCCGCCTGCTGGGCGCGGGCGGCCTTCTCCAGGCGCCATGTCGACCAGGGGCCGGCGAAGTAGAGCGACCGGCCGCCGCCGAGCTCGAGCACCGCATTGGTCACCGACTCGAGGAACCAGCGATCGTGGGCGACCAGGATCACTCCGGCGTCCAGCGACTGGAGCTCCCGCTCCAGCCACTCGATGCTGTCGACGTCGAGGTGGTTCGTCGGCTCGTCCAGCAGCAGCAGGTCCGGGTCGCCCGCGAGCGCACGCGCCAGCGAGGCGCGGGTGAGCTCGCCCCCGGAGAAGGTCTCGAGCTGGCGGTCGAGGTCGTGGTCGGCGAAGCCGAGGCCCCGGATCACCGCGGCGGTCCGGTCGCGCCAGGCGTAGCCGCCGGCGTGCTCGAGGCGGGCCTGGGCGGCCGCGTAGCGGTCGAGCGTCCCGGCGTCGTGCACGCCTGCGGCCATCGCCGTCTCCAGCTCGCGGAGCTCTCCCTCCAGTGAGATCAGGTCGGCGGCGCCGGAGAGAACGTACTCGCGCAGCGTGAGGCCGCGGTCGAGCGGCGGGCGCTGGTCGTGCAGCGCGACCCGCGTTCCCTTCGAAAACGCCAGCTCGCCGCCGTCCACGGCGAGCTCGCCGGCGAGCATCCGCAGCAGGGTCGTCTTCCCAGCCCCGTTCGGCCCCGCGAGCGAGAGCCGATCGCGGCGCTCGACCTTGAACGAGACGCCGTCGAAGAGCGTGTCGCCCGCGAGGTCCTTCCGAAGGTTGTTTGCGATCACGACTGCCATGTCTGTCCGAACGTTCCTGGAAACGAAAAACGGGGCCGCTGTTTCCAGCGGCCCCGTTCCAATACCAGCGGTGGATTTGGTAGAGGCGCTTACCTACTCGGCTCGAGGCCGGTGGCGCGTAGCGCGACGTCCCCCACGCTGGCTAGGCGGTTCCCTACAGGTCTCAGGGACACGCCCCTACCCGCTGGTACCTCCACTGCCCGTACTTGAAGATTTCACTACCGGACCACCTCCTTTCCGCGGTAGTCGAACTGTAGCGACTACCTCAGGACGGAGGAAAGCTCCAACCCTCGATCGAGGGGGACCGTCACCGAGACGAGCGTCGGGTCGGCCTGGCGCTGGCGCGAATAGTCGGCGAGCGGGTCCGGATGGGAGACGACGTTGTCGGCGATGAAGAGCGCCCCCGGCTCGACCTTGTCCCGCACCAGGCCGAAGAGCCGTTCGTAGTCCTCCTTCTCGGCGTCGATGAAGACGACGTCGAAGACGTCGTCGAGCTCGCGCAGGGTCTCGAAGGCGTCGCCTTCGATCAGCTCGGCGGTCTCCTCCAGCTCGGCCTCGGCAATGTTTTGCCGCCAGGCCTCGCACTTCGCGGGATCGGCCTCGAGCGAGAGGACCCGGCCGCCGAGGATCCGGACGCCCGCGGCGAGCCAGATCGTCGAGTAGCCACGCGAGCCGCCGATCTCGAGCACCTCGCAATCGGTCTGCGGCGCGACGAGTGAATAGAGGAACTGGCCGGTCGTCCGCGCGACCTGGCGGGACCGGAGCTTCTGCTCGACGCCGCGCTCCCGCTCGGCGGCGTCCTCGGCATCGAGCCGACCGAGCACCGCGTTGATCCGCTCGTCGAGCACTACGTCACGTCGACCTTCACCCAGCCATCTTCGACGACCACGGGGAACGTGTCGACCGGTTCGAAGGCCGGCAGAGACAGCGGCCGGCCGCTGCAGATGTCGAACCGGGAGCCGTGGCGGGGGCAGATCACGACGCCGTCGTCCAGGTCGTAGTCGCCCTCGGCAAGGGGCCCGTCGTCGTGCGAACAGCGGTCCTCGATCGCGCAGTACCGGTCGTCAGGGAGCCGGAAGACACCGACAGCGACCGAGCCGGCGCGAACGATCTTCACCGACCCCGGCGGGAACTCGTCCACCGGAGCGACGTCGACGAGCGCCAAGGAGCGCTACCGGACCTGAAAGTCTTCGTCGAGCCCGGCCCACTCGTCCGGGAGCGGCGTCCCCTTTGTCCGGTGGAGGGCGACCTTGAGGACGCCGAGGCCGAGCAGTGCGCACTTGATCCGGATCGGAGTCATGTTCGGGATCCCGATCTCCTCGAGCAGCTCCTCCTTCGAGAGCTCGCCGACCTCCGTCGCCGTCCGGCCCTTGACCATCTCCATCAGCATCGAGGTCGACGCCTGGCTGATCGCGCAGCCGCGGCCGGAGAACTTGACCTCGTGGATCGTCTCGCCGTCCTCGTCGAACGAGACGTAGATCGCGACCTCGTCGCCGCAGAGGGGGTTCATCCCCTCGGCCGCGGCGTCCGCGTCCTCGATCACCCCGTGTCCGCGCGGGTTCTTGTAGTGGTCGAGGATGACCTCTCTGTACAGGTCTTCCATGGAACCGAGGCTAGCCGAACACCTTGCGTACGCGGAAGAGGCCGTCCGCGAGCCTGTCGATCTCCTCGGGGACGGTGTAGAGGTAGAAGCTGGCCCGATTGGTCGCAGCGACGCCGAGACGCTGCATCAGCGGCTGGCAGCAGTGATGGCCGGCCCGGATCGCCACGCCCTCCCAGTCGAGCACCTGGGCGACATCGTGCGGATGGACGCCCTCCATGTTGAAGCTGACGATTCCCGCCCGGCGGTCCGCCGACGGGCCGTAGAGCTGGATCCCCGGCACGTCGGCGATCTTGTCCAACGCATACGCGAGCAGCTCGTGCTCATGCTGCTCGATCGCCTCGAGCCCGGCGGCCGACACGTAGTCGATCGCGGCGCCGAAGCCGACGGCCTCCGCGATCGGCGCGGTTCCAGCCTCGAACTTGTGCGGCAGATCTCCCCAGGTCGTCTCCTCGAACTGCACCTTCCGGATCATGTGACCGCCGAGGTTGAACGGCTCCATCGCCTCGAGCAGCTCGCGGCGGCCCCAGAGCGCGCCGACGCCGCTCGGGCCGCAGAGCTTGTGTGCAGAGAAGGCGAGGAAGTCGCAGCCGAGCGCCTGGACGTCGATCTTCCGATGGGGCGCCGCCTGGGCAGCGTCGGCGACCATGATCGCGCCCTGCTCGTGCGCCCAGGTCGCGAGCCGCTCGACCGGATTGATCGTGCCGAGCGCGTTGGAGACGAGATTCGTCGCGACGACCTTGACCTGACCCTCGCGCGCCAGCCCGTCCAGCGCGTCGAGGTCCAGCTCCCCGCTCTCCGTCAGCGGGATCATCCGGAACTCCGCGCCGCGGCGCTTCGACACGTACTGCCAGGGCACGAAGTTCGAGTGGTGCTCGAGCTCCGTCACGATCACGACGTCGCCCGGCCCGAGGTTCGAAAGCCCCCAGGCATACGCGACGAGGTTCAGCGCCTCCGTGGCGTTCCGCGTGAAGACGATCTCGCGCGAGGACGGGGCGTTGACGAACCGTGCGACCTTCTCGCGCGCTCCCTCGAAGGCCTCGGTTGCCCGCTCCGCGAGCGCGTAGACGCCCCGGTGAACGTTCGCGTACGAGGTCTCGTAGAAGCTCGTCATCGCGTCGAGCATCTGCCGCGGCTTCTGGGCGGTGACGGCGGAATCGAGATATGCGAGGGGCTTGCCGTTGATCTCCTGCGCGAGGATCGGGAAATCCGCGCGCAAGGCGTGCGCATCCAGTTTCAGAGGCGTTTCGACAGCCACGCCCTCATCGTACCCCTGTCGCGGGAGCCCCCCGAAGTGCCGAGTACTCTGGGGTGATGCGACGCCTCGCCCTGATCGTGGGCCTCGTCGTGATCGCCGCGGGCTGCGGCTCGAGCAGCGACGACGGCTCCGACTCGACGAGCGGGGGCTCCGGCTCAGAGGTCTGGGCGAAGGCGGGCTGCGGCAGCTGCCACACCTTCAAGGCGGCGGGTTCGAACGGCGCTGTGGGGCCGAACCTCGACGACCTCAAGCCGTCCTTCGACCAGGTGAAGGAACAGGTCACGCATGGCGGCGGCGGGATGCCGTCGTTCAGGAGTGAGCTGTCGAAGCAGGAGATCGAGGAGGTCTCGCGGTACGTCTCGAGCGGCGGCAAGCAGTCCGCCGGCAGCGGCCAGCCGGTGCTCGCGACCTTCAAGCCGGACACGACCCGCCTGGACGGCTGCATCGAATCCGACTGCCGCCGCCAGGCGTTCGGCAACATTGCGTACAAAGACGGCCCGAAGAAGGCACTCGACCTCTTCGAGGAGAAACAGACGTCGGACAAGGCGGTCCAGTCGGACTGCCACCGGATCGCGCACTGGATCGGCGCCGCGTCACTGCTCTACTACCACGGCAACGTCGCGCACGCCCTGGCGGCCGGCCGCGCGACGTGCTGGTCGGGCTACTACCACGGTGTCGTCGAGCGCGCGTTTCAGGGGACGCCGCCCGGGAAGCTCGCTGACAAGACGCGCGAGATCTGCTCCGGCGCCGACATCCGCAAGACGACCTTCCTCGCTTATCAGTGCGTCCACGGCCTCGGCCACGGGCTGATGATTCACACCGGGTACGACTTGCCCTTCGCGCTGAAGACGTGCAACCAGCTGACGACGGCCTGGGACGACGACTCCTGCGAATCCGGCGTCTTCATGGAGAACATCTCGTCGTCCTACGGCATCAAATCGAGGTGGCTCAAGGACGACGACCTGCTCTACCCGTGCGACGTGATCGCGCCGAAGTACAAGCTCTACTGCTACCTGATCGTCACCTCGAGGATCCTCGAGGCGAACGGGTTCAACTGGGAGGGCGCCGTGAAGACCTGCCGTCGGAGCGACAAGGGTTGGGTCGCGACGTGCTTCCAGTCGCTCGGGCGCGACGCGTCCGGGAACTCTCGCCAGGATCCGACGCGCATCCTCCAGATCTGCGCGCTCGCGGGGAACATGCAGCGCGAGTGTGTGTACGGCGCGGCGCGAGACGTCACCTCGAACGATGCAAGCCCGCGGCGTTCGAAGGGCCTCTGCGCGCAGGCGGACCGCTCGCTTCAGGCGTACTGCTTCGAGGGGATCGGGACGATCGTGGGCGGCATGCACGCCTACCGGGAGGAGCGCCGGGCGGCCTGCCGGCAGATCACTGAGCGCTACTTCCTGGACTGCGCCCGCGGCGCCGTCGCCGCGTGACCTGGAGCGCCTAGCCGAACGTGAAGGCGTAGGCCGAGAGGCCTGGAGCGAACCGGAGCTCGAGCAGGCCCTGACGGAGCTCGGGGAGCTCGAGCAGCGTGTAGAGGCGTGGCTCCCCGCCTACCTCGACGGTGCGCCGGAACTTCCCGTCGAGGTAGACCCGTAACGCTCCCGAGCCACCCAGGACGAGGTTCACCTGCCGGGCGTGGAACTGGAGCCGCAGTTTGGCGTTCCGGCCGGCGACGATGCGCTGGCGCTCGACCCGGAGGCGTCCCGAGTATGCGAGCGAGTCCGGGAAGGTGACGCGCGGGAAGCGGTAGGTCGCCTCGCGATCCGGCTCGATCCGGCTGCCGCTGAAGGGGCCGAGCCGCTCGTAGCCCAGGTACGACTCGGGCGTCGTCGCCTCGGCCGGCGTCAGGTCGGCCACGTGCGTCGTTGGGCCGCCCCGCTCGCCGAGATAGCGGCGGATCAACGATTCGATGTGGCCGTAGTCGCCCTCGCCGAAGTGGTGGAAGCGGAGGCGGCCGATACGGTCGATCAGGTACTTCGCGGGCCAGTACTGGTTCGAGTAGGCGCGCCAGGTGGCGAAGTCGTTGTCGAGCGCGACCGGGTAGCGGACGCCGAGCTTCCGTACCGCCCGCTTCACGTTGCTCGGAACCCGCTCGAACGCGAATTCAGGCGAGTGGACGCCGATGATCACGAGCCCGTCGCGGCGGTACGCCGCGTCCCAGGCCTTCAGATGCGGCAGCGTCCGCAGGCAGTTCACGCACGAGTACGTCCAGAAGTCGATCAGGACGACCTTGCCCCGGAGCCGGCGCAGGGTCAGCGGCTTGGAGTTGATCCACTCGGTGAGACCCCGCACTTCGGGCGCCGGAGCAGTGTTCGACGCCGCCGCGCCGGCACTCGTCAGCTCGCGGAGCCCGCTCTCGGCGGCCGACGTGCGCTCGACGTGCTCCTGCAGGGACTGCGTGTAGCCGGGGAGCGCGGTCGTGAACCGCTGGTCGGCACCGAAGGCGATGGCGAGCGCCGTGGCTCCGATCACGACTCCGGCGACACGACGCGTCGTCTCGGCGTGCCGGCGGATCGCCCCGAGCCGCTGCCCGCCGAGCGCGATCGCGAGCATCGGCAGCGCGGCGCCGAGAGCGTAGAAAAGCGTCACGAGGACGGTCCGGACGCCGACGTCACCTGCGGCGGAGAGCGCCGTCACCGCCGCGAGCACGGGGCCTGCGCAGGGCACGAAGACGAGGCCGAGGCTCGCACCCAGCACGAAGCCGCTGCCGTCCGTGCTCGCGCGCCGGCGAGTGAGAACGAGGAACGGCCGCTCGAGCAGGCGAGCCACCGGCGGGAAGAGCAGCGTCGCGGCCAGCACGAGCAGCAGCGCGATCGCGAGGTTGCGCAGGAAGTCCTCAGGCAGGCCGAGCGCGTCGAGCAGCGCGGCACCGGCGAGCGTGAAGACCGTAAAGCTCCCGACAAGCCCGGCGATGATCGCGTACGGGCGGCGCCCGGACGCGCCACCGGCGAGCAGGATCGGCAGCACCGGGAGCACGCAGGGCGAGATCGCGGTGATGACACCTGCGAGGAACGCGATGCCGAGCAGCACCACGTCCGAATTGTGGCGTCAGCGGGTCAGGCCGTGACGCGCACGAGGACGCCGTCGACGACGGCGAGCAGTGCGAAAACGAGGGCGAGCACCGGCTGGTCTGCGTCGGCGAGCGCGATCACGGCCGCGCCGAACACGACCGCCTCGCCGAGCGCCTGGCGAAGCGGCGAGCCATACCGGGCCTTCGGCGAGACATAGAGCCCCCAGAGCACGGCGGCGGCGAGCGGTGTGCCGACCCCGAGCACCACGGAAAGCACACCGTCGAACTCCGAGAAGCCCCAGTACGCGAGCGAGGCGAGCGCTGCCAGCTCGAGCACGAATCGAACCGCGAGAAAGACCGGCTTGAGTGCCTGCATCAGGCCACAGCGACATCGAGCACTAGCACGACGAGGCCGACGATCACGATTGACGCAGCCACGAGATTGGCGCGCCGGGGAGCCTCGCCCGCGCGCCGCTCCGCGTCCGTGGCCGCTCGCCCGTAGAGGAAGGCGCCGACGAGGAGGATTGCAGCCTCGGTCAGGATCGCCGCCCACTCGACCTTCCAGAGCCCGAACCCGATACGGATGTCTCCGAGATTGCCGGGGAAGATCGGCATGTCGTGGCGGTGGACGATCAGGTCGAGGATCCAGTGCGAGAAGACGACGGCGCCGATCACGATCCCGCCCCGGCGACCCCACCAGCGCGCCGCGATCCAGCCGGTGACAGCGGCGATCACGAGTGCGCCGACCAGCGAGTGCGTGTAGTCGGCGTGGATGATCACGTTCCCGTAGCCGCCGTCCGTGCCGGGCGCGTCGTCGATCGTCTCGGCCCCGGTGGCGTAGAGCGGGATGAAGAGGATGTCGAGCCAGACCGTCGCGAGCATCAGAGCCCACAACGGCACGAACCGCTCGGCGCCTTTGACCCCGGCGGCTAGTCCGAAATGTCCCGTGACCATGGGATCTTCGTGTCGAGCCACCCGATCAGCCCCGCGAAGAGGATCACGCCGAGAAAGAACGCCACGGAAGCGCATTATCCGCGGCCCGGGGTCTTACACGTTCTAGGCCTGCGGGATTCGGGCCTCGAGCGCTTCGCCGAGCGCTTCGCGCACCGGCTCGAGCTCGATGCGGTCGAGCACGTCGCTGAAGAAACCGCGGACGATCAGCCGCTCGGCCTCGCCGCGGGAAAGCCCGCGGGCCATCAGATAGAAGAGCTGCTCGCGGTCAACCTGCCCGACTGTCGCACCGTGCGTGCACCGGACGTCGTTGGCGAGGATCTCGAGGCCCGGGATCGGAACCGCATGCGTCGTCGGCGACAGCATCAAGTTCCGGTTCTCCTGGTAGGCGTTCGTGCGCTGGGCGTCCTTTTCGACGCGGATCATCCCCCGCCAGACGGCGGTCGCTTTGTCGCGGAGCGCCCCCTTAAACGCGAAGTCCGACGTGGTCGACGGCGCGACGTGCAGCTGGTACGTGTCGTAGTCGAGGTGCTGGTCGCCGTCGGCGAAGTAGGCGCCGGTGACTCTCGAGGTCGCGCCCTGGCCGGTGAGGTCGTTCTGGATCCAGACCTTGCCCTTCTTCGAGCCGAAGCCGCCGGCCACCCAGTCGAGCTCGGCGTCACGCTCGACCCGCGCGTGGTGCGTGGCGAAGTGCCAGGTCTCCCGCGACAGGTTCTGGATCGACACGTACTCGAGCTTGGCCGCCTGCTCGACGAAGAGCTCCGCAACGGTGTTCGTGTAGCTCGTCAGCTCCGGTGAGGAGGAGGCGTACTCCTCGATCAGTGTGAAGCGGCTCTCGGCCTCGGCGATCACCAACAGGCGGAAGAAGAGCGCGCCGCCTTCGACCGAGTTGACGATGCGAACTGCGAGCGGCTGCTCGAGCTCGACGCCCTTCGCGACCCGCACGAGCAGCCCGTGCTGCCACGCGGCGGCGTTGTGCGCCGCGAACTTCTCCTCCGCGCCGACGAGCTCGCCGAGCCGCT
>DATDKA010000037.1:0-3977 GCA_036520235.1 Gaiellaceae bacterium
GTCTCGAACGTGATCGTCCGCGGCCACAGGTGCTCTCGTTCTGACGAGGTCGGGCGGGTGTACCTCGATCGGCGCGGACGTCCCACGGCTCGCTCGCGGCTCGTCATCGACAGCGCGAACCGTCGTCTCGCGCCGCCCCGCGACATGAGCGGGCGCCGGCGGATCCACGCCCCGGACGTCGGCGCCTACGAGTACGGCGCGTCGTAAACCGGAACAGGGCGGACCATGAACGAAGGATCGACCGTGCTCCGTCACACGCGGAATGATTCGAGGATGGACCTGCCGCCGGTTCCGCCGAACCTCGAGCGCGCTGCCGCCTGGTCGTGGCGGCTCCTCCTCTGCGCCGGCGCGGTCCTCGCGGTGATCGCGATCCTCTGGTACCTGCGCGTGATCGTCCTCCCGATCATGGTGGCGCTCACCGTCGCTCCCGCACTCGAGCCGATCGCCGCGCGGCTGCGGCGCGTACGGCTCGAACGCCCGGCCGCCGGGATCTCGTTGCTGATCGGCCTCGTCGTCGTGGCGGGACTGGCCGCGATCGTGGTCGCCTCGGTGCTGGCGCAGTGGGAGGAGCTCCGGGACTCGGTCTCGCGCGCCGTCGACGACGTCACGAATCGGCTCGAAAGAGAGCCGTTCAACCTGTCATTCGCCAGGACGCAGGATCTGCAGACGTCGCTCGGCGACTCCTGGCGCGACGCCTCCGCCTATGCGGCTTCGGGCATCCAGGCAGGCGTCGGCCTGATCACCGGGCTGGTGCTGGCGATCGCGGTCCTCTATTTCATCCTGCGGGACGGCGCGCGGTTCTGGGCGTGGATCCTGGAGCTCTTTCCCCCCGCGAATCGACCCACGATCGATCGTGCCGGGCGGAGAGCCTGGGACGTCCTCGGGGGTTTCGTCCGCGGCACGGCGCTCATCGCCGCAATCGATTCCGTGCTGATCGGCCTCGGCCTCTGGATCATGGGCGTGCCGCTTGCCTTTGCGCTGGCGGTTCTCGTCTTCCTGGGCGCGTTCGTCCCGTTCGTGGGCGCCTTCGTCTCGGGGCTGGTCGCAGTTCTCGTCGCCTTCGCGGACGGCGGCTGGAAGCTGGCGCTCGCGGCGCTGGCCCTCGTGGTGGCCGTCCAACTCATCGAGGGGAACTTTCTCCAGCCGATCATCCAGAGCCGCACTGTCGACCTGCACCCCGCGGTCATCCTCCTCGCCGTCGCCGCAGGCGCATCGCTCTTCGGGATCGCCGGCGCCTACCTCGCCGTCCCGGTGACCGCCGTCGTCTTCGCCGTCGTCGGATCGTTGCGGGCCGAGGCGTCGCCGCCCCCGCGCGCGACCTGATCCTCGAGGACTAGCTCACGGCTGCCGGCTCGCCGCCCCTGACGAAGTCGGCGAGCCGGTCGCGGAGCCGGTCGATCTCGGCGCTGTACATCCCGAGCTCGCTGTCGTCGGCGCCCCGCGTGGCGCGCAAGCGGCGGACGAGCACGAGGCCCTTGAGCTGCAGCACCAGATCGTCGATTTCGGCTGTCTTCAACATCACGCTGCCTCCTCGAATGCGATTTCGCTTCCTTCGACGGGAGCCGCCTGGCCCGTCGGTGCCGGATCTGTCTTCACGAGCGTCACTGCGATCAACGCGCCGAGCAGCAGCATTCCGGTCAGCACGTAGAGCCCTGTCTGGAAACCGTGGTCGAGCGCGACCGCGCTCGACGCCGCCACGCCGTGGGCGTCGACGTAGGAGCTCGTCGACGTCGCCGCGATCGCGCTGACCGCAGCGAGCCCGATTGCGCCACCGATCTGCCTGCTCGTATTGACGAGGCCGGATGCGACGCCCGCGTCGGCGCGCTCGACCCCGGTCAGGCTCGCGATCGTCACCGGGACGAACGAGAATCCCATGCCCGCGCCCCCGAGCACGAACGCCGGGAACAAATCCCAGAAGTACTCGCCGTCCAGCGGCAACCGCGCGAGCCAGGCGACCGAGATGGCGGAGGCCAGCAGCCCCGCCGTGAGCGCCGGTCGCACGCCGAGCCTCCCGACGACGAGCTGCGCGAAGTTCGAGCTGACGACGACGGCGAGCGCGAAGCCGAGGAAGGCCACGCCGCTCTCGACGGCGGAGTAGTGCAGGACGTCCTGCAGGTACAGCGTGAGCAGGAAGAACTCGGAGAACGTGACGCCTCCGACGATCGCCATCGCGGCGTTCGCGCCGACGAGCGTGCGCAGCCGGAAGATCCGCAGCGGCAAAAGCGGCGACGGGGAGCGAAGCTCGATCACGACGAATGCCAGCACGAGCGCGACTGCCGCGGCGAACAGCCCGAGCGTCGTCGGCGCTCCCCAGCCGTCGCTCGTCGCGCGCGTCGTCGCGTAGACGAGCAGCATCAGGCCCGCGGTCACGCTCGCCGCGCCGGGGAAGTCGAAGTGACGGTGTCCGAGGCCCGCGCGACCCTCGGCCAGCAGCACCGGCGCAAGCGTGATCGCGACGAGGCCAACGGGAACGTTGACGAAGAAGATCCACGACCAGCTGAGGTACGACGTGAGCAGCCCGCCGACCAGCACTCCCGCGGCCGCGCCGCTGCCGGATGCGGCCCCGTAGATGCCGAGGGCGAGATTCCGCTCCCGGCCTTCTGTGAACGTCGTCATCAGGAGCGACAGTGCGGCCGGAGCGAGCAGCGCTCCGCCGAGGCCCTGCACCGCGCGGAAGGCGATCAGCGAGCCTTCCGACCAGGCGAGGCCGCACAGCAGCGAGCTGACGGCGAAGAGGGCAAGGCCCGCGATGAACAGCCGCCGGCGACCCAGCAGGTCTGCCAGACGGCCGCCGAGGAGCAGCGCTCCGCCGAACAGGATCGCGTAGGCCGAGATCACCCACTGGAGGTTCGCCTGGGAGAAGTGGAGGTCCGCCTGAATAGACGGCAGTGCGACGTTCACGATTGCGACGTCCAGAACGACCATGAACTGCGCGGTGACGATCAGGGCGAGTGCGCTCCAGCGTCGGTCGGTCTTGAGGGCAGCTGGCAAAACTTGACCTCCAGAATCGTTGATGAACTCAATCTTATAGCAGCACAACCCTTGTGCACGCTACTCTTCTTTCACATGACCGTTACCAACCCGTCGACAGAGTCCTCGAAGACGACGCCGCCGCTCCCCGATGAGCTCGTCGCCTCGACGACGTTCCTGCTCAAGCGGCTCGGATTCGCCGCGAAGGAGCGCTCGCTCGACGCATACGAGTCGACCGGCCTCCACCCGTACCACTACGCGATCCTCCTCGTGCTCGACGAGGGATCACGCGAGACGCAGGGCTCGATTGCAGACGCACTGGGCTACGACAAGGGACAGCTCGTCGGGCTCCTCGATGAGCTCGAGGAACACGCCCTCGTTCAGCGCAAGCGCGACAAGCAGGACCGCCGCCGCCACCTGGTCAGCCTCACGACGGAAGGCAAACGGGCACTCCGCCGGCTCCGAACGCTCGCGCAGCGCCTGGAGGACGAGTTCCTGGAGCCGCTCGACGAGAATGAGCGGGCGAGCCTGCACGGGCTGCTCCTCCGGCTTGCGGAGAAGCACGAGCCGCGCTGCGCGTTCTCCGGCGCACCGGCTGCCGCGGATACCCACGCCGCCAAGCGCTAGAACCCGCGCTCAAATCGTGAGGACGACCTTGGCCTTTGCGTGGCCTTCGCCGAGGTACGCCAGCGCCTCCGGGGTGTCGCTCAGCGGATACGTCTTCTCGACCATTGCTTTGATCCGGCCCGACTCGAGGAGCTCGGCCAGGAAGGCGAGGTCGTTCGTGTTGATCTTGGCGACGAAGAACTTCAGCTCCTGGCTTCGGCCTTTCGCCTTCAGCATCGTGCCGGCGATGTGGGGGAGTGGACCGAAGCCTCGATAGGTGAGCGGCCCGCCGATCACCACGACCCTCGCGTCGGGGGTCAGCACCCGGCGGCAGGCTAGGAACGATCGGCTGCCGGCGACGTCCAGCATCAGCTCGTGGCGCTCCTCCAGCTCTGTGAAGT
>DATDKA010000038.1:0-10809 GCA_036520235.1 Gaiellaceae bacterium
GGCTGCCCGAGCGCCTGGAGGAGCGCGATCTCGATCAGGTCGACACCGACGCCGTACCGTGCAACCGAGTCCATCTGGCCGGCCGGGATCCGTGCCGCCACCTCGATCAGCCGCGCGACACCGTCGTCGCCCCAGATCACCTGCGGGTAGGCGATCCCGTCGCGGAGCCCCAGCGCGTGCACGGTCGAGCGACCGACCTGCTCGACTGCCTCGAGCGCATCCCCGTAGAGCGTGGACGGGTAGACGTGCGCGAGCGCCACCCCGAAGCCGATCCCCGGCGGTCGGCGCCGGTCGGAGAGCGTCAGCACGGAGACCTCGCCGTCGCGCGCCACGAGCAAGCCGTTCACCTCGAGACCGGCGTGGTAGCTCTCGAGGATCGCCTCCTGCTCGACCGACTGCGCGAGTGAGGCGTGCAGGCGCCGCTCGACGTCGTCCACGGAGGTGACGAGGAAGAGCCCGCGCTGTCCCGCGGAGTCGGCCGGCTTCAGGACTGCGGGGAACCCCACTACGTCCGCGGCCGCGCGGACCTCCCGAACGTGCCGCAGCGCCGCAAACCGAGGCTGCGACACCCCCGCATCCGCCAGCCGGCGGCGCATCGCGATCTTGTTCGTCATCAGGTGGGCCGTCTCGCGCCCGATCCCCGGGAGACCGAGCTCCTCCGCGGCGGCTGCGACGACCGGCACCGCCCGATCGGCTGCGAACGTCATCACGCCTTCGACCTCGTGCCGCCGCCCGACCTCGACCACCGAGGGGACGTCGGTGAAATCGACGGTCTCGGCGACGTCAGCGGCCTCGAACCCGGGAGCCTCGGCGTTTCGGTCGACGGCAACGAGGCGGGCCCCGAGCTCCGTCACGCGCCGGAGCGCCCGGCGCTGGTGGCGTCCCGCGCCGATGAACAGCACTGTTGGTCGGCTGATCAAATCGGCTTATTGCGGCCTAACCGCGCCTTTACATCGAAGTCGAAGCGAGCGATGGGCCGGTATCTGATCAGACGCCTGCTGTGGGCCTGCGTCCTCTTCCTGGCCGTCACCGTGGTCTCGTACATCATCTTCTTCATGATCCCGGCGGAGCCGGCGAGGCTGATGTGCGGCCCGCAGTGCCCGCCCGACCAGGTGGCGAAGGTCCGGACGGAGATGGGCCTCGACCGGCCGGTGATCGTCCAGTACGGCGACTTCCTCAAGAACCTCATCCTCCACCAGTCGCTCGGCCGCTCGTACGCGACCCGCCAGGCGGTCACCGACATGATCAAGGAAGCCGCTCCAGTGACAGCGAGCATCGTCGTCGGTGGCGTCGTCCTCTGGATGCTGGTGGCAATCCCGCTCGGCATCCTCTCCGCGCTCCGGCCGCGGTCGCTCTTAGACCGCACGGGGATGGTCTTCGTGCTGGTCGGGATCTCCGCGCATCCGGTCTGGATCGGGCTGCTCCTGATCTACTTCGTCGGATACAAGGCCGGGCTGGCGCCGCTCGGTGGGTACTGCGACATGATCAACCCCGGAACCGACTGCGGCGGGCCCCTGGACTGGGCCCACGCGCTGATCCTGCCCTGGATCACCTTCGCCCTCCTCTACGCCGCGCTCTACACCCGGATGATCCGCGCAAACGTGCTCGAGGCGATGAACGAGGACTACGTGCGAACCGCGCGCGCGAAGGGCGCCCCGGAGTGGCTGGTGATGCGCTCGCACATCCTCCGGAACGCGATGCTCCCGATCATCACGATGCTCGGGCTCGACATCGGCGTGCTGCTCGGCGGCGCGATCTTCACCGAGACGGTGTTCGGCCTGCCGGGGCTCGGGAAGACGGCGCTGGAGCGGCTGGAAGGCTTCGACCTGCCCGCGGTGATGGGGATCACCGTCTTCGCGACGTTCGCGATCATCGTGATCAACCTGATCGTCGACCTGCTCTACGCCTGGATCGACCCGCGGATCCGCCTGAGCTAGCCCTCGACGCGGCCCGGCTTGACCGGGAAGAGGAACCTGTGGCTGTCCCAGCGGGAGATCTCGCAGCCGTCCGTGCGTGTGAAGCGTGCGTCGACCGTCTCGCCGTGGTAGAGACCCTCGATCTCGGCCACCGCCGGCCCGCCGTACTCCTGGGTGCACATCGCGCCCGACTGCGTCGGTGCGAACGGACTGTTGAACGTTTCGAGCCGCCGGCACGCCGCTTCAGGATTCGGCAGCGTCCCGCCCGAGCGGTCGCAGTAGAGCTTCCACTGCCGCTTGCCCCCTGCGTCCTTGCCGTTCGGCCACGCGCTGATGCTTAGGATCGTCTGGGTACCGGGCGTCTTGCCGCCCTCGTAGCCGCCGCAGCCGGCCAGGACTGCCAACAGCGCCACTAGACTCGCCGCGTGCCACTTCACGGTAAGCGCATTGTGCTCACGGGCGGCGCGGGCTTCATCGGCACCACGCTCACCCGGCGCCTGATCGACGACAACCAGATCGTCGTCCTCGACAACCTCCACCGCGACGCGATGGGGGCGACCGAGCTGGCCGGACACCCGAACCTGACCTTCGTGCAGGCCGACGTGCTCGACGCGGACGCCGTGCGCGATACGCTCCAGGGCGCCACCCACGTCGTCCACCTGGCTGCGATCGCCGGCGTCGACACCGTCCTCGAGAGTCCAGTGCGGACGATGCGCGTGAACCTGATCGGCACCTACAACGTGCTCGAGGCAGCCCACGGAACGATCGACACCGTCGAGCGGCTGGTCGACTTCTCGACCAGCGAGGTCTTCGGCCGGCGCGCCTACAAGGTGGAGGAGGTCCACGAGACGGCGCAGGGCTCGGTGGGGGAGGCGCGCTGGACGTACGCCGTCTCGAAGCTCGCCGGTGAGCACCTGGCGCACAGCTACCACGACGAGTTCGGCCTGCCGACGGTCTCGGTCCGGCCCTTCAACGTCTACGGCCCCGGGCAGATCGGCGGCGGCGCGATCCGCGCCTTCATCGAGACGGCGCTCGCCGGCGACGACCTCGTGATCCACGGCGACGGGTCGCAGGTCCGCGCCTGGTGCTACGTCGACGACCTTGTCGACGCGCTGCTGCTCGTGCTGGAGCGCCCCGAGGCGGTCGGCGAGGTCTTCAACGTCGGGAACGAGCGCTCCGTCCTCACGATCCTCGAGCTGGCCGAGCAGATCCGGGAGCTGATGGGCGGGAAGGTCGAGATCACCTTCCGCCCGCTCCACTACACCGACGTCGAGATGCGGATCCCGAACATCGACAAGGCCCGGAAGCTGCTCGGCTGGGAGCCCAAGGTCGACCTCGAGGAGGGGCTCAGCCGCACGATCGCCTGGTACCGGGAACGGCAACCGGCACCGACATGATCCGCCTCGCGTGGCCCGATCTCGGCGAGGCGGAGCTCGCCGCGATCGCCGAGGTCCTCGAGAGCGGGCAGCTGACGATGGGGCCGAAGGTCGCTGAGTTCGAGGCCGGTCTGGCGCAGGCATGCGAGGTCGACCAGGCCGTCGTCGTCTCCTCCGGGACGGCGGCGCTCCATCTCTCGGTACTCGCGCTTGGGATCGGCCCGGGCGACGAGGTGATCGTTCCCGCCTACACCTTCCCGGCCACGGCGAACGTCGTGGCCTTAGCGGGGGCCACCCCGGTGCTCGTCGACGTCGACCCCGAGACGATGAACCTGCGGCCGGAGGCGGTGGCGGACGCGCTCACCGACCGGACGCGGGCCGTGCTCGTCGTCCACCTCTTCGGACGGCCGGCGCCGTGGGACGAGCTCGAGGCCGCGGTCCCGGATAACGTCGAGCTGCTGGAGGACGCGGCCGGGGCGCTCGGCGCCCGGAGCGCCGGACGGGCCTGCGGTGGCCTCGGCCGTCTCGGCTGTCTCTCCTTCCACCCCCGCAAGATCGTCGCCACCGGTGAGGGAGGGGCGGTGACGACGGACGACGGCGAAGTGGCGGATGCGATTCGCCGGTTGCGCCACCACGGGATCGAGCCGCGCGGCGACTTCGAGATCCGCGCGCCCGGCCTCAACTACCGCCTCTCCGACGTCCTCTGCGCCGTCGGGATCGCGCAGCTGCGACGGCTCGACGAGCTGCTCGCGGAGCGCGAGCGGCTGGCGGCCGGCTACGCCGAACGGCTCGACGGCGTCGTCGGCCTCCCGGCCGCGATCAAGGGCGACCGCCACGGCTGGCAGGCATACGTCGTCCGAGCTGAGCGGCGCGACGACGCGCTCCACGCGCTGCACGACGCAGGGATCCAGGCGCAGATCGGCACCTACGCGTTGCACCGCCTCGCCGCCTATGCCGGCCAGGGCCCGTTTCCCGGGGCGGACGAGGCGTACGAGCGTGCACTCGCACTGCCGTTCCACAACAGGCTCACGGCGGAGGATCAGAATCGCGTCGCGGAGGTCTTGACGAGCTTGTAAGTGAGTAGTAACTTACAAGCGATGGCCACAGCGACTCGACAGTCCGCAGAGGCCCGCCGCGAGAGCATTCTCGACGCGGCCCTCATCGAGTTCGCCGCGAAGGGCCTCCACGGGACGTCCACGGAGGACATCGCCAAGCGGGCCGGGATCTCACAGCCGTACGTCTTCCGTCTTTTCGGGACGAAGAAGCGGCTCTTCGCCGAGGCCTGCCGTCGCTGCATGCGAGAGGTGCGCGAGGCGATGACAGCGGCGTCCGCCGGCAAGTCGGGCGACGAGGCGCTGTCCGCGATGGGACAGGCCTATATCGCGCTCCTCGCGGCCGATCCGCGGCGCCTGACGCTCCAGATGCACATGTATGCGGCCTGCGACGACCCGGAGATCCGCCAGGTCGCCCGGGAGGGGTACGGCGAGCTCGTCCGGTTCGCCCAGGCCGTGACCGGCGAATCGAGGAAGGCCGTCTCACAGTTCTTCGCCCGCGGGATGCTGATCAACGTGATAGCCGCGATGCAGGTTCGCGACGCCGGCGTCCAGTGGGCCGACGACCTGATCGAGGGCTGCAAGGAATGACGCCCTCTTTTTTTTCACACTTCAGGAAGTGATGACTCACTACCCGCACACACGAAGGAGGATCGAGATGCAAGCCCCACGCACGCTGTGGACGTTCGTGATCACGTCCGTGGCGCTCTTCATGGTCGTGCTCGACAACCTCGTCGTCTCGACCGCGCTGCCGGTGATCCGAACCGATCTCGGCGCCTCGCTCGAGCAGCTGGAGTGGACGGTCAACGCCTACACGCTGACCTTCGCAGTCCTGCTCCTCACGGGCGCGGCACTCGGTGACCGCTTCGGCCGGAAGCGCATCTTCGCCATCGGCCTCGCACTCTTCACCGGCGCGTCGGCCGCGGCCGCGCTCGCGCCGAGCATGGAGGCCTTGATCGCCGCCCGTGCGATCCAGGGCATCGGCGGCGCGATCGTCACGCCCTTGACGCTGACGATCCTGAGCGACGCTTTCCCGAAGGAGAAGCGCGGCCTGGCGCTCGGCGCCTGGTCGGGGATCGCGGGCCTCGCCGTCGCCTCGGGGCCGCTCGTCGGCGGCGCCGTCGTCGACGGAATCTCCTGGCAGTGGATCTTCTGGCTCAACGTCCCGATCGGGATCGTGCTGCTACCGCTCGCGCTGCGGTTCCTGCGTGAGAGCCACGGCCCGGCGGGCCAGCTCGACCTGCCCGGGCTCGCACTGGCGAGTGCCGGCTTGCTCGGGATCGTCTGGGGCCTGATCAACGGCCACGGCGACGGCTGGACGAGCCCGCAGATCGTTGCGTCGCTGACAATCGGCGCGATTGCGACGGCGGCGTTCGTCGTCTGGGAGACCCGCACGAAGGCGCCGATGCTCCCGATGCGCTTCTTCCGGAACCGCGCCTTCGCCGCCGCGAACGGCGCGTCGCTCCTCATGTACTTCGGGATGTTCGGCTCGATCTTCCTGTTGGCGCAGTTCCTGCAGACGGTTCAGGGCTACTCGCCCTTCGGAGCCGGCCTGCGGGTGCTGCCGTGGACGGCGATGCCGATGATCGTCGCGCCGATCGCGGGCGCCCTCTCCGACCGGATCGGCGGCAGGCCGCTGATGGCGGGCGGCCTCGCGCTCCAGGCGATCGGGCTCGGCTGGCTGGCCGCGGTCACCTCCCCGACCGTCCCCTACAGCGAGCTCGTGCTGCCGTTCATCCTCAGTGGCACCGGAATGGCGATGTTCTTCGCGCCGGTCGCCAACGTCGTGCTCTCCTCGGTTCGTGCCGAGGAAGAGGGCAAGGCCTCGGGCGCCAACAACGCGATCCGCGAGGTCGGCGGCGTCTTCGGCGTTGCCGTGCTGGCCTCGGTGTTCTCGCACTACGGCGGCTACGCCTCGCCGCAGAGCTTCGTCGACGGCCTCACCGTCGCGACCTGGGTGGGTGCTGCGGTCGTCGGAGTCGGCGCGGTGATCTCGCTCGCGATCCCGCGGATCAGGCCGAGCGAGGAGCGGGCCGAGGCCGAACTAGCCCTGGATCCGGCGGCCTAGCGGGTCTGGACCGGGATGACGAGGGCGTAGCCCTCCGAGAGGAACGGCACCCGGTCGACGAGAGTCATGATCTCGTCGGCCGGGAACGTTCCCTCCTCCGTCACAACCTCGGTGACGAGGTCGGCGGGAACGAGCTCGAACAGCGAGCGCTCGATGTCCGCGAGCTCCGGCGCCTGGGTACTCGGCACCGGGGCGAGCTTGATCACCTCGGCAGCGACCACGGTCGGGATGCCGGCCTCGTCTGCGGCCCTTGCGAGCGGGATCGTCCCGACCTTGTTGCAGACCCAGCCGTCCCGGAAGACGGTGTCTGCGCCGATCAGCAGCATCGAGGCCTCCTTGACCCGGCTCGGGGCCTCGCCGTCCTCGACGAGCTCGGCGTCGAGACCGGCTTCCCTGAGCTCGTCCACGAAGGCCCGCCCCTCGCCGACCGGCTCGGAGACGGTGCAGAGCACTTTCGCCGGCTCGGTCTGCTGGAAGGCCTCGCGGACGGTGCCAGAAGCGGAGTGCGTCATCACGGTGGCGCCGTTCAGGCGCTCGCGCAGCTGGATCGTGATCGACGCCGCCGCACGGCGACGCGCATCGTCGAGCGCCTGAGCCTCCTCCTGAACCACGCGCCTGAGCTCGTCCAGCTCGAGGTGCGTCTCGTGGCCCGCGGCCGCGAGCACCCGGCCCACGGCTCCGGCGACGGCGCCGACGCCGGGCCGGCTCGTCGCCAGCTGGCGTCCCGCCTCCTGGAGACGTTCGAGCAGCGATTCGCAGGTCGCGGCCTCCTGCTCCGACAGCTCGGCCAGCGTCTCGACCGCCCGGCGCGCCATCCAGCTCGCCCCGTGCGACCGGTCGTCACGCAGTTCCTGGACTCTCTCGGCGAGGGCGGCGTTCACAGGTTGTCCAATTGTAGGCTCGGCGCGATGCCGCCGGAAATCTCGGTCGTGGTCACGCTCTACAACGAGGACGGAACCGCAGGTGAAGTGGTCCGCCGGACCGTCGGCGCGCTGGAGCAGCTGGGGCGGCCATGGGAGCTGATTCTGGTCGACGACGGCTCCACGGATGCCACCTGGTCCGCGGTCGAAGGCGCCCACGTCGCCGACGACCGGATCCGAGGCGTGAGGCTCAAGCGCAACTTCGGACAGCACCCGGCGATGCACGCCGGGCTCGTGCGGGCCGGGGGCGACGTCCTCGTGACGATGGACGGAGACCTACAGAACTCGCCCGAGGACATCCCGCAGCTCGTGGCGGCGGTCGACGGCGGCGCCGACGTGGCGAGCGGGCGGAGAGCCGCCCGGCGGGACTCCTGGGGCCGCACGCTCCCTTCGCTGATGGTCAACGGCATGCTGCGGCGCTTCACCGGCGTCGCGATCTCGGACTTCGGCTGCTCGTTCAATGCCTACCGGCGCTCCGCGATCGAGCCCGCCCTCGGCTCGATCGGGAAGCAGAAGTTCACGAAGGCGCTCGTGCTCTCGACCGGCGCGAGCGTGGTCGAGGTCGACGTCCGGCACGCCCCGCGCGAGGGCAACTCCCGCTACTCGCCGCTCCGTCTCACTCGGCTGGCGCTCCACGTCCTTGCCGGCTTCTGGCCGCAGCCGATCCAGTGGATCGGGCTCACGCTCGGCGTTCTCTGCACGCTCGCCGCCCTCGTGCTCGGGATCTACGGCGTGGTCTACTGGATCGCCGAGTCGAACTTCCCAGGGCCGCTCTTCGGCGGCGTCGGCGTCATCTTCGTCCTCGGCGTGCAGGGCTTCATCCTCGCCCTGATCGGGGAATACCTGGGGCGGATCCAGCGGGACGTGGAGGGACGGCCGTTGTACACAATCGAGCGCGAGCTGTGAAACGCATCCTCGTCACCGGCGGCGCCGGCTTCATCTCATCCGCATTCGTGCGGCACCTCCTGCGCGCGACGCCGCACGAGGTCGTCTCCCTCGACGCGCTGACCTACGCGGGGAACCTGGAGAACCTCGCGGACATTCGCTCGCACGAGCGGCTCTCGTTCGTCCAGGGCGACATCCGCGACGAGGAGCTCGTCCGGTCGGTCGTCGCGTCGGTGGACGTGATCGTCAACGCCGCCGCCGAGTCGCACGTCGAGAAGTCGATCGTCGAAGGCGCGTCCGAGTTCGTCGCGACGAACGTGGAGGGCACGCGGGTGCTGCTCGACGCGATCCGGGAGGTTCCGGTCGAGCGTTTCATCCTGATCTCGTCGAGCGAGGTCTACGGCACCGCCGAGCGGGACCCGATGGACGAGGCGCACCCGCTCAACCCGCGGAGCCCGTACGCGGCGACGAAGGCGGGGGCCGACCGGCTCGCCTACAGCTACCACGCGACGTACGCCCTGCCGATCGTGATCGTCCGGCCATTCAACAACTACGGGCCGCGGCAGCACCCGGAGAAGGTGATCCCCCGCTTCATCCTCCAGGCGCTCCACGACGAGCCGCTCACAGTTCACGGGGACGGCGGTGCGAGCCGCGACTGGCTCTATGTGGACGACGACGCCGAGGCGATCGAGGCGGTGATCGAGGCCGACCTGGACTCGATCGTCGGCGAGGTGATCAACCTCGCCACGGGCCTGGACGCCCCCGTCGACCGGATCGCCGAGCTCGTGCTCGAACTGCTCGAGAAGCCCGCCTCGCTGAAGTCGCACGTCGAGGAGCGTCCCGGGCAGGTGCGGCGTCACGTCGGGTCGACCGAGAAGGCGGAGCGGCTGCTCGGGTGGACGGCGCGCACGAACCTCGAGGAGGGGCTCGACCGTACGGTCCAGTGGTATCGCGAGAATGAGGCCTGGTGGCGGGCGGTTCAGGCCTCTCCGGCAAGCGTCTCCTCGTCCTAGGGGCGGGCCCGGCCCAGCTCGGGCTGCTGGAGGCAGCGCGCGACGCCGGTGTGTTCACGATCGCCGTCGACCGCGATCCGGGCGCTCCCGGTATGGCGCTTGCAGACCGCCGGGCGATTCTCTCGGCCGAGGACGAGCTCGGGATCGGGCGTCTGGCGGAGGCCGAGCGGGTCGAGGGCTTGATCGCGCCGGGGATCGATTGGCCGGTCGGGATCGCGGCTCGGGTCGCCGCGAGGCGCGCCCTGCCGCACCCGCTCGAGCCTGCGACGGGCGCGCTCGCCGTCTCGAAACTGCGCCAGCGCGAGCGCTTCGACGCCGAAGGCGTGCCGCAGCCGCGCTGGCGCCTGGTGACCGAGCCGGAGGACGACTTCCCGGCGCCGTGCGTCGTCAAGGCGCCGGACCGCCAAGGCCAGCGCGGCCTCTCGCTGGTACGGGACGAGGGCGGGCTGCGCCGGGCCGTCGAGCAGGCGCTCGAGGCTGCGCGGAACGGCCAGGCGATCGTGGAAGAGCTCGTCGAGGGGCCGGAGCTGACCGTGAACGCCTTCTCCGTCGACGGCGAGTTCGTGCCGCTGACGGTGACCGACCGGATCACGGCCGAGCCGCCGGCGTTCGGCGTCGCGCTGGCGCACGTGTGGCCGGTGGAGCACGGCGCCGCTGAGGCCGCCGACCTCGCTCGGCAGGCAGTCGAGGCGCTCGGGATTCGGCAAGGCCCGACGTACACCCAGGTCCGCCTCGGCCCCGAAGGACCGAAGGTGATGGAGGTGGCGGCCCGCCTCGGCGGGGGCCACGACGCGGAGCTCTGCGCGGCGGCGCTCGGCGTCGACCTGAACGGGCTCGCGCTCAGAGCTGCTCTCGGCGAGCAGGTTGAGCCGCCGTCGCCCGAGCCGCTGGTGGGCGGTGCGGCGACTGCGTTCCTGGTGGCGCCGGCGGGCGAGCTGCAGACGCCGCCGGGGGTGGACGAGGCTGCGGCGTCGGAGGGGGTGCTCGCGGTGCGGGTCTACCGGCGGCCGGGCTTCCGGTTCGGCGAGCTGCGCACCGGCGCGGACCGCGCCGGTGCCGTGCTCGCGGTGGGAGCAAGTAGCGCCGAGGCCTGGGAACGGGCGAGGGTCGCAGCGGCTCTCGTACGCTTCCACACCGATGCCGCCCTCGTCTGACACGCGCCGGGAAACCATGCGACGGAAAACCATGCTCGGCTTCCAGCCGCCGGCCGTCGGCGAGGAGGAGATCGCGGCCGTCGCCGACGCGATCCGCTCCGGTTGGCTGACCACCGGCCCCCGGGCGGCGGAGCTGGAGGAGCGGCTCTGCGACTACCTCGAGGCGGAGCACGTGCTCGCCGTCAGCTCGGGAACCGCCGCGCTCCACCTGTCCCTCGTCGCGCTCGGCGTCGGGCCGGGCGACGAGGTCATCACGAGCCCGATTACGTGGCCGGCGACTGCGAACGTGATCGTCCACACCGGTGCGACGCCCGTGTTCGTCGACGTCCGCGACGACGACCTCAACCTCGACCCCGAGCGCGTCGCCGAGGCGGTGACCGAACGGACGAAGGCGATCGTCCCCGTCCATCTCGCGGGGCAGCCGG
>DATDKA010000039.1:0-3376 GCA_036520235.1 Gaiellaceae bacterium
TGTGGCCCTCCGGGCTGAACATGCACAGTTTCAAGGCTCGGTATGTACCACCACGTCCGCGATCTCAGGCCGACGCTTGCGGATCCGCTCCTCGACCGCGCTGGCGAGCGTATGCGCCTCGGCGAGCGTCAGGTCGGGCGAAACGCGCAGCGTGACGAATGCGAGCAGCCCCTCCTCCGTCCTGACGAGGCGGACGTCCCGCGGCGCTTCCCCCGTCACTTCCCGCACGGCCTCGGTCACCGCCCGCGCGTCGGGCGGCGGAGTGCGCTCGCCTGCCGCGGCTTCCCGGAGCGGCTCCAGATGCGTCCGCACGCCCACGACGTTCGGGAGCTCGGACGAGATCGCCCGCTCGACTGCGGAAGCGACCTCGTGCGCCTCCTCGAGCGAGAGGTCGCCCGGCAGCTTCAGGTGCAGTCCGACTTCGATCCCCCCGTCCACGGTGACGACGCGAACGTTGTGCACCTCCCGGACACGCGGAATGCCGAGCGCGGCGGCCAGGACGCGTTCGCGAAGCGCCTCCGCCGTCCGCGGCTCGACGTGGACGACGACGTCGCTCTCCGGCAGAGCCGCCTGCACCGCCCGCTCGACGCGGTCGGCGGCGGCATGGCCCTGCCCAACGGCCGCACCGGGAGGGACGCCGATCACGACGTCGGCGAAGTGCCGCCCCGCTGAGCGCCTCAGCCGGAGCCGCCGGAGCTCGACCGGCGGCTCGACCTGCCCGATCGCTTCGCGCGCGGCGGCATCTGCGTCGGGCGGCGAGCGATCCATCAGCACGTCCACGTTCCCGCGCATCAGCCGTCCGGCGGCGACGAGAACGAGCACGGCCACGAAGAGCGCAGCTAACGAGTCCGCCTCGCGGTAGCCGGCGGAGACGAAGCACAGGCCGACGAGGACGGCGATCGACCCGGCCATGTCGCTGCCGAAGTGGAGCGCGCTCGCCTGGAGCGCCGGGCTCCCGTAGGCCCGCGCGCCGCGGAGCGAGACCAGGGTTCGGCTCGCATCGACGCCGATCACGATCCCGATCACGAGGAACGCGTACCAGGTCGCCTCCACGTCCGACTCCGCCGAGCCGACGATGTTCGAGAGCGCCCGGTAGGAGATGACCAGGCTCGCGAGGACCAGGATCGCCGCCTCCGCGAGGGCCGCCAGGTGCTCTGCCTTCCCGTGGCCATAGGGGTGTCCGGGGTCAGCGGGCCGGCCCGCGACGCCCAGCGCAAAGAACGTCAGAAGCGCGGCGACGAGATCGGTCCCGGAGTGGATCGCCTCCGAAATCAGGCCGAGGCTGCCGCTGGCGAGCCCGGCACCGACCTTGAGCGCGATCAGCGCGAGCGCCGCGACGATGGAGACCACGGCCGTGCGGCGTTGCGGGCTCACAGACGAATTCTCCCGTTTCCGCCGAAACGGCGAGAGCCCGCCGAGGCGGGCTCTCTCGCGGTCCCGTGCGCCGGCGCCTAGGCGTCGGCGATGTCGCCGTGGAAGTGCTCGTCCAGGGACGTCCCCCCGCCCTTACCGCGGTCCTGTGGTCCTTCCCGGCGTTCCCGGCTTTGGCCCCTGTATTTACGAACTCTTTACGCGCCGCGTCGCCGACCGTGCTGCGTACCACCCGCAGAGACCGTGGACTCCGCCGCCGGGCGGCGTCGACGAGGAGCAGAGGTAGAGGCCCTTCACGGGCGTCGCGTACGGGTTCAGTCGGACGACGGGCCGCGTGTAGAGCTGCCGGAGATCCTGGACCCCGCCGTTGATGTCGCCGCCGACGTAGTTCTCGTCGTAGCGCTCCATCGCCGCGGGGCCGCGGGTACGCCGCTCGATCACCAGGTCGCGGAACCCGGGGGCGAACCGCTCGATCTGCGCCTCGATCCGCTCGGTCATGTCCACGCCTGACCCGTTCGGCACGTGGCAGTACGCCCAGAGCGTGTGCTTGCCTTCCGGCGCGCGCGAATCGTCGAAGAGCGTCTGCTGGGCCGCGAGGACGAAGGGCCGCTCTGGAGCCTCGCCGCGCCAGACCGCCGACTCCGATTCGGCGATCTCCTCGAACGTGCCGCCGACGTGGACAGTCGCGGCCCGGGCCACCTCGGGCGCTGTCCAGGGCACCGGCCCGTCGAGCGCCCAGTCCACTTTGAAGACGCCCGGGCCGTAGCGGTAACGGCGGAGCGCCCGCGCGTACCGTGTTGGGAACCGCCCTGCTGCGACGCGGAGCACCTGCCGCGGAGTCAGGTCGAGCATCGTCAGCTCGGACTGCGGCAGCTCGGCGAGGGCGTCGACACGCCGGCCCGTCTCGATCCGGCCACCGAGTGACCGCAGGTGCGACGCAAGCGCCTCGGCCAGGCGCTGGGAGCCACCTCGGACGACCGGCCAGCCGTGGACGTGACCGAGGATCGCGAGCACGAGCCCGAACGACGCGGTCGGCCTGCGGTGGAGGTCCTGGATCGAGTGCGCCGCGAGCCCGGCCAGGAGCGCTCGGGCGCGCTCGCCGCGAAACCGCCGCACGGCGCCCTCGGCCGAGCGGAGCGCTACCAGCCCGAACCGCGCCGCGAGCAGCGGGTGGCGCGTGAGTGGCAAGCGCCCGAGGAGGAACGGCTCCAGCCGGTCGCTCCGGTCGACGAACGGCGCCATCAGCTTCCGGTACTCCTCGGCGTCCAGCCCGAGCCCGGCCGCCGTCTCACCGACCGACCGCTCGAGCATCACCGCGGTGCCGTCGTCGAGTGGATGCGCGAGCGGCGCGTGCGGGTGCACGAGCTCGAGCCCGTGCTCCGCGAGCGGCAGCTGCCGGAGGAACGGCGACGCCTCGGCGAGCGGATGGATCGTCGAGCAGATGTCGTGGAGGAAGCCCGGCCGCGTCAGCTCGAGCGTCCGCGTCCCGCCGCCCACCGTCTCGGACGCCTCCAGCACGAGCACCGACCGCCCCTCCTCGGCGAGCGTGATCGCGGCTGCGAGCCCATTGGGACCGGAGCCGACGACGACCGCGTAGGGCTCAGGCATCCTCGAGCGGCCAGATCAGGACGTCCTGGCGCGCCGAGAAATGCAGGAGCGGATCCTCGTCGGCCATATCGACACGCGGAGGCGGCATCGTGTTCTTGGCGATCTCCGCCGTCGCCGGCTGCAGCGGCCAGGGCGGGTGGTGGATCTCGCCGCGCTTCAGCCGGCCGTCGTCGACCGTGTAGAGGCAGTACCGCTCCGTCAGGAAGTACGCGAGCGAGCGCGGATCGGGGTCGAGCACGTCGCCGTCGGGCCGGTACCGAGCGTGGAACTCCGCCGGCTGCCCCTTCGAATCGCGTCGCCGGCAGCCGTAGTCGAGCTCGCCGCCGCGCCACTCGGCGTCCATCTCCGCGCGGTAGTACGGCAGCTTGTAGCCGTAGCGCGCCGCCAGCACGGCGAG
>DATDKA010000040.1:0-15021 GCA_036520235.1 Gaiellaceae bacterium
GCGGGCTCGGACCGGGCGAAGGATGCGAACCAGCGCGCCGACAACTACATGCTGGCGGTCGTGCTGTTTGCCTCGTCCCTGTTCTTCGCGGGGCTCAGCGCCAAGTTGGATTCCGAGCGCGCCAGCGCCATCAGCTTCGTACTCGGCGCCGTCGTCTTCCTCGTCGGACTGGTGTGGATCGCCACGATGCCCATTCAGGTGTCGACGTGACCGTCCCGCGCGCCGACGTTGCGCCCCGGCTCGGCGAGCCGCGTTGGATTCCCGCAGCGGCGATCGTCGTGTTCCTGGTGCTCAACGTGGCGCTACGCCTCTGGCTGTCGGACGAGGCGGAGCTCCGTGTGCCTTGGCTGCTTCCTACCGTCGAGGTGACGCTTCTGGTCGTCCTCCTCGTAGCGGATCCCGGAAGCCTCGTCGAGCGGCGTCGCATGCTGAGGCGCGTCGCTCTTGCTCTGGTCGTGGTGCTCGTCCTGGCAGCGCTCTGGTCGACGGCGCTGCTCGTCTACGACCTGGTCCGGGCCGAAGGAGTGACGCAGTCGGCGACGCGGCTGCTGGCCACCGGTGCCGTCGTCTGGCTCGGCAACAACCTCGCGTTTGCCCTGCTCTACTGGCTGATGGACAGCGGGGGCCCGATCACACGCTCGCAGCAGGAGCTTCCCGTCGACTTCGCCTTCACCCAGCACATGAGCCCCGAGCTGGCCCCTCCCAATTGGCGGCCCGTGTTCCTGGACTACCTCCACCTCGGCTTCACGAATGCGACGGCGTTCAGCCCTACGGACGTGATGCCCCTCACGCACCGCGCGAAGTTCACGATGCTCGTCCAGTCGACCGTGGCCCTCGCGCTCTTCGGGCTGATCGTGGCGCGCGCGGTCAACGCCTTCGCCTGACCAGCGGCGGCTACGCGATCGCGACTGAGGCGACCGGACGCTCGGGCTCCTCGTCCGGCTGCCGTGACAGCGCGATCAGGACGGCGCCCACGAGCGCGACGCCGAGGCCGACGGAGGCGACGACCACGTGCGAGGCCGGCCGACTGAGCCGCTCGTCAAGCAGCAGCACGCCGAGCAGGATCCCGACGACCGGGTTGGCGACCGACACAGTCGCGACGGACGGGGCCAGCTTTCCGGTACCGAGCGAGACCTGCTGCAGGACGAAGCCGAGCACACCCGCGACTGCGAGCGCGTACGGCTCCCAGTGGGAGAGGAGCTCGGCGACGCCGGCGTGAAGGTAGGTCAGGGTTGGCTTGGTCAACGACGCCGAGAGCCCGAAGAGAATTCCGGCGACCGTCCCGTACACGGCCGCCTTCGCCGTCAGCCCCCCTCGCCCGCCGAACAGCAACAGCACCGCGGACACCAGACCGAGGACGGCGATCGCGATTGCCCACTCGCTCCCGGGCGCATTCTCCTTGCCACCCGCCGGGTCGCCGAAGAGCGCGAACAGCGCGAGACCGAGCACGATCACAGCCGATCCGACGACCTCGAACCGCCCGACCACCTGGCTCGTGAGGAAGTAGCCGAGCGGAAGCGCGAACACGACGGTCGTGACGAGGAGCGGCTGGATGATCGCGAGCCGCCCACGATCGAGCGCCGCGGCCTGGAACACGTAGCCGGTGAGGAGCGCCAGCGTGCCGATCAGCCACATCGTCTGCCCGGCGAGGCGGGCAAGCGACGCCGGGCTCCGGAGCGAGACCTCCGGAAGATTCAGGGCGCCCTTCTGCTGCAGCGCAGCGGCGAGTGCGAAGAGGAACGCGGCGATGAGCGCGAGCACCGACGCCATCGCGCCAGCTTACGGCGGTCGGCGGACGCAGCCGGTTCCGTACGGTAGGCGCTCGTGCCCGCGCAGAAGATGCACGCCGACGAGGTCGAGACGGACGTCGCGCTCGTCCGCCGTCTGCTCGCGGACCAGTTTCCGCAGTGGGCCGGCCTGCCGATCGAGCCGGTCGCGGAGCGCGGCACGGACAACATCCTGTACCGGCTGGGCGACGACCTGGTCGCGCGCCTGCCCGGCCGGGAGCGCTCCGAGCTCGGCCTGAAGAAGGAGTGCGCGTGGCTGCCGCAGCTCGCGCCGCTCCTGCCGCTCGAGATCCCGCTGCCGCTGGCGGCGGGACGGCCCGTCGACGAGTACCCCTACGAATGGGCGGTGTTCCGGTGGCTGCACGGCGAGTCCGCGACGGTGGAGCGGCTCAGCGACAGTCGCCGCGCAGCCGCGGATCTGGCCGGATTCGTCGCCGCGCTCCAGCGGGTCGACACCACCGGCGCCCCGGGCCCCGGCGAGCACAACGTGTACCGCGGTTGCCCACTGGCTCTGCGGGAGGAAACCACTCGCGCCGCAATCCTGAAGCTGGCCGGTGAGATCGACACCGCCGGAGTCACGGCGATTTGGGAGGAGGCGCTGGCCACGCCGGCGTGGGATCAGCCGCCGGTCTGGATCCACGGCGACCTCGACTCCAGGAATCTGCTCGTCCGCGACGGCCGGCTGAGCGCGGTCCTCGACTTCGGCTGCCTCGGCGCCGGCGACCCGGCGTGCGACGCGATGGTCGCCTGGAAGCTGCTGGACGAGGAGGGCCGAGCGATCTTTCGCTCGGCCCTCTCGATCGACCACGCGACCTGGACGCGCGCCCGGGGCTGGGCCGCGTCGCAGGCCGTCGTCGCCCTCGCCTACTACACGCTCGAGACGAACCCCGTGCTCGTCATGGAGGCGCGGCGCTGGCTTCGGGAGCTGCTGCGCTAGTGGTGGCCTCGCCGGTTGCCGTGGCCGTGCCCTTTGGCCTTGTCGACCTTCGCGACCCAGTACGGCGTGTCCGGCGTCGGCGGGGTCGTGAACCGCGCGTTCACCGGATACAGCCGATTGCCGAACTCCGCGATCGTCGTCGGGAAGTCGAAGTCCTCAGGATCGGTCAGGTAGCCGATCACCGTGCCTGACGACAGGCGGTGGTCGAGCCGGATCACCGCGATCTTGTTGTCGCGGTTCTGCACGACGTAGAGCGTCCGCCCGTCGAGCAGGATCCCGTCACCGTTCGTCACCGGCACGTTCAGGACGATCTCGCGCGTCCGACCCGATCGCGGGTCGACCGTGAAGACCTTGCCCGTATTGCTCTGGACGATCACGAGCGTCTTCCCGTTCGGCGTCACGTCGATGCCGTTGGCGTTGAAGCCGGGCTGATACACGATGTCGCCGCTCAGCGGCACCTGCGTGACGGAACCGCCTGAGACGCGGTACAGGAACGGCTGGAGCGAGTCGGTGAAGTACGCGCCGCCCCGCGCAACCGCCACGTCGTTGATGAAGGTCGGCGCCTGTGACGTCAGCGTGTACTGCGCGACCAACTGACGAGTGTGAACGCTGTACACGAACGCCTTGCCGGTCATGGCACCGGCGACGAGCAAACGGCCGTGGTTGAGCTCTAGGCCGGTGGCGGCCCGGCCGGGCCCCCCGGGAATGAAGGGTTCGCCGGCTCCGGTCTTGATGCTGCCGCGGTAGATCGCGCCGGTCGGGATCGAGCCGACGTAGAACGAACCACCCTTACCGATGGCAATCCCCTCCGGCTGCCAGCCGTTGGGCAGCGGGATGCGATCAGGAAAACGCCCTTTCGCGGCCAGCGGCGCCGCGAGCACGACCGCCGCCAGCGCAAGCCACACCGTCAGAAGCGTGATGCGTCTCACCAGTGAACTCCCCCCTTGTGGTCGTTTCCGGGTCCTACGTACCTCGTCCGCCGCCGGATGAATCGCCGCTGGCACACTGGGGGCATGAGCAAGGTTCAGAAAACCGATGCGGAGTGGCGCGCCGAGCTCTCGCCGGAGGCGTACCACGTGCTCCGCGAGAAGGGCACGGAGCGCCCGTTCACCGGCGAGTACGACCACACGTTCGAGCCCGGGACCTACCGTTGCGCCGGCTGCGGCGCGACGCTGTTCGACTCGGACACGAAGTACGACTCCGGCTGCGGCTGGCCCGCCTTCTTCGCGCCTGCCTCGGACGATGCGGTCGAGGAGGAGCGAGACGCGAGCTACGGCATGGTTCGCACCGAGGTGCTGTGTGCGAGCTGTGGCGGGCACCTCGGCCACGTCTTCCCCGACGGGCCGCACCCGACCGGCCAGCGCTACTGCATCAACTCGGCGGCGCTGAAGCACGAAGACACCTAGGCGCCACCGTCTGCGTCACGAAGCGATCGCTTCGACGAGCTGCTCCTGGAGCCAGGAGAGGTACGCGTACAACGCGAGCTCCTGCGCCTGGGGGTGTGTCACGTCGACCGCCTCCCAGTCGAAGTCCTCGGTGACGTCGAGGCGAGTCCCGAGCACGAGGCGCGCGTCGTTCAGCCCGCGCAGCCACGCGTCCGCCTCCTCGAGCGACAGGAGCGTGTCTCCGGCCGTCTCCTGGATCGTGCCGAGCGCGCGGTCCCGTCCCGACGTGAGCTGGTCGCGGGTCAGCTCGCGGTACTGCTCCTCGAGCGAATCCTCCTCGTGCGCGCGCGGGAAGAGCCGCCGCAGACCCGGCTCGTCCGGCGCCTCCTCGAGGAGCGCCCGCAGCTCGCCTGCAACCTGACGGAGCACGTCGCGCTCGTCGTCGGGGAGGTCGAGCCGCACGCCGTCCGGGACGCGCGAGATCCGGGGTGCGACTCCCACTCAGTCGCGCTGCATCGTTGCCCAGAGCCCGTAGGCGTGAAGCCGGGCGACGTCGAGCTCCGCCTTCTCCCGGGTGCCCGTAGAGACGACCGACTTGCCCTCGTTGTGCACCTGCAGCATCAGCCGGGTGGCGTGCTCGCGGGTGTAGCCGAAGAGCTTTTGGAAGACGAGCGTCACGTAGGACATCAGGTTGACCGGGTCGTTCCAGACGATCACGACCCAGGGGCGCTCGTCGTGTGCGTCGTCCGCTGGCTCCTCGACCTCGAGTTCGGCCTCGGCCGGGGCGAGCGTGCTCATATCCGAATTGTGCGGCGTGCTACGGGATCGTGTACTCGATCTCGCTGACATCGAGCCCGAGCGAGGAGGCGATCCGCACGCCTTCCTCGATCTCGCGGCGCACGCGCGCGATGTCGCGCTCCCGCATGGCGCCGCCGACGAACTCCCGCGCCTTCGGCCGCCAGAGGACGTGGTTGGCGAAGATCGGGAGCATCTTCTGTGCGCCCTTGATCATCTTGTCCTTCGTCTGCTTGGACGCGTCCCGAAGGAGCAGCTTCTCGTAGGCCATGCCCGAGCCGTGGTGGATGCCGTCGTCGATCGTCAGGCGGTTGCAGAGGTCCTCGAGGAGCGTCCCACGGGAGGCCCGGGCGATCAGCCGGAAGCGCGGGATGATCATCCGCTCGAAGAACACCTGCATCAGGAAGACCTTCTCCTCGAGCGAGTCCAAGCCGAGGAAGATCTGCGCGAGCTGGTCGAGGTACGGGTCGCGCTCGGTCGGGCCGCCGGACATGTCGATCAGGCGCAGCCAGGCCTCGACGTGGCGCGCCTCGTCCTGCGCCATCGTCGAGTAGTAGAGCTTCGCCTCACGGTGGCGCGCCATTTCGAGGAGCTGGGCCGCCATCTCGACCGCGAGCGAATCAGCCTGGAGCTGCTGAGTGATTACCGAGCGCCAGATGTCCTGCCGGCGCGTCTGCTTCTCCTTCGTCCCGCTCGTCTGCGGGACGGGTGGCAGATCGTCCCACGGCATGTCGCGCACCTGCCACTCGCGCTTCTTCGCGAGCTCGTAGTAGCGGTAGACCTCCGGCGCGGGCCGGATGGGCGCCGCGTGCTCCGTCGTCGCGTCGGTGCGCTGCGTCGTCGCCATGCGCGAGGCATGGTACGGCAGGGCCGGACGGGTCGGCGCTCCGAGTCCTTGTAACAACTTGTTACTTGGGTCGGCGGCCCGGCACAGCCGATCGAACCCGCTTCTGTCCAGGCGGCCCGGGTGCGCTTGTAACAACTTGTTACTTGGCGTCGAGGGCCGTGCCGGGACTTAGCCCGTCGGCCTGGACGTACACCTTTTCGCCGCGGAAGAGCCGCCGCTGCGGGTCCCACGGAAAGAAGATCACGACGCGGAAGTCGACCCGCTCGCCGCTCGCCTGGTAGCCGAGCCAGTCGCTCTCGTGCGTCGCCGTCACCTGCGCCTCCTCGCAGACTCCCTGCGGGCCGACGACGATGTCCGTCAGGTCGAACTTGATGTCAGGGAACGCCGTGAGCAGCCCGGTGTAGAAGCGCGTGGCGCCCTCGTGCCCCTCCCACCGCTCGCTCTCGCCGGCGATCGTGTAGACGCAGTCGTCCGTCAGGGTCGCGAGCAGCCCGGCGATGTCGCGGTTGTCCTCGGCGATCGAGTGCTGCTTCCAAAGCTCGTAAACGGCCTCGACCTCGGCCGGGTCGACCTCGAGCTTCATCTTCTCCCGGACATCCATCGCGCGGATTCTCCCAACTATCCTCCGGGCGTGGATCACCTACACGACGTTCGGGCGCAGAACCGCCGCGTCCTCGCCGTTGTCCTCGGTCTGACGGCGGCGTTCACGCTCGTCGAGGTGGTCGGCGGAATCGCCACGGGCAGCCTTGCGCTCCTCGCCGACGCCGCCCACATGCTCTCGGACAACCTCGCGCTGGGACTCGCCCTGTTCGCCGTTTGGCTCGCGGGCCGCCCGAGCACGCCTGAGCGGAGCTTCGGGTACCAGCGCGCCGAGATTCTCGCGGCGCTCGCGAACGGCGTTGTGCTCGTCGCACTCGCGATCTGGATCTTCATCGAGGCCTGGCAGCGCTTCTCGAGCCCGCCGGACGTGCTGGCCGGCTGGGTCGCGCTCGTCGCCGTGCTTGGGCTCGCCGTGAACCTCGTCGCCGCGCTTTTGCTCCACCGGCACGGCCGCGACACGCTGAACACGCGCGCTGCGCTGCGGCACGTCCTGGCGGACGCGCTCGGCTCCGTCGGCGTCCTCGTCTCGGCCTTCGTGATCCTCGTCACGGGCTGGGAGTACGCCGACCCGATCGCCGGCGTGGTGATCGCCTTCCTCGTGCTCGCCAGCTCGTGGACCGTTTTGCGCGACTCCGTCCACATCCTGCTCGAGGGGGCGCCGAGGGGCATCGACGCCGCAGCGCTCGGGCGGCGGCTCGCCGAAATGCCGGGTGTGGTGGACGTCCACGACCTCCACGTGTGGACGATCACCTCCGGATTCCATGCGATGTCGGCGCACGTCCTGGTCGAGCGTGGTGACGACTGCCACGCGCGGCGACGGGAGCTCGAGGAGGTCCTGCTGCGCGAGTACGGGATCGAGCACACGACGCTCCAAGTCGACCACGTCGCCGCGCCGGCCGTCGTTTCGATTCAATCCCGCCGGTGAGCGACGGCACGAACGGCGAGGACCGGGAGGAACGACTCAACCGGGAGCTGATCGAGTTCCTGAACGAGCTCCGGGTCGTGCTCCCCGGCGTGCAGGTGCTCTTCGCCTTCCTCCTGACGGTCCCGTTCACGAACCAGTTCCAGAACGTCACGAACGAGCAGCGGCAGGTCTATTTCTGGACGTTCATTTGCACCACGCTCGCGACCGCGCTCCTGATCGCTCCCTCCGTGCACCACCGCCTCCAGTGGCGCCAGCGCGACAAGGAGCGGCTGCTCAGGACCGCGAATCGGCTGTCGATCGGCGGGATGGCCTTCCTGACGCTGGCGCTCGGCGGTGCGGTCTACCTCGTCACCGACCTGCTCTTCCACCCAGCTGCTGCGGCCGCCGTGACCGTGGGTACCGCAATCTTCTTCTGCTGGTTCTGGTGGGGCCTACCGCTCTGGCGGATCGCCGAGCGGCGCAACAGCAGCTAGGTCGACCTCGTCGGCGCCTCGGTGCCCGGCGTGTGCAGCAGGTTCTCCACCTGCTGGACGCCTTGCACCTTCCGGGTCCGCTCCTCGAGATCCTTGATCAGCTCCGGCTGCCCGACCTCGCCGCGAAGGTAGACCGTGCCGTTCTCCGCGTTGACGTTGATTTGACCCTTCGGGATTTCCGCGTCGCGGAAGATCTCCGTCTCCACCTTCCGCGCCAAGGTGACGTCGTCCGGCTGCGGCTTGGGCTCCTCCTGGCGGTGCGTCGCCTTCTGTTTCAGCGCGGTCGCCTGGCTCGAGGCGGAGCCGGCGATCTGCCCTCCCTGGCGCAGCTGACGCCGGAAGAACGCGACGATGCGGTCGCGCGCCATGACCCGGCGGCGGCGACCCTGCTGCGGGTCGAAGAAGTACACGAGGCCGGCGCCCAGGCCGGCGTAGGTCACGAGCTTTCGCATGGCGGCTCCTCTTCGTCTCGCTCTCTCGGACGTCGGGAGCCTACCCCCTCAGTGTGCGGCCAAACCTGGGTGCGGGGCGCCGTTCGCGCCCTCGACTAGTCCCCCCAGTCGAAGTCGCGCGAGCGGCCCCAAAGACCTTCTTCGGAGGGGCGCTCTTCGCTTGATGGCTCGGGAACCACCTGCTCCACGGTCGCGACACCGTGATGTCCGTCGAGGGTGTCCTCGATGCGCGCCTGCTCCTCGGTCTTGAAGAGCGGGTGGTTCTCGAAAGGATCCTCGACGCGGTAGCCGTCGATGGGCATGTTGCCCTCGAGCTCGGCATTGCGGCGTTTCAGCTCGAGGTGGTCTTGGATGACGCTGGCGAACAGTGACGATGTTTCGACTGACATTTTCTCCTAGTGATCTGGGACGGGACGCGTACGGCGGGGGATTCTAACGCCGTTCAGGAGTACCCGGGCGCCCGGACGGCAAGCGAGGGCGCGCTGACAACCCGGTTCTTTCCGCTGCGCTTCGCCTCGTAGAGCGCGCCGTCGGAGGCCGCGACAAGCTGATCCTGCGTCTCCGCCTCCGGGAACGAGGCGACGCCGAAGCTGGCGGTGACGCGGACGGTCTCGCCGTCGGGGGCCGTGACCTCCTGCGCCTCGAGAGCCTGGCGCACGCGCTCGGCGAGCTCGCGGCCACCGGCGAGATCGGTGCCGGGCAGGAGCAGGGCAAACTCCTCGCCACCCCACCGGCCGGCGAGATCGATCTCGCGGACGCTCTCGTAGAGCGTCGCCGCGAAGGCCTTCAGCACTTCGTCACCCGTGGGATGGCCCCAACGGTCGTTGATCCGCTTGAAATCGTCGATGTCGGCGAGCACGAGCGCGAGTGGCTCGCCAAAGCGCTCGCCCCGGGCGATCTCCTTCTCGAGGGCAGCAGTGCAGAGGCGGCGGTTGGCGAGCCCCGTCAGCCCGTCGACGAGCGCCTGCTGCTCCACCGTCCGGTGGCGCTGGGCATTCGAGAGCGCGATCACGGCGTGCCCGACGAGCCAGCCCGCGCTCTCGCGCTGCTCGGACGTAAATGAGGGGCCGTAGAGGATGAGCGAGCCGAAGCTCTCACGCCCGGCGGTCAGCGGGAACTCCATCCGTGCGGGGCCGGCGGTCTCCCCATGCTCGACGAGCACGCGGTCGCCGTTGACCAGCTGCCCCAGCGTCGCGCCCGTCGACTCGACGGCCGTCTCCACGATCACCCGAAGCAGCTGGTCGACGTCGTGCGTGGCGGCGAGCGCTTCGCCAAAGCGAAGAATTGTCTCGCGGACGCGCCGGCGCTCCTCCTCCAGCTCGCGCAGACGCGCTTCGAGCTGGTCGGCCATCTCGTTGAAGGTGCGGCCGAGCGACGCGAACTCGTCGCGGCCGCGGATGCGAACGCGGTCGCCGAGGCGGCCGCGGGCGATCCCGCGCGCGGCGTCGGCGACGTGAGAGAGGCTGCGGACGATCGAACGGCCCTCGAGATACGCGACGACCGCGATCAGCACGAGCACGAACAGCATCGCGACGAAGATCCGCGACTGCGCCCAGTCGGTCGACGCGTCGATCCGATCCTGGGGCGTTAGGACGAGCAGCCTGACGTCACGGTGGTCGACGAGCGGCTCCGAGGCCAGAGCTCGGAACTCCCGCCCACGGACCGCGACCTTCGTCGGGCTGGTCGACGCGCTGACGCGTCCGGAGAGGACGCCGCTGGCGCCCGAAATCCAGCCCGAGCGCACCAGCGCGATCTGGCTCCCGTTCGAGAGACCGACCCGGCGGCGTAGGCTCCGCGCCAGCCGATCGTCCAGCGGTACCCCTGCGACGACGCGGCCCACGCGCCCGCGGCGTCCCTGGACGCGGACGGCACGGGCGATTGCGGGCTGGGTGAGCGAGCCGACGGTCAGGCCGCGCCCTCCGTCGACCACCACGTTCGGCCGACCCGCGAGCAGGTGGCCGAGGGCATGGCGGTCGCGCTTCGAGAGCGCGCGCTGGAAGGCGGGATCCGCCGCGAGCTCGGTGGCCCGCCGCTGTGACCGGGTCACCTCGTCGCCCACCTGCGCGAGACCGGCTCTGACACTCGTCTCGAGGATCCCGTCGACCCGCCGGGTCTCGTTGCTGTCCGTGATCGACTGCAACCCGCTGAACGCAGCCGCGAACGGCAACAGCGAGATCACCGAGAAATAGACGACCAGCTTGAGCTTGAAACTGCCCAACAATTACCCCTCAAGACACCCCGTGTGGTTTCCGATACCTCCTTGCACAGACTCTTGTCGGCGGCCGAGGGGAGGAACATGAGGCCGACTTTCGTTCACGTTCTGACGGGCCTACTGCTCGGCACCGCACTCGCGGGCCTGCTCAACGTGCCCGGACAGGTCGTCGCGCGCCAGGAGGCGATTCCGCCGGTGCGCACGCCGAACGTGGCGAAGCCGTCGCGGGAGACCGTCGTGCGTGTCTCGCCGGACGTCGAGGCCGCCCTCGCAGCCGACGCGCGCGCTGCGCGCCGGGGCGGTAGACCGACGCCACAACCTGCGCCCGTCGTCGATCCCCCCGTGCTCGTGCGGGCTCCAGGCCCCACGAGCTCGCCCGAGGAGCCCCTGCCCCAGGCCGAGCCGAAGCCGAGGCCGAAGCCGATACCGGTCGCGAAGCCCACGCCCCCACCGCCCCCGAGCCCGGCTCCACCGCCCCCGGTGGAGCAACCGCCTCCCGCGGAGCCGCCTCCGGCTCCCCCTGCCGAGAAGGTCGTCCTCGCCGACACACACGGCAAGCACAAGAAGCCGAAGAAGGCGAAGAAGCCGAAGAAGGACAAGAAAGAGAAGCAGGGCAACGACGATCGCGACCAGGACGACGATGACCACGGGCGCGGGCGGGGTCACGAGGAGCACGGAAACGGCAACGGGAACGGCCATGACCAGAGCCACGGCCAGGGCCACGGAGACGACGAGGGTGGCTCGAACCAAGCCGACGATCACGCCGGCGGCAACGGCGCCGGCGGCGGCAACGGCAAGGACGAGTAGCTAGGGTGCGCGGGTGCCGCGCGCCCGGTATCTCATGGCCAGACGGATGGGCTGGTGGGGAATCGCCCTCACCGCCTGGGACCTCTGGCGACGCATTCCCAAGCGACACCGCAAGCGGATGCTGCGCGAGCTACGGACGCACGCGCCGGTGATCGCCCGCGGGCTCACGCGGGAAGCGCGGCGGATGCGCGACGCGGCGCGCGACGCGTCGGCGCGGCCCCGCTAGGAGAGGACTTCCTTGACGATCCGCTCCTGCTCGCGCAGGTGCGCCGTCGGGTAGCCCTCGCTCGGGCTCGCCCGCCACGGCCGGCCGACGTAGCGGAGCGGCACCCGCCCGCCGGTCGACTCCTCGAGCCGGTGGCGGATCGCCCGCCAGGCGCCCATGTTCTGCGGCTCCTCCTGCACCCAGACGACCTCATCGAGGTCCGGGTACGACTCGACGAGCGCCCGAGCCCCCTCGACCGGGAACGGGTAGAGCTGCTCCACCCGGGCGAGCGCGATCTCAGGGTGGTTCTGGCGCTCCTCGTGCCCGGCGATGTCGTAGTAGACCTTCCCCGAGCTCAGCACGAGGCGGCGGACGCCGCCGTGGTCGATCTGGTCGTCCAGCACCGGCTCGAACCGGCCGTCGGCGAGCTGCTCCAGTGACCCGGCCGCCTCCTTCAGCCGCAGCAGGCCCTTCGGCGTCATCACCACGAGCGGCCGCGCGCTCGGGTCGAGCGCCTGGCGGCGGAGCAGGTGGAAGTACTGCGCGGACGTGCTCGGGTTCGCGATCCGGATGTTCTCCTGGGCCGCAAGCTGCAGGAACCGTTCCAGCCGTGCGCTGGAGTGCTCCGGGCCGTTCCCCTCGTAGCCGTGTGGCAGGAGCAGGGTCAACCGCGTGGTCTGGCTCCACTTCGAGAGCCCCGAGACGATGAACTGGTCGGTGACGATCTGCGCGCCGTTGACGAAGTCGCCGTACTGCGCCTCCCAGACGACGAGCGCCTCCGGCGCCGCCACCGAGTAGCCATACTCGAACCCGACGGCGGCGTACTCCGAGAGCGGCGAGTTGTACACCTCGAACGCCGCCTGCCCCTCTTCGAGGTTCTTCATCGGCGTGTACTGCTCCCCGCTGCCCGGGTCGTGGAGCACGAGATGGCGGTGCGAGAACGTCCCGCGCTCCGTGTCCTGGCCGGTCAGACGAATCGGGATCCCCTCGACGAGCAGGCTCGCGAAGGCGAGCCCCTCCGCATGGCCCCAGTCGATCGTGCCCTGGTCGATCGCCTCGACACGACGGTCGAGCTGCCGCTTGAGCTTGGGATGTACGGTGAAGCGCTCGGGGACCTCGAGCAGCTCGCTGTTCAGCTGGCGAAGCCGGCTCTCGGCGACCGCAGTGACCACGTCCGAGCCGTTCGTCCGCGGGGTTCCCTCGTGCGGCGGCTGCGCCGGTGCCCCGAACGACGCCTTCAGCGCTTCGTGGGCCGCGCGCAGCGCGTTCGTCACCTCGGCGACGAGCGCGTCGGCTTCCTCCTGCGTGATCACACCCTCGCCGGCGAGGCGCGCCGCGTACTGCTCGCGCGCCGTCGGGTGTTGCTCGATCCGCTCGACCATCAGCGGCTGGGTGTATGCGGGCTCGTCCCCCTCGTTGTGGCCGAGCCTGCGGTAGCCGACGAGATCCACGACCACGTCGTGCCCGAAGCGACGCCGGAAGGCGAGAGCCAGGCGGATCGCATAGACCGCCGCCTCCGGGTCGTCGGCGTTGACGTGGACGATGGGGACGTCGAAGCCCTTCGCGAGGTCGCTCGAGTAGCGGGTCGATCGCCCGTCGGCGGGATCGGTCGTGAAGCCCACCTGGTTGTTGGCGATGATGTGAAGCGTCCCGCCGGTGGAGTAACCGCTCAGGTTCTGGAGGTTGAACGTCTCCGCGACCACCCCCTGGCCCGGGAACGAAGCGTCGCCGTGGATCAGCAGCGGCAGCGCCACCCGCTCGTCGTGGAGGCCTTCCCGAGTGGAGCGGTCGGTCTGCTCGGCGCGCGCGACGCCCTCGACGACGGGATCGACGGCCTCGAGATGGCTCGGGTTGGCCGCAAGCGCGACGGTGATGTCGCCGGACGGCGTCTTGCGGCGCCCCTCCGCGCCGAGGTGGTACTTCACGTCGCCGCTCGCGCCTGCCGGTTGGGACGGCAGCGCCTCGAGCGTCCGCTCGCCCTCGAACTCCCGCAGGATCGTCTCGTACGGCCGCCCGATCACATGGGCCAGGACGTTGAGCCGGCCACGGTGCGCCATCCCGATCACGACCTCGTGCGCGCCGTCCTCGGCCGCGAGCTCGATCGTCGTGTCGAGCATCGGGACGAGGGCGTCGAGACCTTCGATCGAGAACGACTTCTGGCCGAGGAAAGCGCGGCGGAAGTAGCGTTCGAAGCCCTCGACCTCGGTCAGGCGCGTCAGCAGCCGCCGCTTCTCGTCGGCGGAGAGCGGAACGCGGTACGTCCCGGACTCGATCGCCTGGCGGAGCCAGACGCGCTCCTGGTGGTCGGAGATGTGCTCGATCTCGTAGGCGCTCGTCCCGGAATAGGTCTCCTGGAGCTGCGGGAGGACGTCTTCGAGCGTCTTGCCGGGGAAGTAGACGCGGAGTAGACGCGCCGGAATGCGCCGCTGGAGCTCCGGCGTGAGCGCCGGGACGAGCCGCTCGGGCTCGAGTGCGGGATCACCCACGGGCTCGGAGCCGAGCGGGTCGAGGTGCGCCGCGAGGTGTCCGTGCGTCCGGTGCGCCTTCACGAGCGCCATCGCCGCGGCGACGCCCCCGACGAGCTCGTCGTCGACCTCGGGGGCGGGCTCCGGCGCCGTCGGGACGGGCGGGGCCGCCTCGATCACGGGGGTCGCGTGCCCGTCCTCCGCCGCGCGCAGCAGCTCCACGAGCCGCGCCACCCCCGGATGCTGCGCCAGGAGGTCGCTGTCGCCGCTTTCGAACAGGGCGCGCCACTCGGAAGGGACGCCCTCCGGATTCTCCAGGTACTCGTCGAGCAGCGCGCGTGCGTAACCCGTGTTGAGTCCGTCTACCTCAGCCACGATGCAGACTTCTTTCTAGCACCGCCGGATCCCCCTCCAGGGTCGGTTTACCAGAGCGGGCGGGAGGTGATGACGCCGACGATCATCCCGGCGAGGAAGCCGCAGGAGGCGACGGCGACTCCCGCCGCCGCGAGGCGCCGGTTCCGGTCCGCCAGTGCGGCGGCGACGAGGCCGACGAAGATCGAGAAGATCCCGATCGGGACCGGCCGGTAGGCGACGGCGATCGCGCCGCCGACCATCGCGATGGCAGCAAGGAAACCGGCGACCGTTTCCGCCGGACGGTCGCGCGTGGTCGATGGAACGGTGCTCACCCGGTGCGAATCGTGCCAGGCCGACGCTCGACGCGGCCACCGCTATGAGGCCCGCCACGAGGCGGCCGCCGCGACCGGCTGTCGGGCTTCGGCTTCGGCGGCGCGCGGTCGGGTGCGGGGACGAGCGCTGCCGGCTCGGGCGGGCGCGGCTCGGCCCGGACAGCCCACCACACGACCCCGACCAGGTAGAGGATCGGGAGCTTGAGGACGAGCATCAGGAAGATGATCTCGACCATCTCTGCATTCTAGAAGCGTTCGAGGTGATGCTGCGGCACAGCCGCATTGCGTCGAACGCTCCTATACGCGGGTGCGCCGGACCTTCAGTCGGAGAACATCGGGCCGGTGGTAGTGCCCGACAGGATCGAAGCGCTGGCGTTCCTCGAGCCGCCGATCGGCGACGAGCTCGGCGTAGAGAATGCCCTCCTCGTCGTACAGCGGACCGGCG
>DATDKA010000041.1:0-21149 GCA_036520235.1 Gaiellaceae bacterium
TCAGGCCTTGCGTTTTCCACGCAAGGCCTGACGCGATGTCTCTGCCAAGTGGAGCTAAGGCAGTGTCGACTGCGTTGACGGGTGAGTTTCCCGGTCCACGGCCGCGGCGTCGAACCCTGGCGCAACCGTATACGTGACATCGACCGCACAAATAGCCGACCCAGTGGCCAGGTCGAGGATTATGTTGTACGTGTACTTCGTGTTGTCGATCGTTGCCTCGGCGACGGAGGTCGGCGTCGAGTCTGTGGCGGACGAGAGCGAGCCCGCGCTTGCATTGTCGGGCAGCGAGTCGACGAATACGTCGCGGTAAACGCCTCCAGAGCCGAAGAGCGACATCCGTGTGAGGTAGGCGGTTCCGTTGGATGTCGACGTGGCGCCATCATCACCGTAGTTCGCCGTGATGCTTGTGACGACCGCTCCCTGCGGTAGCTCGACAGGCATGTAGTCAAAGCCGCCGCCGCCAGTGCGGGTACACCACTGGCGATTCGTCGTAGCCCCCGTCTGCGTCACAAAGGTCCCAACGCGTCCGGCTCCATCACCGTCAATCACCGCCGAGCCGGGATACACAAGATGTTGCGGCGCCGTGGGAACCTTCTGAAACTGCGTCGAATCCAAGCCGTCGAGAAGCTCTGAATTCGCGGCGTTTGGGTTCGGTGCACCAGGATCGCCCTTGTCTCCTTTGTCACCCTTGTCGCCCTTTGGGCCGGTTAGGCCGCGCGGTCCCCGCACTGACCCCCTGAAGTCCTTCGGCGTCAGCGACTTGTTTTTCACATCGGCTCCCGTGATCGAACTGTTCTTGATCTGCTTGCCGGTGATCAGAGCCGATGTGGCCGAAACCGCCGTACCAGTCAGCGCAACGAACAACGCCAACATGGCGACGATCAATGCCGGCGACACCCGGAGGCGTCGCGCGATGCTTTTTTTCACCTTGATCTCCCTTCTAGTGTTAGTGCCCGTGCCAGGCGGGAGTCTGAGGGGACTGCCGGACGCCCCTGTCGGTGCGACCCTCCGATTCGACGGTGTCCGGGTTCTTTTCGGCAGGATGCCGCGATGGACGACGAGATCTCCGGCTGGCGAAAGAACCTGATCGAGGCCTCGCGGCTCGAGCCCGGGGAGCGGGTGCTCGTGATGGTCGACGAGCCGCTCGTCGAGCAGGGGTCACAGCTCGCGGACGCCGTCAAGCAGGCCGGCGGGCAGCCACGGCTCGAGCTCTGGACCGGCACGAACCGGCCGCTCCGACACGCGCCGCCCGGTGTGATCGAGGGCGCCAAGGAGTCGACGCTCTGCATCTTCCTCGCGGCCGAGCCGATCGGCGACGAGGCGGCCGCGCGCTTCGAGGTGCTCGAGACCATGACCGGTCACGGCGGCCGGCAGATCTACATGGGGCTGATCACGCCCGAGCTGCTCGAGGGCGAGCTGTCCCAGCCGCAGCCGGACCTCTCCGAGCCCGCGCGCCGCCTTGTCGAGCAGCTCGAGGGCTCGAAGGAGGTGCGGATCACCGGCCGCGCAGGAACGGACCTCACGCTTCGCGTCGAGGGACGTCCGTGGCTTACGGACGCGAAGCCACTCGAGCCCGGCGACGGCTCGAACTTCCCCGGCGGCGAGATCTTCGTCGCGCCGCTGAAGGACGGTGCCGACGGCGTGCTCGTCGCCGACCTCACGATCCCGTACACGGTCGACGGTCTCGTCGACGAGCCGGTGACGCTCCGGTTCGAGGGCGGCCGCGTAACGTCGATCGAGGGCGGCCGCGCCGCGCAGATGCTCCGCGAGCTCGTCGCCGATGCCGGCACCGGCGCGGATGTGATCGCCGAGCTCGGGATCGGGCTCCACCCCGCCCTGAAGCCGCGCGGGCACGTGATGCTCGACGAGAAGGCCGCGCACACGGCCCACGTCGCAATCGGGCGCAACACCGGCTCCTACGGGGGCGACAACGAGGCCACGATCCACGTCGACTGCGTCTTCTCGGAGCCGGTCATCGAGGCCGACGGTCGCGCCGTCGACCTTCCGATCCCGTAGCGGCGACTACAAGGCGACCACCGCCGTCCCTGCGATCAGGCAGCGCGCAGCGCCACCGACCGAGTACTGCTCGACCATGAAGTCGGCAGTCACTGTCGAAGCCCCGGTCGCCGACCGGTAGACGATCGTCCCCATCGCATCGTCGTCGTCTGCTCCGACGAAGTCGAAGCCGTCGGTCGAGTCGAGGTCGTCGTCCTCGTCGTACGCGGCCTTGTCCGGCGCCCCCGCCGAGATCACGGAGGCACGCGCGCGAGCGTTGTTCGCCGTCGAGCTCGCCTCGAAGGACAGGTCGCCCCCGGCGCTGCAGGCTCCCCGCAAGACAAGGCCGCCGAGGCTGAGGACTTGGGTCTCGACCGTCCCGGCGGCGACGTCGAGCGAGAACCTCGCGGCACTTGGCCCGGCGGGACCCGCCGGGCCAGCCGGCCCCGCTGGCCCAGCCGGACCGACAGACCCCGGCGGGCCGGCCGGGCCCACCGGGCCCGACAAGCCCTCGAGCCCCGACAATCCCCTAGGGCCGCGGAGGCCACGAGGCCCACGCGGCCCACGGATCACTCGCGGTTTGGGTTTCTTCGCCTCGGCTCCGTCCCGCCCCGCGGCCGACCAGGCGGTCCCGCCGAGAAGCGCGAGCGCGCTAAAGGCGCCGACCAACAAGACCGACGCTGTGACTCTGAACACGGTTCCTCCTCCGTTTGCTGACTACCGTCCGGTCTAGCGCGGGAGGAGTGCGAGTAACCGCCGCCGAAACGCTCTCGGCGCAGGATCGGCGCAGTTTCATGACAGAGCCCCGGAGCTACGATGCGAAAGTGAGCCAGCCGAGGCCCCAGCAAGAGGGCGAAGAGCGGCGGCAGTCCTATCCGTACGAGCTCGACTCGACCTACGATCCCTACGAGCCGAGCGAATGGGGCCCCGTCGCGCCCGAGCCGCGCTTCCGGATCCTCCGGAAGCTCACCGCGCCGTTCGTCGCGCTCGGCGTCCTGATCTGGAAGCTCAAGTTCCTCGCGGCCGCGATCTTCAAGTTCAAGCTCTTCACGACCTCGGCGACGATGCTGGTGTCGATCGCGGCCTATGCGTGGATCTGGGGCTGGCGGTTCGCCGTCGGCTTCGTCCTGCTGATCCTCGTGCACGAGCTCGGGCACTACGTCGAGGCCAGGCGCCAAGGGCTCGACGTGGGCGCGCCGGTGTTCATCCCCTTCCTCGGCGCCGCGATCCTGCTGAAGGAGAACCCGCTGGACGCCTGGCGCGAGGCGGAGGTTGCGATCGCAGGCCCGATCCTCGGCTCGCTCGGCGCCGCCGTTGTCTGGCTCGCCGGGGAGCAACTGGACTCCGACCTGCTGCGCGCGCTCGCCTTCACCGGCTTCTTCTTGAACCTCTTCAACCTGCTGCCGGTGGTGCCGCTGGACGGCGGGCGGATCGTCTCCGCGATTCATCCCGTGCTGTGGCTACTGGGCTTCCTGGTGCTGCTCGGCCTCGTCTTCGTCGCTCCGAACCCGATCCTGATCGTCATCCTGCTCTTCGTCGGCATGGAGCTCTGGCGCCGCTGGCAGGAGCGCGGGACGCCTGAAGCCGCGGGCTACTACCAGGTCAAGCCGTGGCAGCGTGTCACGGCCGCCGTCGCATACTTCGGTCTGGCGGCATTGCTCGTCCTGGCGATGAGCGCCACGCACATCGAACGCACCTTCTAGGCAGCCATGGAAGACCAGCGAATTCTCGAAGCACACGACGGCAACCTCCCGCGCAACGTCTTCCTGATCGCGGAGGAGTTCCGGACGGGCTTCGAGGCCGTCGACTCGATCGACCGGCCGGCCGTGACGATCTTCGGCTCGGCGCGCGTCCGCGAAGACGATCCCGTGTACAAGCAGGCCAAGGACGTCGGGCGCCGCGTCGCGGAGGCCGGCTTCGCCGTCGTCACCGGTGGCGGTCCGGGCGTGATGGAGGCGGCGAACCGCGGCGCGCAGGAGGCGGGCGGGCTCTCGGTCGGGTTCGCGATCGACCTGCCGCACGAGCAGAGCTCGAACCCGTACATCGACATCGGCGTCACGTTCAAGCACTTCTACGCGCGCAAGACGATGCTGGTGAAGGCGGCCGAGGGCTTCATCATGTTCCCCGGCGGCTTCGGCACGCTCGACGAACTGTTCGAGGCGCTGACGCTGATTCAGACGGGCAAGGTCCTGAACTTCCCCGTCGTACTCCTCGGTCGCGAGCACTGGGAGGGGATGCTCGGCTGGATCCAGGAGCGCGTCCTCCCCGCCGGCTACATCGACGAGGAGGACGAGGACCTCCTCTACGTCACCGACGATCCCGAAGAGGCGGCCCGGATCGTGACCGGCCTCTACGAGGAGCGGACGGCTGAGTCGCCCGCCGAACCTCGCAAGGCCGACGCACAGTAGGCCGTGCAGCTCCGCGACCTGCCCTCCGTCGACGAACTCGCGCGGGCGGTCGAGGATCCGCTTGCGGTCGACGCCGCGCGGACAGTCCTGGCGCGCGCCCGGGAGGAGATCCGAGCTGGGTTCGAGCCCGGCGACCTGCGTGAGCGGCTCGAGGCCGAGCTCTCGGCGGCCCGGCGCCCCGCGCTCCGCCGCGCGATCAACGCGACTGGGGTCGTCGTCCACACGAACGTCGGGCGGGCGCCGCTGGCCGACGCAGCGCTCGACCGAGTGCTCGAGGTCGGCCGGGGCTACTCGAACCTCGAGTACGACCTCACGACCGGATCCCGTGGCTCGCGCCAGGACCACGTTGCCGGGCTGCTCCGCCGCCTGACCGGCGCGGAGGCCGCGCTCGTCGTCAACAACAACGCCGCGGCCGTGATGCTGGCGCTCGCCGCGCTCGCAGAGGGTCGCGAGGTGCTCGTCTCCCGCGGTGAGCTGATCGAGATCGGCGACGGGTTCCGGATCCCCGATGTGCTCGCCCGCTCGGGTGCGCGACTCGTCGAGGTCGGGACGACGAACCGCACGCGCGCGGCGGACTACGAGCGCGAGATCGGGCCTGAGACCGCGCTCGTGCTGCGCGTCCACCAGTCGAATTTCCGCGTCGTCGGCTTCGCCTCGTTGCCCTCCGTCGCCGAGCTGGCAGAAGTCGCCCGGCGGCACCAGCTGCCGCTAGTCGATGACCTCGGCTCGGGCGTCCTGGTCGACGTGCCCGGCGAGCCCACCGTCCGCGAGAGCCTCGCAGCGGGCGCCGAGCTCGTCTGCTTCTCCGGCGACAAGCTCCTCGGCGGGCCGCAGGCCGGGATCGTCGTCGGGCGCGCCGACCTGGTCGAATTGCTCAGGCGGCACCCGCTTCAGCGCGCGCTCCGCGCCGACAAGTTGACGCTGGCGGCGCTCGAGGGGACGCTCGGCCTCTACCTCGACCCCGAGCGAGCCCTACGGGAGATTCCGGTGCTGCGGATGCTGGCCGAGCCGGCCGAGACCGTTGAGGCGCGGGCGCGACGGCTTGCGGAGCTCGTCGACGGAACGGTCGAGGAGACCGTCGGTCGGGTCGGAGGCGGCGCGCTACCGCTGACCGAGCTGCCGAGCTTCGCGTGCGCCGTCGAGGAGGAGCTGGCGGCGGGGCTGAGGGATTCGGAACCGCCGGTCGTCGGCGTGCTCCGCGACGGGCGCCTGCTGCTCGACTGCCGCACGCTGACCGACGCCGAGGTGGACGAAGCCGCAGAGGCGGTCCGCGCGTGCCGCTCACGGTAGGCACCGCCGGGCACGTCGACCACGGCAAGACCTGGCTCGTCGAGGCGCTGACCGGAAAGAACACCGACCGGCTGCCGGAGGAGCAGGCCCGCGGACTCTCGATCGACCTCGGCTACGCGCCGCTCGAGCTCGGCGACGGGCGGCGGCTGTCGCTGATCGACGTGCCCGGGCACGAGCGCTTCGTCCGCCAGATGGTGGCTGGGGCGACGGGCATCGACCTCTTCCTGCTCGTGGTGGACGCGAAGGAGGGGCCGCGCGAGCAGACGCGTGAGCACCGGCAGATCCTGCGCCTGCTCGGTATCGAGCGGGGTGTGATCGCGGTGACGAAGGCCGACTCGGTGGACGGCGCGCGATTGGGCCTGGCGATCGAGGAGGTGCGCGACCTCGTGCCAGGCGCCGAGGTCGTCGCGGTCAGCGCCAAGGCCGGGACCGGGCTCGACGAACTACGGGCGGCACTCGCGCGCGCCGCCGACCGCGTCGTCCCTCGATCCTCGGGCGGCCCTGCGCGCCTGTTCGTCGACCGCGCCTTCAGTCTCACGGGCATCGGGACGATCGCGACCGGCACGCTCTGGTCGGGGTCGATCGGCCGCGGCGACGTCCTCGCGGCCGAGCCGGCCGGCCTACGAGTCCGCGTGCGCAGCGTCGAGGTGCACGACGCACCGGTCGAGCGGGCCGACGCCGGCCAGCGGGTGGCGGTCTCCTTGCCGGGCGTCCAGCCGCGGCAGCTTCCGCGAGGTACGGCGCTGGTCGAGCCGGGTGCCTTCGAGCCCGTGCGCCGCCTCGACGTCGCGCTCGAGGAGCTGGAGCCGCTCCCGCCCCGCGTCACCGCACACCATGGGAGTGCGGCGACACCGGCCCGGGTTCACCGCGGCGACGGCGTGACGCAGCTCCGACTCCAAGATCAAGTGGTCGCCGCGCCGGGCGACCGTCTCCTGCTGCGAACGGAGAAGACGCTCGGAGCCGCCACGGTGCTCGAGCGTGCAGCGCCGGAACCCGAGCCCCCTCCGGCGCCGGCTCCGCCCCGCACCCTCCCGGACGATGGCCTCGTGCGCCTCCCGGGCGGGCTCACGCTCGACCGCGGCGAGTACGAGCGCGCGCGCAACGCGGTGGTCGCCGAGTGCGAGCGCGAGGGGACGATCACCCTGGCCCGGGCGCGCGACCTCCTCGGCACCTCGCGAAAGACCGCCCAGGCGATCCTCGAGCGGCTCGACAACGACCATGTGACGCTACGGGTCGGCGACGAGCGGCGCCTACGACGGCGGCGGCCAGACTAGCATCGACGCCGGAGCGGCCGGGCCCGGTGGCCCAACCGGTCTTCAAAACCGGTGAGGTCGTGTAACCCACGGCTGGGTCGGTTCGACTCCGGCGCCGCTCCGTTGAGCCGAAACCCGCTCCGCGATGGCTGAAGCCGTTGTGGATCGGCTGGACGACGACCCCGACGCCCGTCAAAGGAGCGAGGCCCCGCTGGGGCGGGGCCTCGCTGGTCAGCGTGATCGGCTGTCAGTTCGCGGGCCGCAAGAAGTGGTTGACCGCTCGGTTGCCGATCTTCTCGCCGTGGTCCGTCCCCGTCTCGACCGCGTCCCGGAAGTGGAAGCCGACGTAGATGCGGGAAACCGCGTTCTCGTCGGCCGCCTGGGAGAAGCTGGTGAAGTGACGGAGCGTCGGCGAGGGGTCGCTGCACCTCTGTCCCACGGGCAGCGTGAGGCTGCAGGCCGAGAAGCTCGTCCTGTTCGTGTGGAAGAAGCGCGTCAGGACCTGCGCCGCGGTTCCCCCTTCGACGGCGTGCCCGGAGTCGTAGTCCGGGACCGGTGGGGTCTCCAGCAACGGCGTCCACGTCGGGTCAGCCTTCGTGGCAGCGTTGCCGTCGATGTCGGCCAGCCGGATCGCGGTAACCGGTCGCCAGAAGCGGTAGTGGTATTTGGTTTCCCAGGTGCCGATGTAGCCATCCGTCAGGGCCAGGTTCAGCAGGCCGAACACTCGGGCGCTCTCCCAGAGATCGAGTCCCTCGGCGGACGAGACCGCCCGGGTGATCCGGTTCCACATGAGTGGCGAGGTGTCGGCCCAGAACAGGGCGATTTCGGTCTGCTCGTCCGTGCGGGCGCTGGGAGTGGTGACGTCATCGCCGCCGAGGCGCTGAATCTCGTTGACGTCCGCCGCATACTTGCGGGTGGTCAGCGAGTACGGCGGGCCTGGCCGGAACTGCGAAGCGTCCTTCAGCACGAAGGGCGTGAGATCTTCGGCCAAATGTGGCGCGAAGGCGAAGGGCGTGCCCGGCGTGTACCGGTACTCGCCGGGAGCGCTGCCCTCCTGGTAGTTCGGATCCACCGTCGGCGTATCGAAGCCGTCCGCGGAACGCAAGGCCAGGATCGCTGCAGCGGCCGCCCGTCCCAGCGCGACACCCCGTGTCTTCGCGGTCCCGTTCGGGATCGTGCCGAGCGCAGCCGAGTAGTCGTCTTCCACGCTGGCGATGCCCGCGTTGACGCAATTCGCAGGGAGGAAGAACGAGAACGAGCCGAGAACCGCGACCAGAACGTCGCGAGCGGCTGCCGCCACCGCGGCCTCAGGCGACGCCCCCGGTGCCGCGGTCAGGCTCGCCGCATAGGGACGTGAGCGCCGGTCGATGCCGTTCAGGGCGTCGTGGATCGCCACGTGCGTCATCGCGTACATGCGCGCCTCCTGAGGCCCGTAGCCCCCGAGGGTGCAGGCAGCGATCGTTGCATCGCTGGCATTGGCGTTCCAGGCGATAACGGCGTTCGCTCCCGCCGCCGGTTGGGACGCGGTCGCGCTTGTGAGAAACACGCCTGCCGCCAGGCACAGGACAAGGCCGAGCAGTCGAATCCTGCGGATCTGAGGGATCATGTTCATCGTTCGCCTCCTTTCGGCGGCCGGCTCGCTGGAAGCGGCCTGGCCGCTTCGTCCGCCACCCATGCTTCGCCCGGCCGCCGGTGGAGTCCATACGGGAATCGGCGTATCTTTGAAGGTTCGTGGCAGCACCCACGAGAGGCGACCTGGAGCAGCTGCTCCACTTCATCGCCGAGGCGGAAAGCATCGGCGGCGACCAGCCCTTCACGCCCGACCTGCTCGCCGAGCTCGGCCGTCTCGTCCCCGCCGACTTCGTGACCTACAGCGAGCTCGATCGCGTGCGCCGGCGGAGGCTCCTGAAGGTCGTCTGGCCCGATGACGACGATCTCGAGCTCGATGACGACATGCGCTGGCGAGTGCTGTTGGAGGAGCATCCGCTGTGCGTCCGGGCGGAGGAGGGACACTTCGGCGCTTGCAAGCTCTCCGACTTCCTGACCCAGCGCCAGCTGCACCGGACCTGGATCTATGACAACTGGTTCGCACCCCAGGACGTCGAGTACCTGCTCGAGGTGTCGATTCCCTCGCCGTTCTGGCACACGAAGGCGTTCCTCTTCGATCGCGGCGGCCGCCGGGACTTCACCGAGCGCGACCGGCTCCTCCTCGATCTGCTGCAGCCGCATCTCGCGCGGATCTGGCTCACCGCGAGGACGCGTCGGCTACTGAGCTCGGCGCTCGCCGTGCTCGACCGCGTGGACGAGCACGACCCTCGCGGAGTCATCCTGCTCGGCCTCGGCGGTGAGGTCGAATTCGCTTCGCCCCCGACCGAGCGCCTGCTTCGCGCGTTCTTCCCGGCCAGGAGCGATGGACGGCTTCCGGCTGCGCTCCTCGAGTGGCTCGAGTCGGGCGACCCGAAGCCGTTGATTCGACGTCGCGGCGAGCGGCGACTGACGGTGCAGCAAGCTGACGGCGCCCTGTTGCTCGAGGAGAGGCACGAAGGGATCGAGTTGACCGCTCGCGAACAAGAGGTACTCGCCTGGGTCGCCCGGGGGAAGACGAACCCGGAGATCGCGCGCCTACTCTGGCTGGCGCCAAGCACGGTCGGCAAGCACCTCGAGAACATCTACGCCAAGCTGGGTGTCAGCACGCGTACCGCGGCTGTAGCCCGGTTCTTTGGGCTGAGCGACGCCGAAGCATCCTAGGCCTGCTTCACCGCCGCTCCGTAGAGCCAGGCCTCCTCTTCGCTACGACGCCTAAGCCGCACTAGACCGCGGATGAAGCCGGCCGATCCCCCTTTTTAGGGAGGCGCAGGCCCCAGTCCGCGAACACCGTTGTTCTGAACGGCGCTTTTGCGGTCCCTCGAGTTGAGGAGCGTACGTACGTGATCAGGAGGAAGAACAAGGCTCTGCCGGAGGCTGGCGAGCAGGCGACGCCACCGGCCGCGCCCGCGGCCCCGCGACTTCGTGAGGAACGCAGAGCCGTCTACCGACCGGCCCGTCCCAGTGCTCCAACCGCGTCATCTCGATGGATCGATCGCTGGCTTGCGGCCTGTAGCGAACTGGCCGAGCTCGAGCGGTCCAACCCTATGACGGACGCCGTCATCGACGAAATCGACGGCCGGATGATCCGCATTGGCGACCAGTGGCTCGCCGATTTTGCCTCGTGCAACTACCTCGGCTTCGACCTCGACCACGAGATCATCGCCGCGGTCCCCGAGTACCTGGAGCAGTGGGGGACGCATCCGAGCTGGTCGCGCATGCTTGGGAGCCCCGTGCTCTATCCGCAGATCGAGGAGCGCTTGGTCGAGCTTCTTGGGTGCGAAGACGCGCTGGTCATCCCCACGATCACGCTGATCCATCTGTCCGTGATTCCGGTGCTGGCCGGGGACGGAACGATCTTTGTCGACAACCGCGCGCACAAGACGATTTACGACGGCTGCCAATTCGCGGCCGCCCGCGGCGCGAAGGTCAAACGCTTCCGCTTCGAAGATCCAGACGATCTCGAGCGGCTTCTACGGGAGGACCGCTCCTCGACGCGGCTGATCTGCATGGACGGCGTCAACAGCATGACCGGAAACGCGCCCGATTTGAGCGACTTCGCGCGTATCGCGCGCTACTACGACGCTTTGCTCTACGTCGACGACGCCCACGGGTTCGGAGTCATCGGCGAACGGGGACCGGACGAGGTGAGCCCGTACGGCCTCCGTGGCAACAGCGTTGTCCGCTACTGCGGCGAATCGTACGACCGGATCATCCTCGTCGCCGGCTTCTCCAAGTCGTATTCCTCGCTCGCGGCGTTCGTAGCCTGCCCGACAGAGCTGAAGGAGCTACTGAAGACGGCGGCGCCGCCGTACCTCTATTCAGGGCCCTCTCCCATCGCCTCGCTTGCGACCGTGCTGCGCGGCCTCGACGTCAACGAAGCCCGAGGCGACGCGATTCGTGGTGACCTCTGGCACAAGACCGACCAGGTGCTCCGGTGCCTCGATCGCCTTGGAGTCCACACGCCGAATCGCTCCGGCTTTCCGATCATCGAGGTCCCGCTCGCCAGTCACGAGGACATCGACGCTGCCGGCCGCTTCCTCTTCGACAACGGCATCTACGTCACCCTCGCCGCCTACCCGCTCGTGCCGAAGAGCGATGTCGGCTTCCGCATTCAGATCACCGCCGCGAACTCACAGAGCGAGATCGAACAGCTCGTCGATGTTCTCGGCAAGCTCGCCAATACGTTCGACCTGCGGCCCAGCGCCCGGGCACCGTACGCGGCATGAGCCGAGTCCGGGGTCGCGACTGGCGCGGACGCGCCTGGATCATCTACCTGGCTACAGGCGTGGTCCTGACGGCGGCCTACCTCTGGTTTCCGCCGCTGACGGCGAATGGGCCGCTGATCAATCTGCTTGGCCTCTCCTCGTCGATCGCGATCGCGGTAGGGATCTATCTGCACCGTCCCAAGGCCCGCGCCGCCTGGGTGCTGTTCATTGTCGGCCAGTTCCTCTTCTTCGCCGGCGACCTCTACACCTACAGCTACCCGAAGGTCATGGGGGCCGAGGTCGAGTTCCCGTCGTTTGGGGACGCCATCTACCTGACCGTCTACCCGGCACTCGTCGCCGGACTCCTGGTGCTGGTGAGACGGCGCAACCCGGAAGGCGACCGCGCGGGCGTGATCGACTCGCTGATTCTCACGGTCGGGATCAGCCTGCTTTCGTGGGTGTTTCTCGTCGCCCCGAACATTCACCTGTCCGGACTCACGCTGCCCGAGAAGGTGGTTTCGGCTGCCTATCCGCTCGGCGACATCCTCCTGCTCGCCGCCGCGATGCGTCTTGCGGTCGACATGGGCAGGCGGGCACCAGCCTTCTACCTCCTCGCCGGCAGCATCGTCTCGCTGCTGGCGGTCGACTCCGCCTACACGCTTGCCCTCCTCACTGACACCTACAACCACCAGCTCACCTACGACGTTGGCTGGATCGCGTACTACCTCCTCTGGGGCGCAGCAGCGCTTCACCCGTCCATGCGCACGCTCGAAGAGCCCGCGCTGGACTCACGCACGCGCCTTACCCCGCTCCGGCTTGGCCTGCTTGCCGGCGCCTGCTTGATCGCGCCCGGCGTCCGCTTCTACCAGGCGATTGGCGACCCGGACGTGATCGTGCTGATCGTGGCCTCGGCGCTTCTGTTCCTGCTTGTCGTCGCGCGCATGGCGGGCTTGGTTCGTCAGGAAGAACGGACGACTGCCCGCGAACTCGCGCTGAGCGCGGCCGGAGTTGAGCTCGTCGCGGCCGGCGGCGGCGAGCAGGTTAACGAAGCCGCCATCACGGCTGTACGCGCTCTCGCAGGCGAACAGGTGGCCGTCCGCCTCGTGCTCCGACGGGAAGGTGGCGCGGTCGTCGCCGCTTCCTCCGAATGGACCGGCGAATGGGAGCTATCGAGGTCAACGAATGCGTGGCTACGCGAATCCGCCCGGGGAACCGAGCACGTCACGCTGACGAGGCTCCCCGAGGAGGTTCGAAGTGAGCTTCGGCTCCTCCAGGGCGGACGTGTTCTACTGCTGCCCCTGTCGGCCCGGGACGAGGGTCGCGGAGCCCTTGTTCTCTCTTCCACGGAAGTACTACCGCGAGAGCTCGTTGACTCCGTCGTGTCACTCGCCTCACAGGTGTCACTAGCCGTCGAGGGTGCCTCGCTGGCCGAGGATCTCCATCGGCGCCAGAGTGAGGCGCGCTTCGCTTCGCTTGTTGCCCACTCAAGCGACCTCATCACCGTGCTCGACGCTCAAGGGACGGTGACCTATCAGAGCCCCTCGGTTCAGCGGGTGCTCGGCTATCGCGTCGACGAAATCGAGGGTCGGGACTTCGCCGACCTCTTGAGCTTGTCCGACCGGCCGCGGCTCGCGCAAATACTCTCGGGCGTCGGCGAGGCGTACGCAGGCGGGGGCTCAGAGACGCACATCATCGAGTGCTCGCTCAAGCATCGCGACGGAACCTGGCTCAATTTTGAGGTGCAATACACAGACCTGCTCCAGGACGAGCACGTTCGTGGAATCGTTCTGAACGGCCGAGATGTCAGCGAGCGAAAGGCGTTCGAGGAGCAACTCGCCCACCAGGCGTTTCACGATCCCGTAACCGAACTCGCGAACCGCGCTCTCTTCACCGATCGCGTACAGCATTCGATCAGGCGCTCGAGTCGCGGGGGGCCTTCGATCGGCGTCGTCTTCATCGACCTCGACGACTTCAAGACGGTCAACGACAGCCTCGGCCATGCTGCTGGTGACACCGTCCTCCAGGAGGTGGCGCGACGGCTCCAAGACACCGTGCGGCCGGCCGACACGGTTGCGCGCTTTGGCGGAGACGAGTTTGCGGTCCTCCTCGATGAGGTCATGGACTCGGCGGAAGCGGCGAGTATCGCCGGACGCATTCTCAGCGCGTTGGAGCTCCAGTACGACGTCGGCGGGAAGCTGGTCTATCCCCGCGCCAGCCTTGGTATTTGCCTAGCCGGGGGCGGTTTCGGATCAGCAGACGCCGAGGAGCTGCTCCGCAACGCCGACGTCGCCATGTACATCGCGAAGCGCGAACGGAAGGGTAGTTACCGCGTCTTCGAGCCGTCGATGCACGAGCGGGTGGTCGAACGCCTCGAGCTCCAGGCGGAGTTGCAGCGCGCGCTCGAGCTCGATCAGCTCGAGCTGCACTATCAGCCGGTTGTTCGACTCGAAGATGGTTTGGAGTATGGCGTGGAGGCACTGCTCCGCTGGATCCATCCGACGCGTGGAGCCATCCAGCCGCCTCACTTCATCCCCTTGGCCGAAGAGACCGATCTGGTCGTCCCGATCGGCCGCTGGGTTCTCGACGAGGCCTGCCGCCAGGGCGTCCGCCTGCACGAGCGCTTCCCTCGAACGCCGCCATTGACGATCAGCGTCAATCTCTCCGCGAAGCAGCTGCAGTCCGAGACGATCGTTGACGACGTCCGCCACGCGCTCGACACGAGCGGGCTCCCGGCTTCCGCGCTTGCCCTCGAAATCACGGAGACCGCGATGATGGCGGACACCGACCTTGCGGTTCGCCGCCTGCGCGAGTTGAAGTCGATTGGCGTTCTCCTGGCGATGGACGACTTCGGCACGGGGTACTCGTCCCTCTCCTATCTGAGCCGCTTCCCGGTCGACGTCATCAAGATGGACCGGTCGTTCCTCTCGTCCGAACACGAAGACTCGAACCTTTCAGCCGCGATCATCGCCCTTGGCAAGAGCCTGAAGCTCCAAGTCATCGCGGAAGGGATCGAGCGTCCCGAGCAGATCACGTCGCTTCGGGCGCTCGGCTGCGAGCTGGGTCAAGGCTTTCTCTTCGCCAAGCCGATGAAGCAGCGGGCGCTCGTCAGCTACCTCGGCGCCAAGGTGACGGCAACGGGCAAGCGGCGATCGCGTGCAGCATAGTCACGAGATGCTCGACCGCCCGGGGGGCTTCTCCCGGGTCAACCTCCTTGCTCCTCTGAAGCACCGAGACTTCCGGCTCCTTTGGGCCGGAATGACGATCTCCCTGATCGGGGACGGGGTCTTTCTCGTTGCGATGGCGTGGCAGGCGTACGAGCTCTGGAACGCCCCGGCCGCGCTTTCACTCGTCGGCATCGGAATGACGATCCCGACGATCGTCTTCCTTCTGCCGGCTGGGATACTCAGCGATCGGCTCGACCGCCGCTCGGTGATGTTGTACGCGGACGCAGCCCGCGCGCTCGTCATCGGCGGGCTCGCGGTCCTCTCGGTAACGGGCCACCTCACGTTCTGGGAGCTCGTGATGGTCGTCGCGCTCTACGGCGTCGGCACAGCGTTCTTCACGCCCGCCTTCGAGGCGATCGTGCCGGACATTGTCCCGGCTACCGACCTCGCAGCGGCCAACTCGCTCGACCAGTTCGTCCGCCCCATGGCGCTCCGTCTCGCCGGCCCCGCTCTGGGCGGCGCCCTCGTCGCCGGGCTCGGCTTGGGCGGCGCGTTCGCCCTCGACGCTGCATCCTTTCTCGCTTCGGCTGTCGCCATCTTTCTGATGCGGCCCCCGCCCCATCCACGGTCCGAGCACGTTGAGTCGTCCGTTGGAGCTCTCAAGGAAAGCTTCGTGTTCGTTCGTCGGCGGGTTTGGCTGTGGGGGACCCTTCTCTCCGCGGCGATCGCTTACCTCGCCTTCATGGGGCCCGCGGAGGTGCTATTGCCGTACGTCGTCAAGAACGAGCTCAATGGTTCGGCAAGCGACCTCGGATTCGTCTTCGCCGCCGGAGGGGTCGGGGCAATCCTTGCGGCTCTGATCATGGGCCAGCGCGGGCACCCGAGCCGTGATGTCACCTTTATGTACGCGACCTGGACGCTCGCGACGCTGGCCGTCGCCGGCTACGGGCTCGCCACAGCTTCCTGGCAGTTGACGCTTGCCTGCCTGCTCTTCAACGCACTCGAAACAGCGGGCCTGATCATTTGGGCCACGATCAAGCAGCGCCACGTCCCGGGTTCGATGCTCGGGCGGGTCTCGAGCCTCGACTGGCTGATCTCGATCGGGCTACTCCCGCTCTCCTTCGCCCTAACCGCTCCAATCACCGCTCTCGTCGGGGTTCGCGCGACATTGATCGGGGCGGCCGTGATCGGCGGCGTGTTTACGTTCGCCGCTTTGTTCCTGCCAGGCATGCGAAGGATCGAGGGCCTCGCGGCCGAGGCGCCCGCAAGGTATGGCGGAACACGCACGGAGCGGGAGGCGGAGCCCTTGCGGGCACCAGCCTTCGTCGACCTGCGGAGCTAGGCGGCTGCACGAGTCCGAAGCTCACAGCGATCCGCGGGCGGCCGCGATGGACTGCGGGGGGCTACGCCGCATGCACGCTGCCAGGGAGAACCTCGCGGAGTTGTCGGCGCGAGCTGATGTCGAGCTTCGCGAAGACTTTGCGCAAATGCCACTCGACCGTGCGCGGGCTGAGGAACAGCTGCGCGCCGATTTCGGGGTTCGTGTAGCCGTCACCGGCGAGCCGCGCGATCTGCGCTTCTTGCGGAGTCAGATCTCTGCGCGTCTCGTCGACGCGCTTGCGCACCGTCAGGCCGGTCGCGGCGAGCTCACGTCCCGCGCGAGCCGAGAATCCCTCTGCTCCGATTCGGTCGAAGAACTCGTGGGCGGGCCGTAGCTGCTCGCGGGCCTCGACGCGTCTGTTCTCCCGCCGCAACCACTCTCCGTAGAGGAGCTGGGCCCGTGCCAGGAACATGCGCATCGATGTCCCCCCGAGGACCTCGATCCCTTCGCGATATGACGCCTCTGCGACCGCTCCCTCGCTGACGAGACCGCGGGAGCGCGCCTCGAGGCCGCGGGCGAAGTCGGTGCCGGTGGCGATCGTTCGCTCTGCGAGCGCTTCGAACCCCGCGGCAGCGACGTCGTTTCGACCCGAGCGCACCGCCGCCTCGATCAGCTCGGGCAGCGCCCAGACGGAGACGCTCAAATCGTCCCGCGAGACGGCGGCCGCGGCGAGCCCGAGCGCTGCCTCGTACTGCCCGAGACCGTTGTAGAGGATCGCGGATTCGTATTCGCAGACCGTGAGGAGCAGGCCCTCCCCCGTCGCAGCCGCCACTGCCTCCAGGCTCCGCCGACGACCGAGGGTCTCGGCCTCGTCGCCCCGGTAGGCGGCGAGCATCAGCCGCGTCACGTCCGCTGGGGCTCCGGCCGTCGACCAACTGATCGAATCCGACTCGTCCAGCAGCATTGCCGCGGCTTCCAGGTCGCCTTCGTAGATGCGCAATGACGCGAGGTAGTTCAGCGTCACCGGCAGCGTGCTGAGGATGCCGTCCTCGCGTGCGACGCGGACATGCCGCGTGGCGAGATCGCTCCAGGCCACGTCGTCAAGCACCTCGGCCGCGACGCGCGACGCAATGCGGATCGCGCGCAGCGCGTGCTCATCCCGCCCCTGCTCGTCGCGCGCCAGCGCGAGCGCCTGCTTGAGCAGCGGGGCGGCAGCGGCATGACCCTCCGTGAAGAGAACAGCCAGGCCGTTCAGGAGCAGGTCGCTCGTATCGGGAACCCCCAGTGCCGCGGGGCCGGCGCGCGCAGCGCGTGCCGGCTGGATCACACCGCCGCCCAGACGCCCCGCATTGCTCGCAGCGAAGAGCGCCTCGAGATAGGTGTCCCGTGCGAGGTTGATATCGAGCGGCTCGAGTTGTCTTGCCGCCTGGAGGAGCAGTAATGGGGCCTGGCCGCCGGGGCTCTCGTCCCAGGCGATCTGAGCGCGTAGTCGGACGACGAGCGCGCGGTCCAGATCGTCCAGCGGTCCCTGCTCGGCGGTCGCGAGCAGGACCTGGGCTGCTTCGGCAAGGCCGGCCAACCGCTTGCGCCGCGCTGCGTCCAGGGCGCGTGTTACGCGCAGATGGGGATCCGGCGTCAACTCGGCCGCGCGCTGGAGAAAGGCCGCTGCCGCGGCGAGACCGCCTCGAGCTCTGGCGCGGTCAGCTGAGCGCTCGAGCTCGCTTGCCACTTCTTCGTTCTGGGCCAGCGTTGCGTGCGCGCGGTGCCACGCACGGCGATCGGGATCGCGCTCGGGGTCGGTTGCCTCGGCCAGCGCCCGGTGAGCCTCGCGCCGCTCGGGAGGTGGCGCCGCACCGTAGATCGCGGAGCGCAGCAGTGGGTGGCGGAACGTGACCCTCGCGCCGACCTCCAACAGGTCGGACTCCTCCGCCGGAGCGGCGGCCTCGACTGGAATGCCCAGCGTCTCCGCAGCGCGCCAGAGGAGGGTCGGGTCACCAAGCGGGTCTGCGGCACCAACGAGCAGCAACCGCTGCGTATCCTCAGGCAACTCCGCGGCACGGCGGCGGAAGCTCGCTTCGATACGGCTTGCGATCGGCCCCGTCTCGGGAACGGCGAACCCACCGGCGAGATTTGCGGAGGCGGTGCCGCGTGACAGCTCCAGGAGGGCGAGCGGGTTGCCGTGCGCCTCGTCGATGATCCGATCCACGACGCCCTCGTCCAGCGGTCCGCGGCTGACGGACGCAAGCAGCTCCCGGGAGTCTGTCGGCGACAGCCTTCCCAGGTTCAGCTCTGGCAGCCCGTCGAGTTCCTCCAGCGCAGCCTCTTCGCGCTCCGCGAAAACGAGCAGGACCGACTCCGCTTCGAGACGCCGCGCGACGAACGCGAGCACGACGGCCGACGAGTGATCGAGCCACTGAGCGTCGTCGACGACACAGATCAGGGGCGTCGAGTCGGCCGCGTCGGAGAGCAGCGTCAGTACCGCCAGGCCGACGAGAAAAGAATCCGGTCGCCGCCCGGCGCTGAGGCCGAATGCCGTTTTGAGTGCGTCGGCTTGAGGCGCCGGCAGTCCCTCGATCCGATCCAGAAGAGGCAAACAGAGCTGGTGGAGCGTGGCAAACGGAAGCTCCATCTCCGATTCGACGCCGGTAGCACGCTCGACCCGGCAGCCGTCGCTGCTCGCCGCTGCGTAGTCGAGCAGCGCGGTCTTTCCGCTCCCTGCCTCTCCGCGCACGACGAGTGCTCCGCTCAGACCGCTTTGGAGCGCTCCTAGCAGCTCGTCGAGCCTCGCGCACTCGGCCGTGCGTCCGTAGAGCCTCGGTCCCCCCCGTGCCGTCGGGACCTGACTGGCCATCTCCGGGTCGAGGATAGAGGTCGGCGGGCTGCCACAGGGCACCGTGCCTACGCAAAAGACCAGGGTCTTTCACGGGCGCGACGGTCATGGCGGGCGCGGGATCCTCGAAATCTCGGGGGAGCAACCGTCAGGAGGCGTTCATGGCCGGCGAGACCAGCGGTGTCGCAACCGCCGCAGCAATCCGCCCATTCGAGATCGACATTCCGGAGGAAGAACTCGTCGACCTTCGCCGGCGACTCGCCACCACGCGGTGGCCCGAGAAGGAGACGGTCGAGGACCCGACGCAAGGCGTGCAGCTCGCGACGATGAAGGAGCTCGTCCTCTACTGGGGAGCGGACTACGACTTCGGAAGGCTCGAGGCGAGGCTGAACGAGTTTCCGCATTTCATCACCGAGATCGACGGCCTCGACATCCACTTCATCCACGTTCGCTCGCCGCACGAGAACGCGCTGCCGCTGATCATCACGCACGGCTGGCCCGGGTCGGTAATCGAGATGCTGAACGTGATCGGGCCGCTCAGCGACCCGACGGCGTACGGCGGCGACGCGGCGGACGCGTTCGACGTCGTCGTCCCGTCGATGCCCGGCTACGGGTTCTCGGGCAAGCCGGCGGGCACAGGCTGGGATCCCGTCCACATAGCGGAGGCGTGGATCACGCTCATGAAACGCCTGGGGTACCCACGCTTCGTTGCCCAGGGCGGTGACTGGGGCGCGCAGATCACCGACGTGATGGGCGCGAAGGCACCTCCGGAGCTGCTCGGCATCCATTCGAACATGCCCGGCACGGTCCCGCCCGAGATCTCCAAGGTCCTTGCGTCGCACGTCCTGGGCCCCGGCGATCCTCCGCCGTCGGGCCTGTCCCCCGACGAGCAGCGCGCATATGACCGGCTGAACTTCCTGTTCACCAAGGGTCTCGGCTACTCGCAGGAGATGGGGCTGCGCCCGCAGACCCTGTACGGGCTCGCCGACTCGCCGGTCGCCCTTGCGGCGTGGATGCTGGACCACGACGCCTTGAGCCTCGAGGACATTGCCGCGGCCTTCGCCGGAAACCCGATCGGCAACCTCACGCGCGACGAGGTCCTCGACAACATCACCTTCACCTGGGTGACGAACACCGGCGTCTCCTCGGGTCGCCTCTACTGGGAGAACACGCTCGGCTTCTTCGACATCAAGGGGACGACGGTGCCGGCCGCCGTGAGCGTCTTCCCGCGGGAGCTGTACCAGGCGCCTCGGAGCTGGTCCGAGCAGGCGTATCCGAACCTCATCTACTTCAACGAGGTCGACGAAGGCAACCACTTCGCGGCCTGGCAAGAGCCGGAGATCTTTACCAACGAGCTGCGAGCGGCCTTCAAGTCGCTGCGCTGAAAGGAGCAACGTTGAGCACCGTCGCAACAGCAACTCAGATCCGACCCTTCCAGGTCGAGATTCACGAAGAGCAGATCGACGACCTGCGCCGGCGGATCGCCACGACGCGCTGGCCGAGCAGGGAGCTCGTCGACGACTGGGCGCAGGGCGTGCAGCTCGCGACGCTCAAGGCGCTCGCCGATTACTGGGTGAGTGACTACGACTTCGGGAGGATCGAGGCGAGACTGAACGGCCTGCCGCAGTTCACGACCGAGATCGACGGGCTCCACATCCACTTCATCCACGTGAAGTCCGAGCAGGCGAACGCCTTGCCGCTGATCATCACGCACGGCTGGCCCGGCTCGGTCCTCGAGATGCTCGATGTGATCGAGCCGCTAACCGACCCGGCCGCACGTGGCGCCGATCCCGCCGACGCGTTCGACCTCGTCATCCCGTCGATTCCTGGCTACGGCTTCTCGTCAGAGCCGACCGAGGCCGGCTGGGACTCCGGCCGCATCGGGCAGGCGTGGGCCGAACTGATGAACCGCCTCGGCTACACGCAGTACGTTGCCCAGGGCGGCGACCAGGGAGCCGGCGTCACCGATGCGATGGGCCGCCAGGCACCGGATGGGCTGCTCGGCGTCCACTTCAACTTCCTCGACGCGGTTCCGCGAGAGCTCTTGATGGCCGCCCTCAACCTCCGGCTCGCGTTCTCTCATGACGACCGGGAGCAGCTCAGCAAGGTCATCGCGATCTTCATGCGCGGCTACATCGCGGAGATGGGCGAGCACCCGCAGACGATCGGCTACTCGCTCCTAGATTCACCGGTCGGTCTCGCAGCGTGGATGCTGGACCACGACGCAGACAGCTACGAGAAGATCTCGCGCGCGTTCCTCGACGGGGCGCCTTCGGGCGGCCTCACGCGAGACAGCGTGCTCGACAACATCACGCTGTACTGGTTGACGAACACCGGCGCGTCCACTTCGCGGCTCTACTGGGAGACCGGGCGAGCTGCCCAGGCCTCGTTCAAGAATCCGCCCCCACACGTAAAGCTGCCTGTCGCCTACACGGTGTTCCCGGACGAACTCTTCCAGGCACCGCGCCACTGGGTGAAGCACGCCTACCACAACCTCATCTACTTCAACGAGGCGGAAAGGGGCGGGCACTTCGCTGCCTGGGAGGAGCCGGAGATCTTCGCGAACGAGATGCGAGCGGCTTTCAGGCCGCTGCGT
>DATDKA010000042.1:0-6048 GCA_036520235.1 Gaiellaceae bacterium
TGAGCCCCGCGAAGAAGAGGGAGGAGGCAAACAGCACGACCGCCAGCATGTAATTGTCGGCGCGCTCGTTCGCATCCTTCGCCCGGTCCGAGCCCGCGGCAGCCTGTGCCTCGAGGCGCTCGGCCTCCTGCGTCGCCGCCAGCCGGTACTGGGGCATCGCGAACGGCGTGGGCGGCGCATCCGCGTTCTCGAACGGCCTCGTAGCGATCCATGCGGCGAAGGCGGGGCGAAACTCGTCGCGAAAGCGCGTCCGGTAGAAGTCCGCGAGGTCGGTCCGGTCCGACGCACGGGCGTCCACCCACTCGGTGAACGTCGCAACGTCGATCTGGACCTGCCGGTTCGCGAGAGCCGCCGATCTGTTCACAGCGATCCGCGAGGCGGTGGCGCGGCTGTAGCCCTGCGACTGCTCGCCTGTCCACACTCGCGCCTGATAGGCAGACCAGGCCGTCGCCACCGTCGCGAATGCCAGGAGCACGGTCGCCGCCAGCTCCAGCCGCCGCGACGCGGCCCCCCTCTCGCTCATCTCGGGGCCCTCGGCCACCGCGCCAGCATCGCATCGTTGAGCTGAGCCGAGATCACCCCTTCGGGATGACGTGCCGTGCGAGTGGCCTCACTACGTTGGAGTGACCAACCCCTCAGGAGGTGCCAGATGACACGCGGACCAGGCGCGGTTGCCGAACCCGCGACGACAGAGTCGGGCGCCGCGACGATTCCCCAGCCGGCCGACGTCCTCGTCGTCTTCGGGATCACCGGCGATCTCGCGAAGGTGATGACCTTCCGGTCGCTGTATCGGCTCGAGGCTCGCGGCCTCCTCGACTGCCCGATCGTCGGCGTCGCCGTCGACGACTGGAGCGACGACCAGCTGAAGGAGCGCGCACGCAGCTCGATCGAAGGGACGGGCGAGCAGCTCGACGAGAAGATCTTCAAACGGCTCGCCGACCGCCTGTCCTACGTCAGCGGCGACTTCTCCGACGCGGCGACCTACGAGCGCGTCGGGGAGGCGATCGCCGGGGCCTCGACACCGGTCTTCTACCTCGAGATCCCGCCGTTCCTGTTCGGCCCGGTCGTGAAGGGGTTGGCCGAGGCCGGTCTCACGAAGACGGGTCGCGTCGTCGTCGAGAAGCCATTCGGACACGACCTCGAGACCGCGCGTGAGCTCGCCGACGAGCTGCACTCGTACATCGACGAGTCGCAGCTGTACCGCATCGACCACTACCTCGGGAAGATGGGGCTCGAGGAGATCCTCCACCTGCGGTTCGCGAACGCGATGCTCGAGCCGATCTGGAGCCGCAACTACCTCGAGTCGGTGCAGATCACGATGGCGGAGAGCTTCGGCGTCGAAGACCGCGGCCATTTCTACGACCCCGTCGGCGCACTGCGCGACGTCGTCGTCAACCACCTGCTGCAGGTCGTCGCGGCCGCCGCGATGGAGATACCGACGCGGGCCGACCCGGACGCGATCAAGGACGCCCAGGTCGGGCTGCTCCACGCCGTCGCCGACGCGGATCCGGCGCACTACGTCCGCGGTCAGTACGACGGCTACCTCGACATCGACGGAGTGGCTCCGAACTCGACGACCGAGACCTATGCGGCGCTCCGCCTCGAGATCGAGAACTGGCGCTGGGCCGGCGTGCCGTTCTTCATCCGTACTGGGAAGCGCCTCAAGGCGACACAGACCGAGCTCCGCCTCGTCTTCCGGCATGCCCCGAAGCTGAGATTCGGCCTGCGCCATGGGGAGCCGGTGCCGAACCAGCTCGTCGTCAAGCTCGACCCGACCACCGGGATCCAGCTGATCATCGACGCGCACCGCGCCGACCAGCCCGGAACCGCGGCGGTCGAGCTCGACCTCGAGTTCGCGGAGGCCGGCGGTGAGGGCCCGACGCCGTACGAAGTGCTCCTGCAAGCCGCCATGGTCGGGAACAGCACGCGATTTACCCGCCAGGACGGGGTCGAGGAGCAGTGGAGGATCATGCAGCCGCTGCTCGAATCGAGGCCGGCGATCCACCGCTACGAGCCCGGGACGTGGGGCCCGAAGGAGGCGGACGAGCTGGTCGCGGGACACGGCCGCTGGCACGGGCCGTGGTTGGCGCAATGACGACGACGCCGACGACAGACACGGCATCGGTCCAGAGCGCGGCGGCGCCGTCGCCGTTCCCGCCGATCGCCGAGTACGCCTTCCTCTCCAACTGCCACACCGGTGCACTCGTCGCCCCGGACGGCGCAATCGACTGGCTGTGCGTTCCGCGGTTCGACTCCCCGAGCATCTTCGGGAGCCTGCTCGACCGGCAAGCGGGCTTCTTCCGGCTGGCCCCGTTCGGGATCAACCACCCGACCGCGCGTATCTACGTCCCCGGGACGAACGTCCTCGAGACCACCTGGAAGACGCCCAACGGCTGGATCGTCGTGCGCGACGCCCTGACGCTCGGTCCGTGGGAGCACGAGGACGAGATCACGCCCCACACCCGCCCGCCTGCGGACGACGACGCCGACCACATGCTCGTCCGCGTCGTCGAGTGCCTCGAGGGGAACGTCGAAGTTGAGCTGATCTGCGAGCCGGTGTTCGACTACGGCAGCATCCCGGCGGAATGGACCCAGGTCGACGGCGGCCGTCACGCAGCCGACGCGACGATCGACGGGCAGACGATTCGGCTCCAGTCCGACCTGCCGCTCGGGATCGAGGGCAACCGCGTTCGCGCGCGTCACATCCTGCAGCCGGGCGAGCGTGCCTACTGCGCCCTCTCGTGGGCCGAGGGGCTGACTGCTCCGGACGATTCCGATCAGGCCGAGGAGCGGCTAGCGGCGACGTCGCGCTTCTGGCGCTCGTGGCTCGGCCGCGCGCGGATCCCGGACCACCGCTGGCGGGATCCGGTGCAGCGCTCCGCCCTCACCGTCAAGGGCCTGACCTACATGCCGACCGGGGCGACCGTCGCGGCGCTCACGACCTCGCTCCCCGAGACGCCGGGAGGCGAGCGCAACTGGGACTACCGCTACACGTGGATCCGGGACACGACCTTCACCCTTCAGGCGCTCCATTACCTGAACCTGGACTGGGAGGCCGACGAGTTCATGCAGTTCATCGCCGACGTGGAGCCGGTCGAGGACGGATCGCTGCAGATCATGTACGGGATCGACGGGCGCCGAGACCTGACCGAGACGACCCGGGACGATCTCTCCGGGTATGCCGGCGCCCGACCGGTGCGGGTCGGGAACGGCGCGTTCGACCAGCGCCAGAACGACGTCTACGGTGCCGCACTGGACTCGATCCTCCTGCACACGAGGCGGAGCCAGCGGCTCCCGCGACGGCTCTGGCCGATGGTGCAGACGCAGGCCGAGTGCGCGACGAAGGTCTGGCGTGAGCCCGACCAGGGAATCTGGGAGGCCCGCGGCGCTCCGCAGCACTACGTGTCCTCCAAGCTGATGTGCTGGGTCGCGCTCGACCGCGCCGCGCAGCTCGCCGGGATCCGCGGCGACCCCGATTTGCAGCAGAAGTGGCGCGGCACGGCCGACGAGATCAAAGCCGACATCCTCGAGCACGGCGTCGACCAGCGCGGTGTGCTTCGCCAGCACTACGCAACCGACTCCCTGGACGCGTCGGCGCTGCTCGCGGCCATCTTCGAGTTCCTGCCCGGGGACGACGAGCGCCTCCGCGGTACGGTGAACGCGATCGCGACCGAACTGACGGAGGACGGCTTCGTCCTCCGCTACCGCACGGACGAGACGGATGACGGGCTGGCCGGGACGGAAGGGACGTTCCTGATCTGCTCGTTCTGGCTGGTCTCGGCGCTGGCGATCGTCGGTGAACTGCAACAGGCACGGGACCTGATGGAGCGGCTGCTGCGGATCGCCTCGCCGCTCGGGCTCTACGCGGAGGAGTTCGACGCCGCAACCGGCCGACACCTCGGCAACTTCCCGCAGGCGTTCTCCCATCTCGCCCTGATGGAGGCCGCGGCGCGGATCATCGTCCCCGAGATGCTGGAGGAGTACTGACGATGGAGTCCTACGACGTCATCATCATCGGCACCGGAGCCGGCGGGGGAACGCTCGCGCGCCACCTCGCATCCTCCGGAAAGCGCATCCTGCTGCTCGAGCGTGGCGACTGGCTGCCGCGGGAGCCGCAGAACTGGGACGCAGGCGACGTGTTCGTCGACAACCGCTACGTGTCCCCGGACACGTGGTACGACGACCAGGGGCGGCCGTTCCAGCCCCAGATCCACTACTTCGTCGGGGGCGCGACGAAGCTCTACGGGGCCGCCCTCTACCGGCTCCGCGAGGAGGACTTCGGCGTCCTCCGTCACCACGACGGCATCTCGCCGGCCTGGCCCATCGACTATTCGGAGCTGGAGCCCTACTACACGAAGGCCGAGCAGCTCTACGAGGTGCACGGCGCCCGCGGCGAGGATCCGACCGAGCCGCCGGCGAGCGCGCCCTATCCATACCCAGCCGTCTCGCACGAGCCGCGGATCCAGCAGCTCCACGACGACCTGGAGCGAGCGGGACACCATCCGTTCCACGCCCCTTGCGGGATCCGCCTGAACGAGGGGAACATGCCGTACAGCGCCTGCGTCCGGACCTCGACGTGCGACGGGTTCCCGTGCCTCGTTCATGCGAAGTCGGACGCGGACGTGCTCGGCGTCCGGCCGGCGCTCGAGCACGACAACGTCACGCTGCTGACGAACGCGACGGCGACGAGACTCGAGACCGACGAGACGGGGAATCGCGTCACGGAGGTCATCGTCGACCACGGCGGACAGACTCAGCGGTTCGCCGCCGAGCTCGTCGTGCTCGCCTGTGGGGCGGCGAACACGGCGAAGCTCCTGCTGGAGTCGGCGAACGAGCGGCATCCGCACGGGCTGGCGAACGGCTCCGACCAGGTCGGGCGGAACTACATGTTTCACGACTCGACGGCGGTGCTCGCACTCTCGCGCGAGGAGAACCCGACCGTCTTCCAGAAGACCCTCGGTCTGAACGACTTCTACTTCGGTACGGACGCCTTCGAGTACCCGATGGGGAACATCCAGATGGTCGGCAAGTCCCAGGCCCAGATGTTCCGGGGCGAGAAGCCGGTCGCGACCAAGCTTGCGCCGGAGTGGACCCTCGACCGCATCGCTCGTCACGCGATCGACTTCTGGCTCTCGACCGAGGACCTCCCGAAGCCGGAGAACCGGATCACGGTCGACGGCGACGGCAAGGTCACGCTCACGTACACCGAGACGAACCAGACTGCGAAGAAGAAGCTCTACGACGAGCTGAAGGCCCTGCTCCCGAAGCTCGACATGAACCCGGGCCACCTGATCCACCGCTTCGCGTACATGAAGAACGACATCCCCGTCGCGGGCGTCGCGCATCAGGCCGGTACCTGCCGCTTCGGCGACGACCCTGAGCTGTCTGTGCTCGACCGCAACTGCAAGGCGCACGAGCTTGACAACCTCTACGCGGTCGACACGAGCATCTTCCCGAGCATCGGCGCCGTGAACCCGGCTCTCACCGCAATGGCCAACTCGCTCAGGGTGGGCGACCACCTGCTCGAGCGGATGGGAGCCCAACGGCAGGTCGGGGAGGCGGTCGGGCAAGAAAGCGCGGCGTGAGCGCCGCCGTCGACCCGCCCCGCGGGTAGCAGTGGCCGAACAGGCCGAAGAGATGAGCACGGTGGAGTCGGCGGCGCCGGAACGCGCGGGCGTCGTGCTCATCTCGCTCATCGTCGTGGCCGGCGTCGCCAACCTGAACCTGTCGGTCGCCAACATCGCCCTGCCCTCAATCGGCAAGGCGTTCGACTCGTCCCAGACCACGCTCGACCTGATCGCCGTCGGCTACTCGCTCGGTCTGGCCGCTTCTGTGCTCTATCTCGGCGCTCTGGGCGACCGCTACGGCCGGAAGCTCATGCTCCTCCTCGGAATGGCGCTCTCCGTTCCCGCGTGCCTCCTCGCCGCCTACGCTCCGTCCGACAACGTGCTCTTTCTGGCCCGCCTGCTCGGCGGTCTCTCGGCCGGAATGGCGTACCCCACGACGTTGGCGCTCATCGCTGCGCTGTGGTCGGGCCCGGGCAGGACG
>DATDKA010000043.1:0-14724 GCA_036520235.1 Gaiellaceae bacterium
CTTCCAGCACCTCGAAGCGGTCGCGCCGCTGCTCGATCAGCGTGACCTCATGGCCGAGGTCGAGCACGCTGCGCGTGAGATTGGCGCCGACCTTGCCGCCGCCGGCGATCACGATGTACATCGTCAGGTTCTGGCCCCCGCCGGGTCCTCGATGGAAGAGCTGACCGCCTGCGTCAGGGTCTCGATCGCGGTCTTCGTCGGACTGACGGTCCAGAGCCCGAGCTGCTGGTAGAGGTCAGCCCGGGCCGGGTCGAGCACCCGGACCACGGTCTTGTCGATCTTGAACCGCTTCCGGGCGAGCTGGCCGATCACGAGGTTGGTGTTGTCGCCGTCGGTCGCGACGACGACGGCGTCGGCGTCCTCGATGCCGGCCTGCTCGAGGATCGAGATGTCCATCCCGTGGCCGACGACGAAGCCGCCGGACCAGTGCTCGCCGAGCCGGTGCAGGGCGTCCTCGTTCTCGTCGATCGCGGTCACTTCCCAACCGAGCCGATCGAGCTCGAGGGCGACCGCCGAACCGACTCTGCCGCAGCCGATCACCAGCGCTTTCACGGGCGTCAGATTAGCGAGTCACACCGTCGATACCGCTTCGTCCATGTCCGCCTCGAGCACGCCCTGTGGATAGGCGATCACCATCACCTCACACGGCGCGTGGCGGAGTACGTAGTCCACTGTCGGGCTGAAGAACCGGGACTGGCGACGCCACCGCGGAGCCGAGCCCATCACGATCAGGTCCGCGTCCTGGGTCTTCGCCTCGTGGACGATCGCCTCGCCGATCGACCGGCCGCGCACGATCCTGCCCTCGACGGCGACCCCGTGCTCGGACGCGAGGAGCTTCGCCTCCGCGAGTGAGGCCTCGGCGCGCTCCTCGGCCTCGTACAGCGTCGCGTCGAGCGGCTTCTCCATCGGCACCGCGATCACGTGGAGCGCGTCGAGCGTGCAGCCGCGCTCCTCGGCAAGCTTGATCGCGGTCGCCAGCACCTCCTCGCCGATCGGCCCGAGCTTCATCGGGACGAGGATGCGCTCGTAGACGCCCTCGAGCTCTGGGACGAGGTCCGGCTCAGGCGGAGTGACGTGGCCCCAGATGCTCTCGTTCTGCGCGATGCGCGTGGAGAGGTAGACGGCGGCGCCGACGAGCAGCCACAGCGGCCCGGCGATCCGCGTCTCCTCGTGCGTGACCAACGCGATCACCCAGATTGCGACGGTGAGTGGCGTCCCGACGAGCGCCGCGACGGGCACGTCGGCGCCCCGGATCCTCACGTTTACGGCGGCCCGAAACGGGCGCTCGAGCTCCGGCTTCGAGAACCGGAGCTTGATCACAGCGAGCTGCGCCGCGGTGAAGGCGAGCAGCACCCCGAAGCTGAACAGGCCGGCGAGCACCTTCACCTGCGACGACGACAGGGCCGCGAGGATCAGCAGCCCGGACGAGATCACCGCCGACCCGACGATTGCCGCCGGGGCGATCAGCGTGCGGCGGTTCAGCGTGCCGAAGGTGTGGGGCAGCATGCTGTGCTGGCCGAGCGAGTAGGCGAGCCGCCCGGCGCCCGAGATCGACGTCGTGACCGCCACGACCAAGACGAGTGCCCCCGTGATCCCCACCCCGACGCGCACGATGTCTGCGAGGAGCGAGGGCAGCGGGTCCTCGAGCGCGGCCGTGATCCCCATCAGCGGCGCGCGGAGCCAGGTCGTCCCGAGGTCACTTGCGTAGCCGCCCGGCCCGGACGGGTCCGGGTGTGCCGGGTACGCCGAGATCCCGACGAGGGCGATCGCAACCGACACTGCGACCACGAGCCCGATCCCCGCGAAGAGGCTCCGCGGCAGCGTCTTCCCCGGCTCCCGGGTCTCCGCCGCCAGGTTGGCCACGGTCTCGAGCCCGGTGTAGGCCAGCATCGCGAGCGGGAGCGCGAAGCCGATCGAGCTCCACGTCGGCGCGGTGCCCAGGTCGACGCCCCTCGACAGGGCGTCGAGGTCGAAGAGGAACACGAAGCCGAGCACGACGAGCAGCAGATGCGAGGCGAGGGCGACGGCCGCGATCACGACCGCCGTCCGGTAGAGGCTCGTGCGGCGCAGGAGCCGTGTGCCCGCCACGCCGACGATCACGCAGACACCGACGACGGTGTCCCACGGCGACCGCGTGATCGACTCCCAGCCGACGGCGTTCCCCACGTAGTGCGGGACGAACAGGCCCGCGAGCGCCATCACGATCAGGTAGTCGAGGACGAGCGCCCAACCGGTCATGAACCCGGCCGGGTCGTTGAAGGCGTGGCGCACGAAGGTGGCCGCGCCCCCGGTCTCCGGGATCGCCGCCGTGCCCTCCGCGTAGGAGAGCGCAACGAGCAGGAAGAGCAGGCCGACGGCGAGCAGCACCCACGGTGTGAACCCGAGGGCGAAGAGCGCGATGATTCCGAGCGCGAAGTAGAGCGACGACGCGATCTCGCCGTAGGCGACCGCCGCCAGCGAGGGGACGTCGAGGACTCGTTCGAGGGCGGGCAGCTTCCTCGCCATCAGTGCCTCTGCCGCTGGAGATAGAGACGGAGGCCGCCGGCGAGCACGAACAGCGCGCCGAGCAGCAATCCGAGCCCGCCGCCGACACCGGCCGCGACGGTGCGGACGATGATCGCGAGGCCCAGGACGATCAGCACCGCCGAGAGAACCGTGGCGATCACGCCGCCCGCTTCCCGGCGGCGATCAGCACGCGCGTCGTGGCGTGCTTGACGACGTAGTCGACCGTGCCGCCGAAGATCCGGCCGCGGCGAATCCGCGGTCGCGGCGCCCCGATCACGATCAGCTCCGCCTGGCGGCGGTCGGCGTCCTGCACGATCTCCGGCCCCGCCGACCGCGCGCGGAGCAGGCGGACGACGGCCCGCACGCCGTAGCTCTCCACGATCGCCGCCGACTGGTCGAGGATGTCGTCCGCCTCTGCCTCGACATCGGGGAGAGCAACGTCGAGCGGGAGATCGAGCGGCACCTCGATCACGTGGACGACGGCCACCCGCGCCCGGCGCTCGTCGGCCAGCCGGGCCGCCGCGACCAACGCCTCCTCGGACTCGGCCGAGCGCGTCACCGGCACGACGATCGTCCTGTACTCCACCGTCAGCGACGGCCCGAGGATCATCACCGGCGCCCGGATCGTCGCCGTCAGCGGCACGTGGACGAACCGGCGCCGGTAGATCGCGTAGGCGATGAACCCGAAGACGAGCCAGCCGAGCCCGGCCCACCGCGTCGTTGGCTCCTGCAGCACGATCACGATCCATGCGATCAGGGTGCCGATTCCGCCGATCACCGCGAAGATCGGCCAGTCCACGCCGCGGAACCTGAGATTGGGCCGCGCCTTGTACGCGAGCTCCTCGTCCGGCCGCCGATAGCGCAGCGCCACCAACGACGCGTGCGCGACGGTGAACGACAGGGTCGCGCCGAATGCGTACATCGTCCCGAGAAAGTCCGTCTGGCCGGGCAGGATCGCGAGCGCCGGGATCAGGCCGGCGAAGATGACCAGCGCGACCCACGGCGTCCTGAAGCGCGGATGCAGCCGCCGGAAGCCCAGGGGCAGCTGCCGGTAGCCGGACATCGCATAGGTGATCCGCGAGGCGCCGATCACGCCGGCATTCGTGGCGATGAAGAGGATGGTGGCCGCGAGGATGCCGACGTAGATCTCCAGTCCGTGCAGGAGCGTTCCGTCCTCGAGCCCGAGGTTCTTCACGACGCCGAGCACCGGGTCGTTCGTGAACCCGCCCTCGTCCGGGGGCAACCCCAGCTTCGTCACATACTCGCCGCCCTGCTGCACGACGGGCAGCGCCGAGAGCGCCACGAGCGGCAGCGTGAAGTAGATGAGGAAGACCGCGGCGGCGATCAGCTTGTACGCCATCGGGACGTTCCTCGGAGGGTCGCGCACCTCCTCGGCGAGGTTCGAGACGGTCTCGACGCCGGTGTAGGCGAGCATCGCGACGGGGATCGCGATGAAGAATTGGCTCCACGTCGGGGCAACGCCGAGGACGACGTTCGCGCGCAGGATGTCCACGTTGAAGACGAGCACGAAGCCGATCGCGACGAGCAGCGCCTGCGTCGCGAAGTCGACCACGGCGAGGAAGACGTTGAGGCTCGCGGCCTCCTGGACGCCGATGATGTTGATGCCGACGAGAATCGCGACGACCACGATCCCGCCCACGATGTCCCAGGGGTTCTCCCGCAGCGGATCCCAGAAGACCGAGAGGTAGTGCGGGACGAAGAACGCCGAGATTGCGACGGTGGCGACGTAGACGAGCATTTGCGACCAGGCCGCGCCGAAGCTGGCAAGCTCGTTGAACGCGTGCCGGGCGAAGCTGGACGAGCCTCCGGCCTCGGGATAGCGCACCGTCCCCTCGGCGTAGGTCGCCGCCGTCGCCGCGAAGATCAGGCCGGCGATGACGAAGACGACGGGAGTGAGCCCGAGCGCGAACGCGGCCGTGACGCCGAGCGCGTAGTAGATCGAGGAGCCGACGTTCCCGTACGCGGTGGCAAAGAGCGCGGGCGTCCCGAGCACCCGCTCCAGGCCCTGCTGCCGCCGCCTTCTCGGCACCGGTGGACTCTACTCAGCGCCGCCGGACTGTCCTGCGCGGACATGACGGGTGTCTGACACCCATCATGGCTCGGGCGGACAGGTGCGGATCAGCCGTGGATCGAGACGATCAAGGGGATGATCAGGATCGCGACGATGTTGGTGATCTTGATCATCGGGTTGATCGCAGGGCCCGCCGTGTCCTTGTAGGGATCCCCGACGGTGTCGCCGGTCACCGCGGCGGCGTGGGCGTCCGAGCCCTTCCCGCCGAAGGCGCCGTCCTCGATCAGCTTCTTCGCGTTGTCCCAGGCGCCGCCGCCGGAGGTCATCGCGATCGCGAGGAAGATCCCGGTGACGATCGTCCCGATCAGGAGGCCGCCGAGCATCTCCGGGCTGATGATCCCGACCACGATCGGGAAGATCACCGGGATCAGGCTCGGCAGCATCATGTTCTTGATCGCGGCGCCGGTGACGATGTCGACGGCGCGGCTGTAGTCCGGCCGGCCGGTGCCCTCGAGAATGCCGGGGATCTCCCGGAACTGGCGGCGCACCTCTTCCACGACCTGGCCGCCGACGCGGCCCACGGCCTGCATCGCGAGCGACGAGAACAGGAACGGCATCAGGCCTCCGATGAAGAGCCCCGCGATCACCCAGGCGTCGTTGAGCATGAAGGTGACGCTCAGACCGCGGTCGTCGAGCTCCGTGGTGAAGCCGTCGAAGAGGATCAGCGCCGCGAGGCCGGCGGAGCCGATCGCGTAGCCCTTCGTGACGGCCTTCGTCGTGTTGCCGACGGCGTCCAGCGGGTCGGTCACGGCGCGGACGGACTCGTCCAGCTCGGCCATCTCGGCGATGCCGCCGGCGTTGTCGGTGACCGGGCCGTACGCGTCGAGCGCCACGATCAGCCCCGTCATCGCCAGCTGCGCCATCACCGCGACGCCGACGCCGAAGAGACCCTCGAGCTTGTACGCAAGGATGATCGCCGTCGCGATCACGATCACCGGAGCGGCCGTCGCCTGCATGCCGATCGCGAGACCTTCGATGATGTTGGTCGCATGGCCGGTCAACGAGGCGCGGGAGATGCCCTTGACCGGGTTCCAGCGGGTGCCCGTGTAGTACTCGGTGATCGCGACGAGGAGGAAGGTGACGCCGAGGCCGATCAGGGTGCAGCCGTAGAGATTCCAGAACGGGAAGCGGTCGCTGTCAAAGGCCGCAGTGACCGGGATGAACAGGAGCGCCGAGAGGATCGTGGCGACGGCGACGGCCTTGTAGAGCGCCGTCATGATCGAGCCGCCGCGGCCGACTCTGGCGAAGAAGGTGCCGACGATCGAGGCCAGAATCGCGACGCCGCCGATCACGAGCGGGTACTGGACGATGTCGGTCGACGGGAAGCGCACCGCCCCGAGGAACATCACGGCGACGAGCGTGACGGCGTAGGTCTCGAACAGGTCCGCGGCCATGCCGGCGCAGTCGCCGACGTTGTCTCCCACGTTGTCCGCGATCACGGCCGGGTTCCGCGGGTCGTCCTCGGGGATCCCCGCCTCGACCTTGCCCACGAGGTCGGCGCCGACGTCCGCGGCCTTCGTGTAGATGCCGCCGCCGAGCCGGGCGAAGACCGAGATCAGCGAGCCGCCGAAGGCCAGGCCGATCAGATGCGTCGTGGCGTCCTTTTCCGATTGGTCGAAGATCTGCGTCAGCGCGCCGTAGTAGCCCGCGACGCCGAGGAGGCCAAGACCGACGACGAGGAGGCCGGTGACCGAGCCCGCCGTGAAAGCGACCTTGAATGCCGGCGCCACCCCGCTCTTCGCCGCCTCGGCGGTCCTGACGTTCGCCCGGACCGCGACGTTCATGCCGATGAACCCGGCGGAGGCCGAGAGGACGGCGCCGATCAGGAAGCCGAAGGCGGTGCCCCAGCCGAGGTCGTTCCAGAAGCCGATCGCGAGGAAGAGGACAACGGCGACGCCGGCGATCGTCACGTACTGACGGCGTAGGTACGCCGAGGCCCCCTCCTGGACCGCGCGCGCGATCTCCTGCATCCGCTCGCTGCCCGCGGGCAGGCCGAGTAGCCACAGCGTCTGGAAGATGCCGTAGGCGATGGCTGCGGCCGCACAGACGAGCGCGATCAGTACCGGGTGGTCAGCGAAGAATTCCAGCGCGGTCTCCTGGCGAGGGTGATGCGCCGAAGTGGGGCCCGGCGCCGCGGTTTTCTACCACACCGCGGGCTGAGCCCGCCGCGGTGCCAGCGCGGAGGGTCTGGCGTGATACTGCTCGTCGCGGGGGTGCGATGGTCGTTCCGAGGCAAGGACGCAGGGAGCGTCCGTATCAGTCGATACGGAGGCGACTGAGGACGTTGTCCTCGGGGCGAGCAGCGCGGCCCTGCGGCACAGGCTGTATTGCGCCTGACCCTCCTTACCGGTGCCGGCCGCGGCTGACGGTGACGCGCACCTTCGCCCCGCGGCGCAGGCGCAGCCCCGGCGCGGGACGCTGCGCGATCACCCGGCCGCGCCTGACGCGCCGCGAGTACGCCCTGGCGACCGGGCCCAACGCGCATCCGGCCTTCTTCAGTCGGGTCTTCGCGGCGGCGAGGGTGAGTCCCCGGAGGCGCGGCACGGAGCACACCGGCTGCGCGTTCGTGATCACGAACGGACCGAGGACGGTGGTCTCGGTCCAGTTTCCGGCGTTGTCGCGAGACCGGATCCCGAACCACCAGGCGCCGGCGTCGAGCCTCGGGCTCGTCACCCGTCGCACGGCTTCCTCGGCGTCCTTCACCTGGTCGACGGGGACGAGCGACTGCTTCGCCCAGCCGTAGGAGAAGCCGTCGAGGCCGCTGAGCGAGTCCGGGAGGGTGATCCAGTTGATCTCGACGGTGTGGTCGGCGGACGGGTAGCCAGGGCGGTGCGTCGGGCTCGAGAGCGTCGGGCGCGGCGGCGCGAAGGCGTCCACGAGGAAGGGACCGGCGTGAACGGCGCTGCTCCAGTTGCCGGCGCCGTCGCGCGCGCGGACGTGGAACCAGGTCGTCCCCTCGGGCACCGTGGTTGCGTACGACGTGATGTTCTCCTCGACCTCCTTCACCTCGTCCGGCACGAACGAGGGATCCGGCGAGACCGCGAACGAGTACCCGTCGATGCCGCTCGCGTCCGAGGCCCCACCCCAGGAGACCCTGAGCGTCCCGCTGTTCGTCCAGACACCAGGTGACGGCGAGGCCGCCGTGATCGCGAGGCCCGTGGGCGGAACGAGCTCCTGCGTCAGCGCGCGGAAGACGTTGAGCCGGCCGCCGGAGACGACCTTCCCCTGCAGCGACGCGACGGAGTCGACGCTCATGACCAGGCTGCGCTTGAGCTCGACCGGCGTGAGCGACGGCCGGTAGGCGAGTACGAGGGCGGCGGCTCCGGCGACGTGCGGCGTCGCCATCGAAGTGCCCTGGAGCGTCGCGTAGGGCGTCGGGGGGGCGTCCGCGTAGTACGTGCTGTAGATGCTCTGGCCCGGCGCGGCAAGGTCGACCGTCGTCGGGCCCCAGTTCGAGAAGCCCGCGAGCGCGTCGTTCGTGGCGGTCGCCGCGACGCAGACGATGTTCTCGGCGGCGTCGCTGCAGGGATACGCGGGGTCCGCGTCGTTGTTGTTCGTCTCGTTCCCGGCCGCGAAGACGAAGAGCGCCCCCGGGCAGCGGTTGATCGCCTCGAGCATTACGTCGGAGTGCTCGTAGCTCCGGAAGCTGCCGTTGATCACCTTCGCACCGTGCGAGCACGCGAAGTCGAACGCCTGGGCGATGTCGAAGTCGAACAAGCTCTCGTCGCCGGCCCGAAGCGGCATCACCCGCACGTTCCAGCTCACGCCGGTGACCCCGACGCCGTTGTTGCCGACGGCGCCGAGCGTGCCTGCGACGTGGGTGCCATGGCCGTCCGTGTCCAGCGGGTCGTCGCTCGGATTCGCGCCGCCGGCGAAGTTCCAGCCGCGCACGTCGTCCACGTAGCCGTCGCCGTCGTTGTCGAGGCCGTCGGCGGCGACCTCGCCGGGATTCGTCCAGATGTTCGCCGCGAGGTCTGGGTGGGTGTAGTCGACGCCGGTGTCTACGACTGCCACGGTGATCCCGGCGCTGCCGGTCGTCAGATCCCACGCCTCCGGCGCGTGGATCTTGTTCAGGCCCCAGAGCGTGTTGTCGAGGTACTTCGGGTCGCTCGGCGTCGCCACGGGCTCGTAGAGGTGGTTCGGCTCCGCCCAGCGGACGTCCGGCCTCCGCTCAAGCGCCGCCGCGGTCCGCTCGACCGGCGACGCGGCGGGCAGGCGCAGGCGGACGAGGCCCGGGCGCGTGGAGCGCTCGAGGACGCGCACGCCGAGCTCGGCGAGGACGCGGTTTCGCTCCGCACGCGTCGTCGTCGGCTCGAACCGAACAACCAGCTCGTGCGGGGCGTAGGTCCTCTCGTCGGGCTGGCCGGACGCGGCGGCCGAGCCCGCGAAGGCGAGCGCGGCGAGCAGGGAAAGGGCGGCGAGACCCCGCATTCCTGGGCTATCGCCCGGGACGGCGGAGAGCTTTAGCGCCTTCGCACATGCCTTCGGCAGGCCCGGAGCTTGTCGCCGTGCCGGCGGTGTTTCCGGACCTGGCTCTTCCGCACCTTGAGCGTTCGTCCGCGGTGGCAGATCGTCACCCTGATCACCCTCTTGACGACCTTCTTCTTCACCGCCGGGGCGGCAGCGGCAGGTGGGGACGGCGGAGGAGGCGGCGGCGGCGGGGCCACCGCGCCGACGGCCCGACCGACGTTCAAGCGTCCACCGGAGACGAGCGGCAGGCCGAGCGGATCCACCGAGCCCAGCAACGCGGACTTGACCTGAGCGGCGTTCAGGGCGGGATTCCGGCTCCAGACGAGCGCGGCCGCGCCCGCGACGTGCGGCGCCGCCATCGACGTCCCGCTCGCCGAGTAGTAGTCGCCGTCCCTCCAGGTGCTGAGGATGCTGACGCCCGGCGCGGCGAGGTCGACGGTCGCCGGCCCGACGTTCGAGAAGTAGGCGAGCGCGTCGGTCGCGTCAGTGGCCGCGACGCAGACGACGTTCGGCTCCGGGTAGGCGCACGGGAAGCTCGGCAGCACGTCGTTGCTGGTGCCGCTGTTTCCCGCGGCCACCACGAACAGGGTCTCCGGGTAGGCCGCGATCGCCGCCTCGAGGGCCGGGTCGTTCACGGCGCCGCCGAGGCTGGCGTTGACGATCCGCGCACGGGAGGCCGCGTACCTGAAGCCCTCGGCGATCGTCGCCGTGGTCCCGCGGCCAGACGCATCCAGGACGCGCACCGGCAGCAGGCCGACGTTCCAGTTGACGCCGGTGACGCCGCGGCCGTCGTTCCCGAGGGCTCCGATGATCCCCGCGACATGCGTTCCGTGCCCCTGCTCGTCGCTCGGGTCCTCGTCGTTGCCGACGAAGTCGTGTCCTCCTGGAGCGATGTTCGGCGACAGGTCGGGGTGGTCGAGGTCGACGCCGGTGTCGGCGACCGCGACGGTGACGGAGCGGCTTCCGGTGCCCGCATCCCAGGCCGCAGGCGCACCGATTCGCACGAGGCCCCACTGCTCGGCGAACCGAAGGTCGCTCGGGATCACCTGCGCGCGGTAGACGAAGTTCGGCTGCGCGCCCGCCACACCGGCGCGCAGCTCGAACGACCGGACGGCGGCGGGCACCGACGCCCCCTTCGGGAGGCGGACGACGGCGCTTCGCGGCGCCGCGAGCCGCTGTTCGAGGGTCGCATCCTCGGACGCCAGAATCGACGTCTCCGCCGCCGTCCTGAGCCCCGGCTTGAACTGCACGATCAGCTCGCCGGGAACGTACTCCGCAGTGATCGAGGCAGCGGGGGCCCCCCGCGCCGCGACCAACGCGGCGCAGGCCAGAGCTGCAATCGCAGCAAGCAGCACGGCGACCCCTCGCCCCACTTCCCCCATCACCACAAGCGTTGCAGCGGGGAGCCCGCGTGCCTATAGGCCGAGCGACCCAAATCGCGCTCGCCCGGTCCTACCCCGTTTGAGCGCTAGCCCCGCTTCTTCTTCCGCTTGCGGCAGGGGCCGAGCTTGTCCCCATGCTTTCGGTGCTTCTTCACCGCGCTCTTCACGACCTTGATCGTGCGCCCGCGGTGGCAGAGCGTGACTTTGACGACCTTCTTCTTCACCGGCCGCGGTGCGGGCGGCGAAGGCGCCGGCGGCGGCGGAGGAAGCGTCGGCGGAGGAGTCGTCGGTGGTGGCGGGAGCGCCGGTGGTGGAGGCGTAGGCGGCGGGAGAGGCGGCGGCAGAGCCAGCAGCGCCTTCAGCGCCGCGTCTGCGTTGAGCCGCCCCGAGGTCGAGACTTTCGTCCCGAGCGCCGGTTTCACGTCGACCGAGCTCAGGAGCGCGGCTCGAACGTCGGCGACCGTCGCCTCCGGCTTCTTCGCCCACAGCAGCGCAGCCACACCCGCGACGTGCGGCGTGGCCATGGACGTCCCGGCAATCGAGTTGAAGTCCGTCGCGTCGTAGCTCGTGCTCAGGCAGCGAACGTGGAGATCGTCGATGTGTGCGCCCTGGTATTCGACCGATTCGTCGCTGACGAGGCGGAGGCGGAGGTAGACGGCCGGCGCTCCATCGAATTGCGAGAGGCTGTCCTCGAACTCGAACCAGGTGTTCGGATACCCAATCGTCTGGCCGCTCCAGGGGACGCCGTCGAAGAAGCTCGCGCCGTCGGAGGAGGCGTCGATGACGAAGTAGTCGTACCCGTACTCCGTCTGGAGCTTCATCCAGTAGCTCACTTGGCAGCCGGTGCGACCGCTGAGGTCGATTGGATTCACCGTCTGCAGCCAGTTGTTCGTGTTCGGCGTGTACGGGGCACCCGGTGAATCCGTCACGCTCCAGGCACCGGACGCCGCCGACTCCTGCGTTCTCGCCCACGTGTCGGGCGCTCCGCCTGGCGTCCAGCCTCCGGCCGCCTCGAAGCCGTCCGCGAAGATGTCGTCGTAGGCCGGCCAGGTGCTGAGGATCTCCACTCCGGGCGCGGCAAGATCGACGCTGTTCGTGCCGTAGTTCGAGAACGACGCAAGCGCATCGTTCTTGTCCGTCGCCGCGACGCAGATCAAGTTGGCGTCGGGGTAGTTGCAAGGATAGGTCGGAGTCACGTCGTTGTTGTTGGTCGCGTTGCCGGCGGCGACGACGAAGAGCGTGTTCGGATGGCCCGAGATCGCTGCGCTCTCCGTCGACGAGAAGCATCCGAATCCCAAGCAGCCGAGGCTCGCATTGACGATCTTGGCGCCGTGCTCAGCCGCCCAGACGTACCCATTCGTGACCGAGGCGGTCGTCCCGCTCCCGTTCGCGTCGAGCACGCGGACGGGCATCAAACTGACGTTCCAGTTGACGCCGCTCACACCGGCGGCGTTGTTGCCCTTCGCGCCGATCGTCCCGGCGACGTGCGTACCGTGTCCATTGAGGTCCCGCGGGTCGTTGTCGTTGCCGATGAAGTCCCACCCGGAGCCGGGCAGGACGTTGTCGACGAGCTCCGGATGGTCGTAGGCGATTCCCGTGTCCACGACGGCGACCACGACGTCCTTGCTCCCCGTTTCCTGCTCCCAGGCCTCGGGCGCGTCGATGTCCGCGTCCGGCGTCCCGGGGACGCCCTCGATCTGCTGCCCGGTGTTGTTCAGGCCCCAGAGCTCGGCGAAGCGAGTGTCGCTCGGGGTCCCCTGCGCGTGGTAGATCCGGTTCGGCTCCGCGTACTGGACGTCCGGCCTCGCCTCGAGCGCTCGAACCGCAGAGTCCACCGAGACGCCGTCCGGCAGCTCGAGCAGCTCGGCGCGCGGAACGAGCAGGAACTGCTTGCGCGTTGCGTCAATCGAGTTGACGACGGCGGCGCGCGCCGCGCGGTCGACGCCCGCCTCGTAGCGGACGATCAGCTCGCCCGGGACGAACAGCGATTTCGAGTCGCGGCTAGTCAGGCCGTGCGCGTCCCGAATTGCCCCCGAGGCGCCGGCGGCAGCGACGAGCAAGAGTGCGGCCGAGACCCCGATGAGCGCCGCAGCTTTGGGCATCGACCGCCAGCCTGCCACCTTTTTCAGGCGGTTCCAACCCGCCGATCGGCTAGGAAGGCTCTGCTTTTGTCGCGTGCTCGGCCGCCGCTGCGTAGGCCAGCTGGAGGTTGGCGACCACCTGGTTGAAGTCGCGCAGGACGTCGTCCGAGACCTCGCCCTCGAGCGTCGCGAGCAACACCTGCATCCCCTCGATCGCGAGGCGCGCCTGGTCGAGGTCCCTCGTCGCCTCGTCGAGCTTCGCGAAGCCGAGCTGCGCCAGCGTCGCCGCGGTCGACACGAGCAGGTCGGCGACCTTCATGCTGCGGACCGCTTCGAGGAGCTCCTCAGGCGTCGGTTCTGGGCCGCTAGCTTCCAACGACCTCCTTCGGTCGCACCTGCTCGGCGTAGATCTCCTCGAGCGTCGCGCCCTCCTCGTACCGCGCAATCTGGCGCTCGGCCGCGTTTTGCGCCGGCACGGCGAGGTACGGCGCGGCGCCGATCTCCTCAGCGACCGGCAGGGCCCACTCGATCAGCTGCTCGATCCGCTTGCGCTTCTCCACGAGCTCGCCGGTATCAAGGTCGATGAAGTCGCCCCCGAGCCCCCAGCGGATCGCGCGCCAGAAGTTCTCCTCGATCAGCCGGTGCGGCGGGAGGGGCAGCGGCTCGCCCTCGTCGAGCGCCCGCGCAGTCCGGACCGCGAGCGCGTACATGAGCGCGGCAAGGGATCGAGCTTCGCCGAGATCCGGCTGCGCGTCGCAGATGCGGATCTCGACCGTCGGGAACGCCAAGTGGGGCCGGATGCTCCACCAGATCTGCGTGTGCTCGAGGATCGAGCCGGTGTCGTAGAGCAGGCGGACGTAGCGCTCGTACTCGTCCCAGTTGCCGTAGGCGTCCGGGATCCCGCAACGCGGGAAGAGCTTCGTGAAGATCTCGGTGCGCACCGAGTGCAGGTGCGTGAAGACGTTTTCCGTGAAGGGCGAGCTCGCGGAGAAGGCGAGAAGCTCCGGCAGCAGGTGGCGCATGTGGTCGCAGACGCGGATCGCGCGATCGGGCCCGTTGACCGCGACGTGCACGTGGAGCCCGAACGAGTTGTTCCGCCAGACCACCCACCGGAGGTACTCGTCGTTTCGCCGGTAGTGCGGCGTGTCGATGATCCGCTGCTCCTGCCAGGGGCTCCACGGGTGCGTGCCCGTGCCGCCGAGCACCAGGCCGAGCTGGTCGGCGAGCGCGCGCACCTGGTCCCGGCGCTCGCCCATCCGCGCGGCTGCCTCGGCGAAGCCCTCGCAGCGCCCGGTCCGAACCTCGACCTCGGAGGCGATCAGCTCCCCGACGAGATGCTCCTCGAGCTCGGTGCCTTGCGCGGCCGCCTCGAGCTCCTCGAACCGGTTCGTCAGCGACAGCGTTTCCGGGTCGAGGAGCGCGAACTCCTCCTCGACGGCAACGGTGAAGTCCTCGGTCGTCTCGAATGCCTCGCGCGCCGCCTGGAGCTGCCGCTCGGGGCTCAGCCGCTGCTCGTCGCCCATAGGCGCAGAAGGTTACGTAAAGGGTTCGAGCAGCCGATCCGCGACGTGGGCCCACGACCAGCGCTCCTCGACCACGCGCCTGGCGGTCTGCGCGAGGCGCTGGCGCTCGGCGGCGGGGAGTTCGAGCGTGGAGCGAAGCTTGTCCGCGAGATCCGCGACGTTCCCTGATTCGAACGCGGCGGAGACGCCTGCCTGCTCGAGCGCCTCCGCGATCTCGGCCAGCCCCGAGTGGCGGGCTACGAGTGGGAGCGAGCCGCCGGCAGCCGCCTCCGCGGCGACCATCCCGAATGCCTCCGGAAAGATCGACGGGACCACAGTGACGTCCGCGAGCGGGACCAGGTGCACGAGATGCCGGTGCTCGAGCGGGCCGGTAAAGAGGACCCGGTCGCCCGCCATCGCCTCCAGCTCGCCGCGGTAGTCGCCGAAGCCGACGACGACGGTGCGGGCGTCGACTTCGCGCAGCGCCTCGAGCAGGAGATGGACGCCCTTGTTGCGCAAGAGCTTCCCGAAGTACAGGACGGTCGGCTCGTCGCCTGCGAGGAAGCGCTCGAGCCGCTCCGCGTTCCCCTCGTCCGGCAGGCGCTCGTTCGCGTTCCCCGGGTTCGCAGGGTCCCGCCGCGCCTCCGCGAGCAGCGCCTCGAGCGCCTCCGCCCGCGGCCGCAGCCGGAACT
>DATDKA010000044.1:0-4885 GCA_036520235.1 Gaiellaceae bacterium
CCACAGACCCCACGAACTCGAGGTGCACCGGGCCGATCATCGTGATCACGCCCAGCGTCGGCCGCGCGATCTCGCAGAGGGACGCGATCTGGCCGAAGCCGCGCATCGCGAGCTCGGCGATCAGCAGCTCCGTATCTGGCTCGAGGCGGGCGAGCGTCAGCGGCACACCCAGTTCGGCGTTGTAGCTGGCCTCGGCGGCAATCGTCCGGCGGTGCGGACGGACGAGTGCGGCGAGGATGTCCTTCGTCGAGGTCTTGCCCGTCGAGCCCGTGATGCCGACCACCTCGGCGTCGCTCCGGTCGCGGATCGCGCGACCGATCGCCGCCAGCGCGGCGAAGTCGTCGTTCGGGACGAGTGTGGCCGCCCCTCGTGCGCGGGCCTCGTCGAGGTGGGCGACGCCGCCCCGGATCGCGACGAACAGGTCGCCCGGCTCGACGCGCCGCGAGTCGATCTTGACGCCGGTCACCTCGGCAGCGTCGCCCTCGACGCGGCCGAGCGGGCGCACCTCGTCGAGCGGCAGCGAGATCACGCCGGAGCCCAGACCTTGCGCAGCGCTTCACGGGCGACCTCACGGTCGTCGAACGGGATCTTCCTTCCGCCGGCGAACTCCTGGCCCTGCTCGTGGCCCTTGCCCGCGATCACGACGACATCGCCGGCCTCGGCGGTCGCGATGGCCTGATCGATCGCAGCCCGGCGATCCGGTTCGACCTCCACCGACCTGGACACGCCGCCGAGGATCTCGTCGATGATCGCCTGAGGCTCCTCCGAACGCGGGTTGTCGGAGGTGACGATTGCGACGTCGGCGAGCTCGGCAGCAATCCGGCCCATGATCGGGCGCTTCCCGCGGTCCCGGTCTCCCCCGGCGCCGAAAACACAGATCAGGCGCGCCGAGGCGAGCTCACGGCCGGCGCGTAAAACGTTCTCGAGCGAGTCCGGCGTGTGCGAGTAGTCCACGATGACGCGGAACGGCTGCCCCTCATCGACGCTCTCGAAGCGCCCCGGGACGCCGGGGAGCCGCTCGATGCCCTTCGCCACCGCCGCGGCCGGAACGCCGACGAGCCTGGCGACCGCCCACGCGGCCAGGACGTTCTGCGTGTTGAACCGGCCCACGAGGGCGGTCCGAAACGAGTGTTCGCTCAGGTCGGCGTCGTCAGACCGGCCGTAGGTCAGCAGCGGGGCGCGATCCAAGCGGCGGAGCTCCTCCGCGAGCTTCCTCCCCCAGGCGTCGTCGACGTTGATCGCGGCCGCGGGCGCAGGCTCGTGCTCCGTGAACAGCCGCCGCTTGGCCTCGAAGTAGTCCTCCATCGAGCTGTGGAAGTCGAGATGGTCCTGCGTCAGGTTCGTGAAGGCCAAGGCGTCGAAGCGAACGCGCTCGAGCCGGCCGAGCACCGAGCCGTGGGACGTGGCCTCGAGGACGACGCTGCGGTCGCCGGCGTCGAGCATCCGGCGGAAGGTGCGCTGGAGGTCGATCGCCTCCGGTGTCGTGCGAACCGCCGGCTCGATCTCACCGCCCACCCGCGACTCGATCGTTCCGATCAACCCGGGCCGCATGCCGGCCGCGTCAAAGATCGAGTGGATCAGGTAGCTCGTCGTCGTCTTGCCGTTCGTGCCGGTCACACCGGCGACGACGAGCTCCTCGGTCGGCCGCCCGAAGAACTCATCCGCCCCGACGGCCATGGCCGCCCGGGCCGAAGGGACGACGAGTTGCGGGACGCGCAGGTCCAGCGGCCGCTCCACGACCAGCGCCACGGCGCCGCGCTCGACGGCGTCGGCCGCGAAGTCGTGTCCATCCGCGCGCCCCCCGGGGACGCAGAAGAACAGCGTGCCGGGCGTGACCGCTCCCGCGTCGTACGCGAGGTCGGTGACGTCGACAGGGGCTCCTCCGCGGACCTCCAGGGGCCCGAGCGCGGTGACCAGCCGCTCGAGATCCATGGCTGGGAGGAGGCTACCGGCCCGAGGGGGTCGCGTCCGGAGGGATCTCCAAGTACTGCAGACCGAACCGCGCAATTTCTTGGAAGGCCGGCGCAGCCACGGTGCCGCCCCAGATCGCGCCCCGAGGCTCGTCGACCGTTACGAGCACGACGAGCCGCGGCGCGCTCGCCGGCACCACGCCGACGAACGACGCGAAGTACTTGCTCGACGAGTAACCGCCCTTCGGATCGGGCTTCGCGGCCGTCCCCGTCTTGCCGGCGACCTGGTAGCCGTCGATCTCGGCCTCGATCCCCGTGCCCTCGATCACCACGTCGCGGAGCATCGACATCATCTGGTCGGCGACGTGCCTCGACATCACCCGGCGGCGTTGGGCGCCCTTTCCGAGGTTCTGCCCCATCACGAGCCGGGGGCGCAGCCAGACGCCGTGGTTTGCGATTGCGGCGTACGCGGAGGCCATCTGGATCGGCGTGACGGCGATCCCGTGGCCGATCGGCAGCGTGCCGATCGTCGACCCGGACCAGTAGAAGGGCAGGATCCCCGCGGTCTCGCCCGGGAAGTCGATCCCGGTCTTCTTGCCGAAGCCGAAGCGAGCGACCCAGCGCTCGAGCCGCTGTCGCCCGAGCAGCTCGGCCAAGGTGATCGTCCCGACATTCGACGAAAGCGAAAGAATCTCGGCAACCGTCATCCGCTCGGTGCCCTCGCGATGCGCCTCGTGGATGATCCGGTCGGCGACGTGGATCGACGGTGCGAGGGTGAACTGCGTCGAGGGGGTCACGAGGCCTTCTGAGAGCGCGCCGGCGACGGTCACGACCTTCAGCGTCGACCCGGGCTCGTAGTTGTCCGTCACCGCGCGGTTCCGCTTGGCGTCGTCGCTCGTCTGCGGGAACCGGTTCGCGTCGAAGCCGGGCTGCGCGGCCATCGCGAGCACCTGTCCCGTCCGCGGATCGAGCACCACCGCCGTCGCTGCCTTCGCGCCCCATGCGCGCACGGTGCGCTGGAGGACCGACTCGGCGTTCGCCTGGAGCGTGTTGTCGATTGTGAGCCGGACGTTCTCGCCCTCCTGCGCCGGCACGGAGGACACCACGTTCATCGTTCGCCCCGCAGGGTCGCGGATGATCGACTGGCGCCCGTTCCGGCCGGCGAGCGTCTTGTCGAGCGCGAGCTCGAGGCCGGAAAGGCCGTGGTTGTCGATCCCGGCGTAGCCGAGCACCGACGCCGCGACCGACCCCTGCGGGTAGACGCGCCGCTCTTCCGGATAGAACCCGAGCCCGGTGAGGTCGAGCTTCTTGAGCGCCGCGGCGCGGCTCGGCTCTGCCTTCCGGACGAGGTAGACAAAGCCCTTGCTGCGGTCGGAGAGCCGCCCGTACAGCGTGTCCGGATCGACGTGGAGCGCCCGTCCGGCGGCGATTGCGGTGGCGCGGGGATCGGCGACGTGCTTCGGGTTCGCGTAGACCGTCATCGCCTGCTTGCCGATCGCCAGCTCGACGCCGTTCCGGTCGAGAATCGAGCCACGCGCGGCGGGCACCTCGACCGTGGCGTGATGCTGGCCCTGGGCCAAGCGGTCGAGCGGCCGAGCCTGCACCGCCTGCAGCCAGACAGCGCGGCCGAGCGTCGCCATGAAGGCGAGAACGAAGAACACGAGGAGGAACCGGATGCGCCGGTTCGAGAGGCGCGCCGATCCCCTCATCTAACGGCCCAGCTGAAGATACGTCGTCGTCGCGGGATCTGCGGTCTGGAGCCCGAGCTGCCGGCGCGCGAGGCTCGAGGTCCGTGCAGAGGCTGCCCTCGACGCGAGCTTCGAGGCGAGATCCGCGCTCTCGGCGCGGAGCTCCGACCGCTCCTGAGAGAGCTGGTCGGCCTGGAGGTTCAGCCGCAGGACGGCGACGTTCAGCGCGACGACCCCGGCGAGGAGGACGGCCATCAGCACGATCCAGACGGCGCCTCCGGCCACCCGGCGCTGCGCGGCTGCCTGCTTCCGCGGGCGCGGGCGGCTCTGTGCCCGCGGTTTGGCCCGAGGCTTCGAGCGTGGCGCTCTGGCGACGGCGGTTGCCATCAGGTCTTCTGGGCCACCCGGAGGCGGGCCGAGCCGGCGCGCGGGTTCGCGGCGAGTTCTTCGGCACTGGGACGGATCGGACGGCGGTTCAGCGCACGGAGCGCGGGCTCACGGCCGCAGACGCAGACCGGGAAGTCGGGCGGGCACGTGCAGCCGTGCTCTTCCCGCCGCAGGAACCGCTTGACGATCCGATCCTCGAGGGAGTGGAAGCTGATCACGGCGAGGCGGCCGCCCGGCCGAAGCACCTCGAGCGCCGCCGGGAGCGCCCGCTCCAGCGAGTGCAACTCGTCGTTGACGGCGATGCGCAGCGCCTGGAAGACCCGCCGGGCGGGATGTCCGTCGCCGAACCGCGCCGGCGCCGGGATCGCGGCCTTGATCGTCTCGACGAGGTCCCCCGTGCGCTCGAACGGCTCCTCCTTCCGGCGTCGGACGATCGCGCGCGCGATCTGCTTCGCGTAGCGCTCCTCGCCGTAGCCGCGGAAGATGTCAGTCAACTCGCGCTCGCTCGCCGTGTTGACGAGATCGCGGGCCGAGTGCTCGGCGGAAGGATCCATGCGCATGTCGAGCGGCGCGTCCGCCGCGTACGAGAAGCCGCGCTCGGGCCGGTCGAGCTGCATGCTCGAGACGCCGAGGTCGAGCAGGATCGCGTCGGCGCGGAGGCCGTTGTCCGCCATCCGCTCGAGCACGTCCGCGTAGTCGCCGCGGAGGAACCGCGTCTGCACGCCGGCGGCGCGCTGGAACGACTCGAAGTACGGCCGTACGCCTGGGTCACGGTCGATCGCGATGAACTTCCCCTCACCGCAGAGCTCCGCCGCGAGCTGGGCGGCATGGCCACCCGCGCCGAAGGTTGCGTCGATCACGGTCTGGCCGGGCTCAACCTCCAGGAGGTTGCGGACCTCG
>DATDKA010000045.1:0-16549 GCA_036520235.1 Gaiellaceae bacterium
TTCCCCACTGCTGCCTCCCGTAGGAGTCTGGGCCGTGTCTCAGTCCCAGTGTGGCTGATCGTCCTCTCAGACCAGCTACGGATCGTCGCCTTGGTAGGCCATTACCCCACCAACAAGCTAATCCGCCGCGGGCTCATCCTCAGCCGGAAGCCGAAGCCACCTTTTCTGACGAGCCCGAAGGCTCGAAAGGCTATCCGGTATTAATCCGGGTTTCCCCGGGCTATCCCAGTGCCGAGGGCAGATTACCCACGTGTTACTCACCCGTTCGCCGCTTTCCCCAGTCCCGAAGGACTGGTTCTCGCTCGACTTGCATGTGTTAAGCGCGCCGCCAGCGTTCGTCCTGAGCCAGGATCAAACTCTCCGTGAAGGTATTTGCGTCGCCGGCCGAAGCCGGAGACAACTTTCACTTCGAGCCTGAGCTCAAAGTATGTCTCTCGGGCCGAAGCCTTCGAGACAGACAGGTTTCGAGCCTGGTTCCAAACGGGACCAGGTCTCGGTATTCAAACGTACGCTGTTGAGTTTTCAAAGACCGTCGCGTTCTTCCCGACGACGTAAAAAAGCCTCCGACTCGCACCAGAGGCCCCGACTGATCCGAACTGCTGAGTCCGTATCCGTCCTTCTGGGGGCTCTCCGATCGTCGAGGAACAGGGACTTTCTTGCGCCGCCCGTCCGAGCAGCCCGAGTATGGTAGCAACGCCTAGGTTGCTGTCAAGCGGACGAACCGCCGTTTTCCCGCTTGGACAAGCGCGTTCTGCAGGGTAGCGCGCGGCACGTCGAGGTCTGTCACTGGCTCGCCGTCCAGCCTGACCGCCCCTTGCGAGATCAGGCGGCGCGCCTCGCTCGTCGTCAGGCCGAACGCAGAGGCCAGCACGGCCGGCACGTGCACCGGATCGCCCTCGGGGAGCGGAGTCTCGGGCACCTCCTCCGGCGCCTGCCCTTCCCGGACGACGCGCGTGAAGTGCTCCTCGGCCTCCCGTGCAGCGTCCTCCCCGTGCGCCCGCGCCACGATGAACCGCGCCAGGCGCAGTTTCGCCTCCATCGGATCGCCCGCGAGCGGGTCCTCGTCGGACTGGATCACCAGCCGGTAGTAGTCCGGCAGCATCGAGTCCGGCAGCCGCATCGTCTTCCCGAACTGCTCCTCCGGCGCCTCGACGAGCGCGATGTAGTTGCCGAGCGACCCGCTCATCTTCCGCCCGTCCCAGCTGGCGATCAGCGGCGTCGTCAGGGCGACTTGCGGCTCGAGCCCGTAGGCGGCCATCACCTCCCGGCCGGCGAGCAGGTTGTAGGTCTGGTCGGTTCCCCCGAGCTCGACGTCGGCCTCGACCGCCACCGAGTCGTACGCCTGCATCAGCGGGTAGAGGAGCTCCGAGACCGAGATCGGCTCCCTCGCAGCGAAGCGCTTGGCGAAATCGTCGCGCTCGAGGATGCGGGCGACGGTGATCGTCCGAGCGAGGCCGACGACGTCGGCGTACGAGAGCTTCGAGAGCCACTCGCCGTTGAAGCGCACCTCCGTCCGCTCGCGGTCGAGAATCGTGTAGGCCGATTCGAAGAAGCGCTCGGCCATCCGGTCGATCTCGGCGTCGTCGATTACCGGCCGCTCCGCCGACCTGCCGGACGGGTCGCCGATCCGAGTCGTGTAGTCGCCGACGATCAGGACGCCGGTGTGCCCCTCGTCCTGGAAGGCACGCATGCGCTGGAGCGGGATCCCGTTGCCGAGGGTGATGTGTGGCGCGGTGACGTCGATCCCCAGCTTGACGCGCAGCGGGCGACCGAGCTTCAGCTTCTCCTCGAGGGCGCCCTCGGGGAGAACGTCGACGGCGTTCCGCGTCAGCTCGGCGACCGACATCCGGCGACACTACACTCCGCGGATCTTGCGTATTCGCCGCCGCCGAGAATCGCCGGCGCCGAAGAAGGGGCGCAGGATCAGGAAGCGTCGTCTGCTGATCCTCACGTTTGCGCTCCTCGTGCTGGCGTTCGCCTCGTTCACCTTCGGGCTCGTGACGGCCATCGCCGGCGAGATCCCGAAACTCGACCCCTCGCGCCAGCGCCACCAGGCCAACACCAAGATCTACGACTCGACCGGCAAGCGCGTCCTCGCCGTCCTCCGCGGCACCGAGAACCGCGTGCTCGTCGACTACAACGACATCTCACCGGTGATGAAGCAGGCGATCGTGTCCGTCGAGGACCGCCGCTTCTTCGAGCACCGCGGAGTCGACGTGCGGGCGATCGGCCGCGCGGTCTGGGAGGACGTGACGCAGCAGGGCGTCGTCCAGGGCGGCTCGACGATCACGCAGCAGTTCATCAAGAACACCTACGTGCGCAACCAGCGTTCGATCGGCCGGAAGCTGCGCGAGGCGGCGCTCGCCTGGCAGCTCGAGCAGCAGTGGTCGAAGAAGAAGATCCTGACCGCCTATCTGAACACGATCTACTTCGGGAACGGCGCCTACGGCGTCGACCAGGCCTCGCTGACGTACTTCGGCCACCACGCGAAGCGCATGACCCTCGCGGAGGCGGCGCTTCTGGCCGGCCTCCCCGCCGACCCCAGCCGCTACGACCCGGTGACGAACCCGAAGGCGGCTCGTGCGCGGCGCAAGGTCGTGCTGCGCACGATGCTCGACCAGGGCTCGATCTCGCAGACGCAGTACCGGGCGGCGAACAGAGACCCGCTCCCGCACGACGTCCGCGCGCCCGACACGCGCGGGCCCGGCGGCTACTTCACGAACTACGTGATCCAGCAGCTCGTCGACAAGTATCGGACGCGCGGCGTCTTCGGCGGCGGGCTCGAGGTGAAGACGACGCTCGACCTGGAGCTGCAGAAGATCGGCCACCACGCGATCGCGCGCTGGCTCAAGAATCCGAATGGGCCGGCCGCCGCACTCGTCGCCGTAGATCCCCGCACCGGCGCGATCAAGGCGATGATCGGCGGCTCGAACTTCCGCGAAAGCCAGTTCAACCTCGCCGTCCAGGGCGAGCGGCAAGCCGGGTCGTCATTCAAGCCCTTCGTGCTCGCAGCGGCGCTCCGGGCCGGCATCTCGCCGGCGAGCACGTTCGTCTCGAAGCCGACGACGATTCCGCTCGGCGACAAGCTCTGGTCGGTCTCGAACTACGAGGACGAGTACCTCGGTTCGATCGACCTCACGAACGCGACCGTCCACTCCGACAACTCGGTCTACGCGCAGCTGACCGCGGTCGTCGGCCCGAGGAACGTCCGGATGATGGCGCAGCGGCTCGGGATCAAGAGCCGCCTCGACGACTACTTCGCGATCGGCCTCGGCGCGGAAGCTGTCAATCCGCTGGAAATGGCGCGCGCCTTCTCGACTTTCGCGAACGGCGGGCGCCGAATCGACGGCTCGATCTTCGGAAACCGGCCGCGCGCGATCGTCTCCGTTGCGAAGGACGGCGACCGGGCGAGGCCGAACAAGGTCGTGGAGTTCCAGGCGCTGGACGAGGAGCGCGCGAAGCTCGTCAACCAGATCCTCCAGAAGGTCGTCACCTCGGGGACCGGTACCAAAGCGGCACTTCCCGACCGGCCCGTCGCCGGCAAGACTGGCACGACCGAGAACTACGGCGACGCGTGGTTCGTCGGCTATGCCCCCCAGCTCGCCGTCGCCGTGTGGGTCGGCTACCCGACCAAGCTCCAGCCGATGCTGACCGAGTACGAGGGCGATCCGGTCGCCGGCGGAACCTTCCCCGCGCTGATCTGGAAGACGTTCATGCAGCAGGCGCTCGCCTACATGAAGGCCGAGCCCGCCTACTTCGACTCGCCGAGCCTCCCCTATTCGGTCCCGGTCAGCGTCGTCCTGCGCAGCGGAAAGGTGATGATCGACAACGGCTACTGCCGCGGCACGCGCAACGTCTGGGTGTTCTCCGGAGAAGGACCGAAGAAGACGGCCGACTGCAAGCCGAACGAGGTCGACGTCCCGCGTCTGATCGGCTCAACCCTGGATGACGCGAAAGAACGGCTCGCCGCCCAGCCGCTCCGCTACGACGTCGTCTACAAGCCAGCGGTCAAGGGGCAGCGCCTCGACGTCGTGCTCGGCCAGATCCCGAAGCGCGGGACTCTGTCGGCCCACGACAGAGTGATCCTCGTGCTCGCCAAGCCCCGCTTCGGCGTCGTGCCGCGGGTGGTCGGATTGCCCGTCGAGGCGGCGATCCGGCGGCTCGAGCGGATGAAGCTCCAACCAGCCGTCGTCGGCGGCCTCGTTCGGGGCCGTGTGGTGCGACAGCTGCCGCGAGGACCGATCGCCGCCGCCCCCGGCATGCCTATCCGCCTGGTCGTATCGGGCGACTGACGAACCGCGAGCCGGCGAGGCCGTAGCGCCACGGCCGGTCGGCCGCCTTCGTGATCCCCACCCGCGCGCCGACGACGAGCTCCGGCTCCTCCTCCTTCGGCAGGAGCTCGAAGGGAGGACGGTCAAGCGGCAGGCCGTCGTGCTCGCGGGTGATGCCGAGCGCCTGGCAGAGGCGGCCGGGGCCCGAGGCGAGGAGCCGCGCGTCGTCGACCCCGCGGCGGCCGGCCATCTCCTCCGCCCCGCGCGTCGGCTCGAGCGCCCTGATCAGCACCGCACTCGCCACTCCCTCGGGCTCGCAGACGAAGTTGAGGCACCAGTGGATCCCGTAGGAGCGGTAGACGTAGGCGTGCCCCGGCGGCCCGAACATCGAGCGGTTCCGCTCGCTCGGGCCGCGGAATCCGTGCGCCGCCGGATCCTCGTGGTCATAGGCCTCGACCTCGACGATCGGCCCGCCGATGCCGTCCACGAGCAGGGTCACGCCGACCAGGTCCGGCGCGATCTCGTGCACCGAGCGGTCGAAGAAGTCTCGGTCGAGGCTCATTCCTGCTGCGGCCTGCGCGCGTCGTAGCGGCCGAAGGCCGGGAGTGCGGCCGCGATCACCGCCGTCCCGACGACGGTGAGGACGCCGCCCGAGACGATCGAGGCCCGGACGCTCGTCAACGACGCGACGATCCCGGCCTCGAGGTTGCCGAGCTCCGGCGCGCCGGCGACCTGCGCGAGCTCGATGCCGGAGAGGCGCCCGCGCATCGCGTCGGGCGTCGCGGCGAGCAGGATGTTTCCCCGGAGCACGGCGCTCACGAAATCCGCCGCGCCGGCGACGGCGAGGAACGCGAACGCCATCCAGATCGACTGGGCCAGGCCGACGAAAACGATCGCCGCTCCCCAGGCGGCCGCTGCGACCAGGACGCCGAGGCCTTGCCGCCGGACGGTCATCATCCAGCCTGACGTCACGGACGCGGCGAGCGCGCCGGCCGAGGTCCCGGAGTAGAGCAGGCCGAGCGCCCCCGGGCCGCCGCCGAGGTTGTCCGCGAGCGCGGGGAAGAGTGAGCGCGGCATGCCGAAGATCATCGCGTTCGTGTCGACAAGGAAGATCCCGAGGAGCGCCTTCCGCTTCCCAATCAGACGGAAGCCGTCGAGGATCGACTGGATGCTGGGCCGATCGGCATCGGGCGCAGGCGGGACGGCCGGAAGGAGCCAGATCGCGATCAGCGACGCGCCGAAAGTGCCGATGTCGATCGCGAACGCGCCGGGCAGGCCCACGATCCCGATCAGGACGCCGGCAATCGACGGCCCAACCACGCGCGCCAGCGTCGAGACGACGTCCTCGACCGCGATGGCCGGCAGCAGCAGGTCGTTGCCGACGAGGCGCGGCGTCAGGGCGTTCCGCGCCGGCCGCTGGAAGCCGTACGCCGCGGTCCCCAGCGCTTCGGCGACGAACAGGAACCAGATCGTGGGGTGAGGCAGGACCGCGTTCACGAGGAGCCCGCCGGTGACGAGCAGCAGCGCAATGTCGGAGACCAGCAGCATCCGGCGGCGGTCGACGGCGTCGGCGACGGCACCCCCGTAGATGGGCACGATCAGGAGCGGGAGGAGCGCGGCGAGACCGAGCAGGCCGACGAGGAGCGTCGACCCGGTGAGGTCGTAGAGCTGGAACGGAATCGCGACCGTTGTGATCTGGCTGCCGATCGCGGAGATCCCGGTGCCGAACCACAGCCGCCGGAAGTCGCGCGACGCGCGGAGCGGGCGGATGTCGACCGTGACCTTTGCGAGTAGGCCGCGTTCCGGCGGCTCCGGGCGGCCGTAGTCCGTCACTCAGGCCAGGTCAGAAGAGCTTGCTGTCGTCGTCCTGCGGCGCGGCCGTCGACTCGAGCAGCCGGCGCGAGCGCCGACCGAGGTCGGCGAGATCGACCCGGCCGCTCTCCACGCCGGCCGAGATCCGCTCGGCCAGGTCGAGCGCCTGGTCGATGAGCTGCGTGTTCGCGGCGGCCTCTTGGCCCATCTCGCGCAAGATCGTGTGCTCTGTGCGCCCGGCGATGATGGGGTCCGGGACGCCCTCGATCCACACGCGCGTGCGGCGGCCGCCGCCGCGGTCGTCGCCGGTCAGCGGCTCCAGCGCGTAGATCTTGTCGGCCCGGGCGTACTTCCCGAAGCCGAGGAACACCATCCGGTTCGCGCCGTTCGCCACGCCGCGATTATGACGCGGGCGATCAGGCTGCCAGCACGCTCTTCAGCGTCTCGACGACGTACTCCTGGTCGCCGGGGTCGATTCCGGGGAAGAACGGCAGGGCGAGCGTCCGTCCGGAGATCTCCTCCGCGACCGGGCAGAGCCCCTCGGAAAAGCCGTAGCGCTCGCGCATGTACGCCAGGAGGTGGATGACCGGGACGTACTCGGCAACATCGACGCCGCGCTCCCGCAGCTCCACCATCACACGAGCCCGGTCGACGGCCGGGTCGAGCTGGGCGACGTACACGAACCACGACCGTTTGTGGCGAGCGTCGTCCGCCGGTGCGAGCGACACGCCGTCCACCGCTCCGAGCAGGCGGTTGTACCGCTCCGCCGCCTCACGACGGAGCTCGAGCATCCGGTCGAGCTTCGCAAGCTGCGCCAGGCCGACTGCGGCCTGGAGATCGGTCCAGCGGTAGTTGAAGCCGAGCCGAACGTGGTTGAACCACCCGCCGCCCTCGTAGGAGCGGCCCTGGTTGCGCAGGCTGCGCAGCAGCTTCCACTCCTCTTCGTCGTGCGTCGTGACGACCCCGCCCTCGCCGGTCGCCACCTGCTTGTTCGGGTAAAAGCCGAAAACGCACGACGGGCCGTGGGAGCCGATCGGCCGGCCGTCGTACTCGGCGCCGAGCGCCTCGGCGGAGTCCTCGATTAGCGCGATCCCGCGCCGCTCGCACAACTCCTGGAGCGGCCCGAGCTCGCACGGGTAGCCGAACATGTCGACGGCGACGAGCGCCTTCGTGCGCTCGGTGATCGCCGCCTCCACTGCGTCGACGTCCAGGTTCCACGTGGCCGGGTCGACGTCGGCGAATACCGGCGTCGCGCCCTCGAAGAGAAAACAGTTCGCCGAGGCGGCGAAGGAGAGCGGTGACGTGATCACCTCGTCGCCGGGTCCGATTCCGGCGACGTGGGCGAGCAGGTGGAGGCCGGCGGTGCCGCTCGAGACAGCGGCTGCGTACGGGGCGCCGACCCGCTCGGCGATCGCTTCCTCGAAGCGGTCGATCGTCGGGCCGAGCGAGAGACGGCCGGAGCGCAGCACCTCGAGGACGAGCTCCTCCTCCTTCTCGTCGAGGAACGGCTTTGCGAGTGGAATTCGCCGCGTCGCGGCTTCGCTCACGCCTGAGCCGGCGTCGGCGAGGGAATCGTCGCGTAGTCGAGCCAGTGCGACCACCGCTCGCTGCCGCCGCGCACCGTCTCGAGGTACGCCTTTTGCAGCTCGAGCGTGAGCTCGCCCGGGGGGCCGATCTCCTGGTCGTCGACCGAGCGGATCGGCGTGACCTCGGCGGCGGTGCCGCACATGAAGACCTCGTCGGCCAGGTAGAGGTCGGTGCGGATTAGGTTCCGTTCCTCGATGGGATGCCCAAGGTCCTGCGCGATCTCGATGATCGTCTCCCGCGTGATCCCGGGCAGGATCGAGGTCGACAGCGGCGGCGTGTAGATCGCGCCGTTCTTGACGACGAAGACGTTCTCGCCCGACCCGTCGGCGACGTACCCGTCGTCGGTGAGGAGGATCGCCTCCTGATAGCCGGCGCGGTTTGCCTCCGTCACCGCCAGCATCGAGTTCAGGTAGATGCCGGTTGCTTTCGCAGCGTGCGGGATCGTGTTCGCCCCGACGCGCTTCCAGCTGGAGATCTTGGCGCGGATGCCGTTCTTCATGCCCTCCTCGCCGAGGTAGGCGCCCCAGGGCCAGCTCATGATCACGACCTCGATCGGGTTCCCCTCGGTGGAGACGCCGAGCTCGCCGTAGCCGTAGAAGGCGATCGGTCGGAGGTAGCACTCCGGCAGACCGTTGACACCGATCAGGTCGAGACATGCCTCGCGCAGCTCGCCGACGGTGTACGGCAGGTCCATGTAGAGGAGGCGCGCCGAGGCCTCGAGCCGCTTCAGGTGATCCTGCAGCCGGAAGACGGCCGGGCCTTTAACGGTCTCGTAGCAGCGGATGCCCTCGAAGACCCCGGTGCCGTAGTGGAGGCCGTGCGAGCCGACGTGGATCTTCGCGTCCGCCCAGTCCACGAGCTCACCGCTCATCCAGATCTTCTCGGTCTCGCGCATTCTCTCCGCAGCCCTCCTACCTGATGTTATGTGGCCTCTTGGACGGCGTCCACGGGCTCGGCTTTCGCGAGCCGCACCAGATCGGACGGCGAAAGCGTAGCCACGTGGTGCGGCGAGCCCGCCCCGATCCAGACGCTGTCGTGAACCAGGACTTGCCGGTCGACGAGCACGCGGTCGACCTTCGGCAGCGGAAACGGCGCGACGGCGCCGGGCTCGAACCCCGTCACCGCCCGCACCCGGTCGGGGCCTGCCACCTTCGCCTTCCGGGCACCGGCGGCCTGCGCGACCTTGCGGGAGTCTGCGCGACGGTCGCCGGGGATCATGACGACCAGCGGCTTGCCGTCGGCGTCGAACACGAGCGACTTCACGATCTGCGCGAGCTTGGAGCCGACCGCGCGGGCGGCGTCTTCGGCCGTAAGCGTTCCGGCGTGGAACTCCTCGATCCGCGCCTCGACCCCACCCTCACGAAGAAACGCTGCGACGCGCTCGACGTCGTCCGGCCAGCTCGCCTGCATCGCCGAAAGCGTATCCAGCGCCTAGAAGACCGTCCGCCGGCGGTAGTCGGCGTACTCGGGAAAGCGCTCGGCGAGAAGGCGCTCTTCGTAGCGGGCCTTGAAGACCCAGAACAGCGCGAGCACGGCGGTGAGCGAGAGCGCGTATACAGAGAAGACGAGCCCCAGGCCTGCGCAGAAGATGGTGCCGCCCAGGTAGATCGGGTGCCGGACGACGCGGAACGGGCCGCTCTGGACGAGACGGGCGTTCCGCGGAGGCCGCGGGAACGGCGAGAGCGACCGACCCATCGTGCGGCCGGCCCAGATCCCGAGCGCAAGGCCGGCAGCCGCGACGACCCAGCCGAGCGGCGTCACGCCCTCGCCCAGGAAGAGGCTGGCGAAGATCAGGAGGAAGAGCACGGACTGGGCGACGACCCAGCCGGTGCCACGACTACCCGAGCGAGATGAATCTCGCGTCGTCGAAGCCCTCGGCCCTGACGCGGTCGACGAGATCCTGCGGCGCCTCGCTGTCCACCGACAGGGCCATCAGGGCCTTGCCGCCGCGGCGGCTGCGGGAGACGGCCATGTTGGCGATGTTCACGCTGGCCTCGCCGAAAAGCGTCCCGACGCGGCCGATCACGCCGGGGACGTCGTCGTAGCGGAAGAAGACGAGCAGCGGCGCGAGCTCCATCTCGAGCTCGAAACCGAGCGCGCTCACCAGCCACCGGCGGTTCTCACGGCCGATCGTCGTGCCGGCGACACGGACGTCACCTACCTGCACGCGCACGAGATTGGTGAAGTCGCGGCAGGCGCGGCGGCGCGCCTCGACGACCTCGATCCCGAGCTCCTCGGCGAAGACCGGCGCGTTGACGTAGTTGACGGGCTGCTCGAACCGGCCCTGGAAGACGCCGTTCAGGGCAGCGGCGGTCAGGAGACGGGTGTCGTAGTCGGCGAGGTTCCCGTAGAACGTCACTTCGATGTGCTCCGCGCGGCCGCCGGCGAGCTCCATCGCGAGCCGTCCGAGCTTTGCGGCGAGCGGCACGTACGGCCCGAGCACCTCGAGGTCCTCCGGCCGGATCGAAGGGATGTTGACCGCGTTCGAGACGAGCTCGCCCTCGAGCGCGGCCGCGACCTGCTCGGCGACGATCATCCCGGCCCGGTCCTGCGCCTCCTCGGTCGAGGCGGCCAGGTGCGGCGTGACGACCACGTTGTCGAGCTCGAGCAGGGGCCCGGCGTAGGGCTCGTCGGGGAAGACGTCGAGTGCGGCGCCGGCGAGCTTGCCGGAGCGGAGCGCGTCGCCCAGCGCGCCCTCGTCGATCAGCTCGCCGCGGGCGGCGTTCACGATGCGCGCGCCGTCCGGCATTCGCTCGATCGCCGTGGCGTTCAGGAATCCCTTCGTCTCCGGCGTCAGCGGTAGGTGAAGCGTGAGGAACTCCGCGACGCCGAGAACGTCTTCGGCCGTCTCGGCCTTCTCGGCGCCGAGCTCGCGGAAGCGGTCGCGCGAGACGAACGGGTCGTAGGCCACGACCCGCATGCCGAGGCCAATCGCCCGCCGGGCGACCTGCTGGCCGATCCGGCCGAAGCCCAGCACGCCAAGCGTCTTGCCCTCGAGCTCGATGCCGCCGTGCGCAGAGCGCTCCCAGCGCCCCTCCTTCAGCGCCGCGTGAGCCTGCGGGATGTTCCGGACGAGCGCGACGAGCAGCCCGATCGCGTGCTCGGCGGCAGAGACGACCGTCGACTCCGGAGCGTTCGCCACGACGATCCCGCGGCGCGTCGCGGCCTCGACGTCGACGTTGTCCACCCCCACTCCCGCCCGTCCGATCACCTTTAGGCGGTCGGCGCGCTCGATCAGGTCGCCGGTGAGCTGCGTCCCAGAGCGGATCACGATCGCGTCGTAGTCGCCGATCCGCTCCTCGAGCGGCAGCTTGCCGTTGACGTCTACGTCAAAGCGCTCTCGCAGGAGCTCGATCCCGGCCTCGGCGATGGGCTCGCGGACGAGGACGCGGAGCTTGTCGCTCAAACCCTGGTGTGCTCGAAAGCTTCTAGTGCTGCGGTGATCGCGACCCCGCGCTCGATGTCTGCGCCGAGCTCGGCGAGGACGAGCTCGACGCCCGCGAGGGCCGTCGTGATGTCGAAGACGTCGTAGTAGCCGATGTGGCCGATGCGAAAGATCTTCCCCTTCAGCGGCCCCTGGCCCGGCGCGAGGACGATGCCTTGGCGGTCACGGAGGGTCTGGACGAGCTCGCTCGAGTCGATCCCGTCGGGAGCGTTGATCGCGGTCACGACGGCCGAGCGGTCGTCGTCGGGTGAGAAGAGCTCCAGCCCCATCGCCTTGACCCCGGCGCGACAGGCCCGGCCTAGGCGGGCGTGGCGCTCGAACGCGGCGTCAAGCCCTTCCTCGAGCAAGAGGCCGAGTGCGATGTCGAGCCCGACCATGATCGACACGGCCGGCGTGAAAGCCGGGTCGAACTGCTCCTGCCGGTCCCGCGTCTGGCGCCAGTCGAAGTAGTAGCGGGAGGGCGCGCCCTCCTCGACGGCCCGCCACGCGTCCGCGGAGACGGAGACCGTCGCGAGCCCGGGCGGCGTCATCAGCGCCTTCTGCGAGCCGGAGATCACGGCGTCGAGGCCCCAGGCGTCCGTCTCGAGCGGCACCGCGCCGAGGCTGGAGACGGCGTCGACGACCATGAGGGCGCCTGCGTCCTTCGCGACCGCGGCCAGCCCCTGCACGTCCGCCACGACGCCCGTCGAGGTCTCCGAGTGCGTCGTGAAGACAACCTTCGCGCCGCCGCGCTCGCGGAGCCGTGACGCGAGTTCCTCCGGCACCGGCGCCTCGCCCCACTCGTAGACGATGCCGTCGACCTCGCAGCCGAAGTTCCGGGCCATCTCGATCCAGCGCTCGCCGAAGTGGCCGGCGGATACGACGACGACCCGGTCGCCGGGTTTCGTCAGGTTCGAGATTGCCGACTCCATCCCGCCGGTCCCCGACGCCGTGTAGACGAGGACGTCGCCGTCGGTGCGGTAGACCTCGTGCAGCCGGTTGAGGCAGCGCTCGAAGATCGCGCGGAAGTCCGAGCTGCGGTGGTGGAGGATCGGACGGCTCATCGCCTCGAGGACCTCAGGCGGCACCGGCGTCGGCCCAGGGGTGAAGAGGTACCGCTTCTCCGCCACTGCCCCGGAGGCTAGCGCTTGTGCCCCTGCAGGTGACACCGCCGGCATGTGTCGCCTGGAGGGGCACTAGGGTCGATGGCGTGGAAACCCTGATCGCGTTCGGGGCGGCACTGCTCGCGCTCCGGCTCTCCGGCCGCCTCTTCGGCCGCTGGCGGGTACGGCGGGCGCCGGAGCTCGCGGCCTGGGCTGCCTCGCTCCTCTGCTACGCGGCGGCGTCGGCCGCGCTCGCCTACGGGGCAGCGGCGGGCTGGAACGACAACGCGTTCCGCGTCTACTACCTCTTCGGCGGCCTGCTGACCGCGCCGCTCCTCGGCGCCGGGTCGTTGCTCCTGCTGGGGAAGCGTTGGGTTGTGCCCGTCGTGCTCGTCTACGCCGGCCTCGCCGTCGGCGTGATGCTCTCGGAGCCGTTGACGGCGCAGGTCGCGGGCGACGCGATTCCGAAGGCGCAGGAGCACCTCGACTACGTCCCGGCGCGGATCCTCGCGATCGTCGCGAACATCGCCGGAACGCTGGTCGTCGTACTCGTGGCAATCCTCTCGATCCGACGCCGGCCGCTAGGAATGGGGTTGATCCTTGGGGGTGTCGCCGTTGCCGCCGTGGGCAGCGCGCTCGCAGGCCTCGGAACCGCTCAAACAGCGGCGTTCACGGCGGTTGCGGTGGTGTTTCTTTACGGAGGTTTTACGATTTCCAGCGGAAAATCGCGGCGTCCGTTGCCTTCGTAGACACGGTGGTCTGCTAACAATCCGCGGCGCAAGGGCGTCGGAAACGCCCGGAAGCGGAAAAAATCACCAGAGCCTCGGGCTCAGGAAGCGCGGACTGCGGCACCGTCCCGCGCTTTCGGCCCAGGCGCTGAACCAGGGGGAAACTTCGTGCGTCTCGTCATTCGGGCGGCTGTCGTCGCGGCCGCGCTCATGGGTCTCTTTGCCGCCGCGGAGCCGGCGGCGGACGCCGGCCCACAGACGCGCGCGATGCCCGACGGGGCTAAGGTCGTTCGGAAGATCCATCGCTACCAGCGTGCGACCTGGCGCTGGCAGCGGCTGATGGGAGTCCAGAAAACGCCGAGCCGCCGCCGCTACCTCCAGACGCGGGATCTCCGGTACCGCGTCCACGTGATGCACCAGTGGCGCCGACGCGCGATCCGAGCGAGGGTCCGGGCGCACCACCCACCGCACGAGCTTGCCTGGCGCTGCATTCACCGCTACGAGGGGGACTGGAAGGACGGGTGGGATCCGTACTGGGGCGGGCTGCAGATGGACCGCTCGTTCATGCGGCTTTACGCGCCGCACCACCTCCTGCGTCGCGGCTGGGCGAACCGCTGGTCGCCGATCGAGCAGATGTGGGTCGCGGAGCGCGCCCTACGGGCCGGCCGTGGCTTCTACCCGTGGCCCCACACGGCGCGTATGTGCGGGCTGATCTAGCGGCCGCAGGCGCGGGAACTGCTTTCGCAAGGCGGCGAGCTCCTGCTCCATCGCCGCAGCCGGCATGGCACTGCAGTCGGCAACGCCGAGCGACTCGGCGATCCTCGCGCCTTTGGCGCTCTGGTCGAGCAGGCCCACGACTGCCGCGACCGCCAGTTCGTCATCCGTCGTCGGAAGAGCGCGGGCAGCGTGAATCGCGCGGTCGAAGTGCATGAGCATCCGGCGGAAGCTGCGGCGCTCGGTCGCCGGTGGCTCGAGCTGCCGGAGCTCTCCGACGGTCCCGGCCCAGGCGTTTGCGATGCCGTGCAGCAGACGGGGATCATCGGGGCGGTCCGGAACCGCCAGCCGCGCGACGCGGTCCTGCAGCTCTCCGCAGATCGAGCGCGCGTCCGACCGGAACGTGGCGGGAGACGCGACGCGCTCACTTGGCTCCGCTGCGACCTGCGTCGAGCCGCAGCCGGCAAGAATGAGCGGGACGACGAGCAAGCCGATGCGGCGCGGCATGACCTGAGTTTCGGCCGCCGCAGACGAGCGCGGATCCCTCGAACGTGCACTACGATTGCCGCCGATGGGACGCGGAGACAGGCCGAGGGTGCGGTGGGCGCGCGACCGCCAGCGCAAGAAGAAGGCTCGCGAGAAGGCGGCCAACTCGCCGGCGGAGCAGCCGAAGGCGGCAGCGCCGCGCCGGCGCCGCTCCACGAAGTCCTCTAGCTCGAGCTGAGCTTCGCCCGCAGGAGCTCGTTGACGACCCGCGGGTCGGCCTTGCCCTGGGTCTCCCTCATCACCTGGCCGACGAAGAAGCCGAGCAGCCCCTCCTTACCGCCGCGGTAGGCCTCGACCTGCCCGGGGTTGGCGGCGAGGATCCGCTCGACGATCGGCTCCAGTTCCGATGTCTCGGCGACCATCCCGTCGCCGAGGTACGCCTCGGCGGAGAACCCGGCGTCGCCGCTCGCCGCGAGCGCCTCGAGGAACCGGTCGCGAGGGATCTGCGACCGGGCGTCGATCAGCTTCGCGAGCTCGGCGGCGTCGACCGCCGCCGGATCGACCCCCGACGTTGCGAACTGGTTCATCAGCACGTTTGCGACGCCGCGCCGGTCTTCGCCGGGCACCGCCTCGTACAACCCGTCGCGGCCGCTGGTGACGAGGTCGGTCGCGAGCTCGTGGTCGAGGTCGGAGGCCAGCCGGCTGATCCGTGTTCCCGGCGACTCCGGCAGCTCGCCGCGAAGGTGCTCGACGAGCTCGCGCGGCGGCTCGATCGGCACGAGGTCCGGCTCGGGCAGGTAGCGGTAGTCCTGCGCCTCCTCTTTCGAGCGCAACGGCGGCGCCGACTCGGCGCCCGGGTCGAAGTGCAGGGTCTCCTGCTCGACCTCTCCGCCGGACTCGTACACGGAGACCTGCCGGTCGACCTCCCGCTGGATCGCCTTCGCGGCGAACGCGAACGAGTTCAGGTTCTTGAGCTCCGTGCGCGTGCGCAGCTCAACGGAGCCCTCCGGCCGCACGGAGACGTTCACGTCGAACCGCAGCGAGCCCTTCTCCATCTCCGCGTCCGAGATCCCCAGCTCCACGATCGTCTGCCGGAGCAGCTGGAGGAAGCGTCGAGCCTGGTCGGCGGAGTGCAGGTCCGGCTGCGTCACGATCTCGACGAGCGGCGTGCCGGCGCGGTTGAAGTCGACGAGCGTGGCCGTGGCGCCGCCGATCCGGCCCTGGGTGCTCCCGAGGTGGACGTTCTTGGCGGCGTCCTCCTCGAGGTGCGCGCGCACGATCCCGATCTCGGCGTCGCCGTCCGGTCCGGGCACGACCAGCCGACCGTTCAGGCAGAGCGGCTCGTCGTACTGGGAGATCTGGTAGCCCTTGGGGTTGTCCGGATAGAAGTAGTTCTTCCGGTGAAAGACGGCGTGCTCGGCGATCTCGCAATCGAGCGCGAGGCCGAGCTTGATCGTCCACTCGATCGCCTTCTCGTTCGGCACCGGCAGCGAGCCAGGATGCGCCAGGCAGACCGGACACGTCCGCGAGTTCTCGGGCTCGAAGTAGGCGACCTCGCAGCGGCAGAACATCTTCGTGCGCGTCTTCAGGTGGATGTGGATCTCGAGGCCGATGACCGATTCCCAGCTCATGCCAGCCTCCCGGGGACGTAGTCGAAGCCGATCGCGCGCTCCAGCGCGTGGCCGACGTCGAAGAGCCTGTTCTCCGAGAACTGCGGCCCGATCAGCTGGAACCCGACCGGGAGGCCGCCGGAGAGGCCGGACGGGATCGACAGCCCCGGGAGCCCGGCCATGTTGGAGGGGATCGTGAGGACGTCCGACAGGTACATCGCAAGCGGGTTCTCGGCCTTCTCGCCGAGCTTGAACGCCACCGTCGGCGAGGTCGGGGAGACCAGGACGTCGAAGTCGCGGAAGGCCTCAGCGTGCTCCTGGGCGATCACCGTCCGAACCTTCTGGGCCTGGCCGTAGTAGGCGTCGTAGTAGCCGGCGGAGAGCGCATAGGTACCGAGCATGATCCGCCGCTTGGGCTCGTCGCCGAAGCCGGCGTTGCGGGTCTTGTCGTACAGCTCGCGGACGTTCGCCCCCGGCACGCGCAGGCCGTAGCGAACCCCGTCGTAGCGCGCGAGGTTCGACGAGGCCTCGGACGGCGCGACGAGGTAGTAGCAGGCGAGGCCGTAGTCCACCGACCGCGGCAGCGTCGTCTCCCCTACCTCCGCGCCGAGCTCGCGGCAGAGCTCGATCGTCCGTACGGTCAGCTCGTTCACGCCCGGCTCGATTCCCTCGGCCTCGTTCAGCTCCTTGGGGACGCCGATCCGGACGCCGTTCAGGTCCTCGCGCTCGGGAATCTCGACGGGCTGTGGAAGCTCGACGGTGGTGGTGTCGGCGGGATCGCGCCCCGCGACGGCCTCGTAGAGGAGCGCGTTGT
>DATDKA010000046.1:0-4564 GCA_036520235.1 Gaiellaceae bacterium
ACGCACACCATCCGCTCCTGGCTCTCCGAGATCATGATCTCCCAGGGCTCGAGGTCGTCCTCGCGTAGCGGGACGCGGTCGAGCTCGACGTCGACGCCGGCGCCGTCGCGCGCCATCTCCGCTAGCGATGACGCCAGCCCCGCCGCGCCGCAGTCCTGAAGGGAGTCCACGAGCCCGAGCTCGACGAGCTCCTGACTCGCCTCGATCAGCTTCTTCCCCGTGAACGGGTCGCCGATCTGCACGGTCGGCCGCTTGTCGGCGTCCTCCTCTCCCAGCTCCTGGCTGGCGAGCACCGACGCTCCGCCGATCCCGTCGCGCCCCGTGGTCGCGCCGTACAGGACGATCGACCGCCCGGGCCCGGTCGCACCGGCCCGCAGCACCCGCTCGACCGGGAGCAGCCCGACGCACATCGCGTTCACGAGGCAGTTGCCTGCGTAGGCCTCGTCGAACACGGCCTCGCCGCCGACCGTTGGCACGCCGACGCAGTTGCCGTAGTGGCCGATGCCCTCGACGGCGCGCTCGAACATCCAGCCGGGCTCGGCGAAGCGCAGGCCGTCGAGGAGCGCGATCGGCCGCGCTCCCATCGCGATCACGTCGCGCAGGATCCCGCCGACGCCTGTCGCGGCGCCCTGAAACGGCTCAACAGCCGAGGGGTGGTTGTGGCTCTCGACCTTGAAGGCGACAGCCTGACCGTCGCCGAGGTCGAGCACGCCGGCGTTCTCCCCGGGCCCCTGAAGCACACGCTCACCCCTTGACGGAAGCCGCTTCAGCAACAGCGCCGAGTGCTTGTAGCCGCAGTGCTCAGACCAGAGCAGCGAGAAGACCGCCAGCTCGAAATGGTTCGGCTCGCGCTCGAGCAGGTCGCAGATACGGTCGAACTCCCCGTCGGTGAGGCCGAGGGCTCGATGGAGCGGCTGCTCGACGACTCGCGTCAGGGACCCGAGTCTAGTAGCCCCTGCGGACACAGCTAGGTTCTCTGAATGGCCAGGGGGTACGTCACCGTCCTGCTCGTCCTCGCGGCGATCTGGGGCTCCTCGTTCATGTTCATCAAGCTTGCGATCGAGGACCTGACGCCCACCGCGACGATGTTCGGCCGCTGCCTGATCGCGACCATCTTCCTGGCCGGGATCCTGATCGCCAAGCGGGGCGTCCGAGGCGCGGCCGGCTGCGTCCGCCAGTTCGGTAGCGCCGGCGTCGTCCTCGGGATCATCAGCACGGCGCTGCCGTTCTGGCTGATCGCCTGGGGCGAGACGAGGATCGACTCGGGCATCGCAGCGATCGGCAACGCCTCGATGCCGATCTTCGTCGCGCTGCTCGCGATCAGGTTCGCGCCGCACGAAAGGGTCACCGGCGTCCGCGCGCTCGGGATCGCGATCGGGATCCTCGGCGTCGGCGTGCTCGTCGGCGTGCACCCCGAAGGCGGCTGGGCCGGCGCGGTCGGCACCTTTGCCGTGATCCTGGCCTCGATCTCGTATGCGGCGGGCAGCCTCTACAGCCAGCGGAAGCTGGGAGACGCGTCGGGGCTGCTCGTCGGCACCGCGTCCGCCTTCTGGGGCGCCGTCGTCCTGCTGCCGTTCTTCGTCTTCCAGGCCCCGACGGAGACGCCCGGCTGGAAGGCGGTCCTTTCCGTCGCTGCGCTCGGCATCCTCGGCACCGGCGTCGGGATCCTGCTCTTCCTCTACATGATCGAGAACTACGGCTCGTCCCGGGCGAGCCTCGTCGTCTACCTGCTACCGGTGACCGCCCTGCTCTACGGCGCGCTGCTGTTGGACGAGCAGGTTCAGCCGACCGCGATCATCGGGCTCGCGCTCATCCTCACGGGAGTCGCGCTCGGTTCCGGGGTCGTCCGGACGGTGCGGCGGCGACAGGCGGCCCCGGCACCCACGCCCACCCCGTGAGCGGCGTCTCGATCCGTCGGGCGACGGAGGACGACCTCGACTTCATCGTCGGCCTGCTGAACGACGACGGCGTCGAGCCGTTTCTCGCCGCATCGAGGTCGAGGGATGCCGAGACCGTGGGCGAGGAGCTCCGCGCGTTCGAGGAGGCGCCGGACGAGGGCGGGGTCTTCATCATCGAGGTCCCCGAGGGGCGGGCGGGGATCATGGAGTTCAGCCTCTCGAACCGGCGCAGTCGGATCGCGCACCTCGGCGGCCTCGCGATCCATCCCGACTTCCGCGGGCGACGCCTGGCGGACGAGGCCGCGCGGCAGTTCCAGCGCCACCTGATCTTCGACCTCGGCTTCCACCGCCTCCAGATGGAGTGCTACGGGTTCAACGAGCGCGCGATCCGCCACGCCGAGCGTGCCGGCTGGGTTCGCGAAGGAGTGAAGCGCAAGGCGTACGACCGGCACGGGGAGTGGGTCGACGGGGTTATGTTCGGCTTGGTCCGGGAAGACCTGGAGCCATGAAGCTCGGGCTCGTGAGCTTCCTGGCGGCGCTGGCCGCCGCGCCCCTCGCGGCGCAGGCGGCTCCCTCGGCAACTCGGTACTCCGTCACGCTTCAAGCGACGGTCGACGAGCAGACCACCTACACCCAGACGATCACGGAGAACGAGGACTGCACATCCTCGAAGACCGGCACTGACGGGCGCCAGCTCCGGGTGCGAACCGTTCGATCCGCGCGCGTCAGCGCCATCCGCGGCACCGTGCGTGTCGCCGTCTCGGGTACCGACCTCGGCGGCAAGTGGTCGCAGCTGCGCAGGTGCCGGTTCGAGCCGCCGGAGCGCCTGAACGGCGTCTGCCGGGCCACGAATGTCGGCCGCTTCGTCGCCAACGTCTCCTTCCGGCGGACGGCGCCGAACCGCGTCGCCGTCGGCGCCGCGACCGACCCCCGTCTGTCCGAGGAGGCTCTTTGCGGCCTCGCAGATCGTGTTCAGACCGGACGGTGGCTCGAGCTCACCGTCGGGAAGATTGCCGAACGGCGGCTTCGGGCGGGCGACCCCCGGGTCGTTGCGACGGGCACCGCCCAGCGGGAGCGGTCGATCATGACCTCCGGCAGCCAGACGCTCAAGGTGGGACAGACGATCATAGTGCGCTGGCGTCTGGTCTTTACGCGCCGCGCGTAAGGCAACGGATAGTTTCCGCGGGCCGTGCCGCGGCTCTCCGTCTGCATGATCACGTCCGATCCGCCGGCGCAGGTGGAGGCGGTACTCGAACCGGTCCGAGCACTTGCGGACGAGACCGTTCTCGCGGTCGACTCGCGCGTGGACAACGGGGCTCTGGGCGCGTACGCGGAGCTCGTCGACTCGGTACACCGCATCGAGTTCAGGCTGGTCGAGCGCCACCTGGCCTGGCTGCACGCGCAATGCAGCGGTGATTGGATCCTCAAGCTCGACGGCGACGAAGTCACGAGCGTTGCCTTCTTGGAGCGTCTGCCCAAGCTAATCGCCGACCGTTCGATCGCGCAGTACTGGGTTCCGCGGGCCTGGGTTTACGGCTCGAAGGACAGGGTGCTCGACGACCTGCCGTGGGCGACGGACTTCAACAACCGCCTGGTCCGGAACGACGGCGGCCTCTGGTTCGAGGGCGAGCAGCACGCGCACGCGGCCCCCGCTTTCCCGGCCCGCTACATCGAGGAGCCTGTCTACCATCTCGAGCTCCTGCTCGAGGACGAGCCGGCGCGGCGCGCGAAGGCGATTCGCTATGAGGTCGCGCGCCCGCACCTGCGCGCAACCGGGGGCGGCCGTTTGAACGAGGCGTTTTACCTGCCGGAGCTGCGGAACTCCCTGTCCACGCGGAGCGTTCCGCGTGCCGACCGCGAGGCGATCGACCGAGTGCTCCGGGGAAGAACGAAGCGCACTCCGCATCAGCCGGTGGAGCTCCCGGTCGTGACGCTCGCGGAGCTCGATCGTCACTGGCCGCCGCGCGCCTACCCTGAGACCGCGTACCGGGTCCGGATCGAGCAGTACGGCCCGGCTCCGCGTCTCTATGCAGGTCGGCACGAGACGGTTTTCGTTCGCGTCACGAATCTCGGGACCGAGCGTCTTCCGGGCCGGCCGGAGCACGATCCATCGATCCGACTGGCTTACCGCCTCTCGCGTCCCGACGGCTCGGTCGCGGTCCCCGAGGGTCTCCGCACCCCGCTGCCCGGGCCGGTTGACCCCGGAGAGACGGTTGTGGCCCCGGTCACGGTGCTCGCTCCGTCGAGAGGCGAGTTCGTGCTCGAGGTCGACCTCGTCCACGAGCGAGTCCGCTGGTTCGACGACACCGTTCGGATCCCGGTCGAGGCAGGCGAGAGCCTGCCTGGGCTGCCGGCCGAGGGCGAGCGCCTTTCGGAACGGGCGCACCATCGTCTCAACCGCGGGCCGGAGATTCCGCGAGTCGTCCACCGCGTCTGGCTCGGCGCGGAGGAGCTTCCCGAGGAGCTCCGGCACTACGGGGAGTCGTGGGCCGAGCATCATCCGGGCTGGGAGATGCGGCTCTGGGGCGACGACGACATCCCTGAACTCGGCTTGACCGCCTTCGTCGAGCGTGCACGGTCGAGCGCAGAGCTCTCGAACCTCGTGCGATATGAGGTCCTGGCGCGGCACGGCGGCGTCTACGTCGATACCGACGTCGAGTGTCGGC
>DATDKA010000047.1:0-18769 GCA_036520235.1 Gaiellaceae bacterium
CCTCGCGCCGCTCGAGGTCGATCACGAACGCGCCGGGGAGCTTCGTCTCCTCGAAGATCATGCCGCGCGCCTCCACCGGAGGGTCGGGTCGAGGTCGCCGCGCTCGAGCAGGAGCCGCAGCCGCTTCAGGCGCGTGAAGCGGTCGCTCTCGAACTGCTGGAGGGAGAGCTCGGCGGCGCGATACGCGTCGACCAGCTCCTGCGCCCCGGCCCGCGCGGTCCAGGTCAGCCGGAGCTCCGGGAAGGTGCGCTGGAGCTTCGCAAAGCTCACTCGGTAGCTGCGCGGGTCGGGATCGCCGGAGCCGGCGTACTCGACCTCGGAGCCTTCGACGACCGCCTGCACGATGTCCCCGAGCTCGCGCACCTGGTAGTTCTCGCCATCGCGGCCGACGTTGAACGCCTCTCCGCGGACAGCGTCCTCCGGCGCCTCGACGGCGGCGAGCGCGGCCCTGGAGATGTCCTCGACGTGGATCAGCGGCCGCCACGGCGTTCCGTCGCTCATGATCTTCACCTTGCCCGTCGTGTACGCCCAGCCGACGAGGTTGTTGAGCACGAGGTCGACGCGGAGCCGCGCCGAGACCCCGTAGGCCGTCGCGTTGCGCATCGACACCGGCGAGAAGTCGGGGCCGGCGAGCTCCGCCAGCGCCTCCTCCGAGCGGACCTTCGACTCCGCATACGCGGTCAGCGGCTTCAGCGGCGCGCTCTCGTCGACGGCCTGGTCCGAGGAGGTGCCGTACATCGAGCACGAGGAGGAGAAGACGAAGCGCCCGACGCCTGCTTCACGGGCCGCGCGCGCCAGTGAGACCGTCGCCTCGTAGTTGATCTCGCGCGTCAGCTCCGGGCTGAAGTCACCGATCGGGTCGTTCGACAGGGCTGCGAGGTGCACCACTGCATCGAACCCCTCGAGCTGCTCGGGCCGCACGTCGCGAACGTCCGTGAGCAGCGTCTCCGTCGAGAGCGAGGGCGCGGCGCGCAGGTCGCAATCGCGGTAGAAGAGCGTGTCGAGGCCGACGACCTCGTGCCCGGCAGCGGAGACCACCTGCGCGCAGACCGAGCCGATGTAGCCGTGGTGTCCGGTGAGGAGGATCTTCATCTTCCGAGGAGGCTTCTCGCCCGTGCCAGCGCGTCCCTCGTCCCGATGTCGAGGAACTCGCCGGAGAAGACTACGGACCGCGCGCGCCCCTCCCGCGCGAGCCCGTCGAAGTGGTGGCCGATCTCCGCGCGTTCGTCGAGGTGCTTCAGCGCCGCGCGGCGAGCCGAGGCCGCGCCCCAGATCAGGTTCCCGGGCGGCTCGGGGACCTTGACGTGCACCCCCCGCACCTCGTCCCCCTCGAGCTCGACCACGTCCGAGCGCTCCGGCTCCGGCGAGGGGAAGACGGCGAGCACCAGGTCGACCGGCTTCCGCAGGAGCTGGGCGAAGGCGTCGACAGGCTCCCAGATCGAGTCGGGGAACCCGATCAGCACCGTGTCGTCCCCATCGAGCCCGTCGAGCGCGGCCGCAACCGAGGCGGCGGCCGTCGCGGGCTCGGCCGCGACGACCGACAGGCCGAGCCGCTCAGCGTGCGCCGCGACGTCGGGCTTGTCCGGCCGCGTCACGACGCGGATCTCGTCCGCGCCGCCGGCGCGCATCCGCTCGACCACGTAGTCGAAGACCGGTCGTCCGCCGACCTCGAGCAGCTCCTTCGACCCGTCGAGGGGCTGCAGGCGCTTCGCGCCGCCGGCTGCCGGGATCACGCCGACGATCAGCGCGAGACGAGGCGCTTGAGCCAGCCCTCGGAGCGCGCGGACTCGCGCTCGGCATGCCGGCGGGGAGGGACGCGGAAAAGGCGGGCCGCCAGTTCTTCGCAGAGCGCTTCGACCCGCTCAGCCGTCTCGCGGTAGACCTTCGACGACCGGCCGTAGGGGTCGCCCAGCTCGTTGGCGTCGAGGAGCCGCGGTGGCCGGCCACTGCGGGCCTCGTGCGCCAGCGCGACGCCCTCGCGGGCGCGCGCAACGGGATCCTGTTCGTGCGGCTCGACTTCGCGGAGCAGGCCGACGAGCTCCGGCATCGTGAACGTGCGTTCCGGCGCCGCGCCGCCGTCGACCACCGCGGTGGCGACGTGCATCCGCTCGAAGCCAACGACGAGGTCCGCGTCGACAAGCCCCGCCTCGCTCATGTGGCGGCAGCGGTGCGGGTTGAGATCGAGCTGCATCGCCGCAGCCGCATCGATCGCCTCCCGCAGAGCCGGGCTCGGCGGCAGCGAAAGCGTGCCGCCGGAGGAGACGTCAACGGGCAGCTCAGCGGTCAGGTCGCGGAGCAGGACCTCGGCCAACGGGCTGCGAAAGCGGTTCCCCGTGCACAGGACGACAAGGCGAAATCGGTTCACTGGACACTCCCGGCTAACAGGTGAGCCGAAAGTGTTGGCACTCTATAGCCGACACCTTTCCTGTCATGGCTACTGACATCCCCACCAAGAGTGGCGCTCCCACGCTGCCCGACTACTTCCGGGTCATCCGTCGGCGCAAGTGGATCATCGTCGGCTGCATGGTTCTCCTGCCCCTGTTGGCGCTGCTCCTCTCTTCGCGCCAGGAGGCGATCTACCAGGGGACGTCCGAGGTTTACCTCAGCCCGCAAAACCTCGCCGCCGCGCTGACGAACACGACCGACGGGACGACGTTCCAGGATCCCGAGCGGTTCGCCCAGACGCAGGCCGTTCTCGCCTCCGTCCCCGAGGTCGCCCGGCGGGTCTGCGAAGAGGTCCTGCCTCCCTGCAGTCCCGCCGAGCTGCTGAAGAACTCCGAGGTCGAGGCCAAGCCGAACGTCGACCTCCTCGAGTTCCGCGTCCGTGACCCCGATGCCGATCGCGCCGAGCGGCTCGCGACCGAGTATGCGCGCCAGTTCAGGATCTACCGGCGCGAGATCGACACGGCGGCGGTGAAGACGGCGCTCGTGACGCTCCAGGAGCGCATCAGGCAGCTGGAACGGAGCGGCGACCGCAGCAGTTCGCTCTACGCCAGCCTCGTCGGCAAGGAGCAGGAGCTTCGCCTCCTCGAGGCGCTCCAGACCTCGAACGCGTTCGTCGTCCGACCGTCGACGACGGCCGCTCAGGTGCAGCCGAAGACCACGCGGAACGTGATCCTCGCGATCATGTTCGGCCTGGCCTTCGGACTGCTGTTCGCGTTCCTCTGGGAGGCGCTCGATACGAGGCTGCGGTCGGCCGAGGAGATCACCGAACGGCTCAACCTGCCGCTCCTCGGGCGCATTCCGCGCCCCCGCCGCAATGTCCAGCGCGCCCACCGTCTCACGATGATCGAGGATCCGAACAGTGTCCAGGCCGAGGCCTTCCGCATGCTGCGGACGAACATCGACTTCGTGAACATCGAGCGCGGCGCGAAGACGATCATGGTCACGAGCGCGCTCGAACAGGAGGGGAAGTCCACGACGATGGCCAACCTCGCCGTCGCGATGGCGAAGGCGGGACGGCATGTCGTCCTGGTCGATCTCGACCTGCGGCGCCCGTTCGTCGGGCGGTTCTTCCGGCTGGACGGACACCCCGGTGTCACCGACATCGTCCTCGGCGACGTGGAGCTCGAGGACGCGCTCGTGGAGCTGCCGATGCGCGGCACGGAGCTCGACCAGCTGAGCGTGGCCGCGGAGGGGAACGGCAACCGGACGGAGGGCATTCTCGAGGTGCTGCCCGCCGGGCCGACGCCGCCGAACGCCGGCGAGTTCGTCGGGACTCGCTCGCTGGCGCGGATCCTCGAACAGGTCCGGGAGCGGGCGGACATCGTGCTGATCGACGCGCCTCCCGTCCTGCACGTGAACGACGCCATGGCGCTGAGCGCCGTCGTCGACGCAATGCTGATCGTGACGAGGCTTCGGGTCGTCCGCCGCTCGACCGTCGACGAGCTCCAGCGGTTGCTCGAGACGACGCCCGCGACCAAGCTCGGCTTCGTGATCACGGACGCCGATCTCGGCGAGGACTACGGGATCTCGTACTACTACAACTACCGCCCGCGGCCCGAGCAGAAGGGCGGTCGCATCGCCCGCCGCGTCCGCAACCCGTCCGGGCGGTAGACCTCAGGCGCACCGGTGAAGGTCGCCGTTGCCCACGAGTGGCTCGTGCGCTACGCCGGGTCCGAGCGCGTCGTCGCCGAGCTGCTGGAGGAGTTCCCGGGCTCGCGCCTCCTCACGACGGTGGCCGAGCCCGAGGCGTTGCCGGCGGAGCTGCGCCCGGCCGAGCCGTCGTTCCTGCAGCGCCTCCCGGGAGCGGCGCACCACCACGAGTGGCTGCTTCCGCTGATGCCGCTCTCCTGGCGCGTGCGCGAGCCGATCGACGGCGTCGACGCCGTCATCTCCTCGAGCCACGCCTGTGCCAAGGCCGTCCGGGTGGCCGAGGGCGTGTCCCACATCTGCTACTGCCATACACCGATGCGCTACGCCTGGGACTTCGCGGCCGAGGCCGGGCGGTTCCCGGCACCGATTCGGCCCGCGGCGCGGGCCGGCATGGCGTGGTTCCGCCGGTGGGACCGCCGGACGGCCGCCCACGTCGATCGCTTCGTCGCCAACTCGACCGCAGTGGCGGACCGCATCCACAGGTTCTACGGCCGCGAGGCCGAGGTCGTGCATCCGCCCGTTCGGACCGACTTCTTCACGCCGGGCGGCGGTGAGCGGGAGGACTGGTTCCTGTACGTCGGCCGGCTCGTGAGTTACAAGCGGCCCGAGCTCGTCGTGGACGCGTTCCGGGGGCTCGACGCGCGACTCCGGGTGGTCGGCGACGGCCACCTGCGGGAGCGGCTCGAGCGCGCCGCCCCCGCGAACGTCGAGTTCCTCGGCGAGCAGGGTGAGGAGGAGCTGCGCGAGCTCTACCGCCGGGCGCGCGCCTTCGTCTACCCCGCCGACGAGGACTTCGGGATCGTGATGGCGGAGGTCCAGGCGTGCGGAACGCCGGTGATCGGCCTGCGCCGCGGCGGGGCCGTGGACGTCGTCCGGGAGGGCGAGACCGGCTGGCTGATCGACGAGCAGGACGCGGGCGCGCTCCGCCTGGCCGTCGAGCGTGCGGCCGTCGAGGAGCTCGACTCCGCCGCGATCCGGAGTAACGCTGAGCGCTTCTCCGCCGAAAGGTTCCGCGACCAGATGCGCAGGCTGGTTGCCGAGGTTTTGTCCGGACCGGCCGCCGAACCCGAGCCCGAGCCGCTCGTGGCGGGAGGAAGCGCGTGACCGCCCGGGCAGCGACGGCCGCCCTCGGCCGCGCCGCCGGGCCCGCCTGGACGCCGCTCGCCGCGCTCGGCGCGGTGATCGTGGTCGCAGCCGGGCTGGTCTTCGTCGGACCGGTCATCGCCCTCGCGATCGTGGCGCTCCTCGGCGTGCTGCTGCTGATCCGCCGGCCGGGAATCGGTCTCGCGGCGCTGCTCGCCACGACCCTGCTGCTGGAGGACGATCCGTTCGGCTTTCTGCCGATCACCGCCCGGTTCTACGAGGGGCCGCCGTCGGTCAACGAGGTCGTGATGGCGACGGCAACCGTCGGCGTCCTGCTCGACCTCGGGATCCGGCACCGGCTGCCGGTGCTGCCGGAGCCGTTCACGCTGCCGCTCGCCTTCATGGGCCTGGCGTTCCTCGCCGGAATCGTCAACGGCCACTTCGTCGGGGGCGACTTCTCCGAGGTGCTCTGGGCGATCCGGCCGCTCGGCTACCTGGTGCTCGTCTCGTTTCTGGTCGTGAACCTCCTCGGCGACCGCCGCCGGGTCTGGCTGTTCGCGATCGGCGCCGGGGCCCTGACGGCGTTCAAGGGCGTGGAGGGGCTCGTCTTCTGGCTCCTCGGGATGGGTCGACCCCTCGAAGAGGGCGGCTCCTTTATCGGGACGGTCCTCACCTACTACGAGCCGACGGCGAACTTCCTCATGCTGCTGTTCCTGCTCGCCGGTGCCTGCGCGCTGCTGATGCGCGTGCCGCTCCCGCTCTGGATGAAGCTGTCGACGCCCATCGTCCTCGCCGCCTTCGTTCTGTCATTCCGCCGGAGCTTCTGGATCGCGCTCGTGCTCGGGCTCGTCCTGTCCGTGCTGCTGACGAGTGGGATCCGAGGCCGGAGGCTCGTCTTCCCGATGATGATCGCGCTCATCGCGTCCGTCTGGATCGCGGTGGCGGCGGGCGGGGCGACGACGCTGAACAGCCCGATCGTCGAACGGGCGCAGTCGCTCGCGCCGACGAAGCTCGATGCGCGCAAGCAGGACGTCTACCGGCTCCAGGAGCTCAGGAACGTGGTCCTTGCGATCGAGCACCACCCGATCACGGGCCTCGGCCTCGGCGTGCCGTGGAGCGCGGTGGAGAACGCGATGCCCGAGGAGCATCCGGGTGGGAGGTACTACACGCACGTCGTGCTCTTCCACTACTGGCTCAAGCTCGGGCTCCTCGGCGTGATCGCCTATCTCTGGCTGATGGCGGTGGCGATCCTGACCGCGATCAGGCTCTGGCGGTTCGGCGAGGAGGACTGGTTCAAGGTGATCGGCCTTGCGACGGCCACGGGCCTCGTCGGGCTGATGGTCGTCGAGACGACGGGCTCGTTCACGGGGGTCGACTACCGGTTCAGCGTGATCATCGGCGGGGTGATCGGCTGGCTCTCCGCTGCCCGGGCGCACGGTCTTCGCGGCACGACTTGAGCGGCCGCCGCGTCCTCGTCGTCCACGAGCTCGTCGGCGGCTTCGGTGGCGCGGAGCGCTACCTCGAGCTGCTCGGGCCGGCGCTCGGCGCCCGTGGGGTCCGCGCGTCGCTCGCCGTGTTCGGCGCGCGCGACGGCCGCGAGGCGAACGCCGAACGCCTGCGGGCGGCGTTCGGCAGCGGCGCCACGGTGCGCGGGCGGACGACGCCCTGGACGCTACGGCGCCTCGTGCGCGCCGAGCGGCCCGACCTGATCCACTGGAACCTGTTCGAGCCGTTCATCTTCCGCGGCGGCACCGTCGCCGCGCTGCCGTGGGGGCGGCCGTCGGTCGTCACCGACCATCTCCCGATGATGCGGAACGGCCGCCATTACGAGCTGACCAGGCGGCTCGCCAACCGGCGATTCGCGGCGATGATCGTCGTCGGCGAGGCCGGCGCCGAGGCCGCCCGTGAGCACTGGCGGCACCTGCCGCCGCTGCGGGTGATCCGCAACGGCGTCGAGGTCTCGCAGAGCCGTCGCCGCGAGCCAGCCGCCGACGGCTCAGCTCGCCTGCTCTTCGTCGGCCGGCTCGAGGCCCAGAAGAACCCGCTCTTCGCGCGCCGCGTGCTCGAGGCGCTGCGGGCGAGGGGCGTCGCGGCGGAGCTCCGGTTCGTTGGCGACGGTCAGCTCGCTCCCGAGCTCACCGGTGACGGTGTGGAGCTCACCGGCTTCGTCGACGACGTGACGCCGTACCTGCTCGATGCAGACGTCCTCCTCTCGCCCGCGACCTTCGAGGGCCTACCGCTGGCGCCGATCGAGGCCCTCGCGACCGGACTGCCGGTGCTGGCGTCGGAGATCCCGCCGCACCGCGAGCTGGCCGCACTGTCGCGCGCGGTGCAGGTGCTCCCCGCGGTCGATCCGGACGCCTGGGCGGAACGGGTCCTTGGGATGCTCGGAGAGCTCGGGGAGTTGAGCGACGCCGCGGTCGGTGCGCGGAAGTCGTTCTCCGTCGATCGAATGGCCGACGAGACGATCGCCGTGTACGAGGAAGTCCTGCGGAGTTAGCCCTCCGCCTCGCCGCTCTCGCGCCACTCCTCGACCCGCTCCCGCCGCCGCCGGCGCTCGTGCGCGCGGACCAGCCGCTCGAGCGCCAGAGAACGATCGCCGTACTTCAGCCAGCGCCGCCGCTCCCGGCGCGCCTCGGGCAGCTCGCGGTAGAGCCGCGTCCACGCGCGGAGCAGCGCAGCATCGCGCAGCAGCGCCAGCTTCACCGCGGTGCGCGCGGCGCTCCGCGCGAGGAACGGCACCGTCCGTCGCCACCGCATCAGCTTCACGTGGGTGTACAGCCCGTTGTGGAGCTCTTCGGCCGCCCAGCGGCGCCAGTTGCCGCGGCCGAGATGCCAGACGTGGCTCTGCAGGTCCTCGAGCACGCGCCACCCGCCCAGCCGCGCCCGCCAGCAGAGCTCCGTGTCCTCCCAGGTGAGGAAGAAGTGCTCGTCGAAGCCTTCGAGCTCGTCCCACGCCCGGCGCCGGACGAGCATCGCGCAGCCGGGAACGGCGGCGACGTCCCGGTACGGCTCCGCGGACGGCTCGGGCTGCTTGTAGACCGGCAGCGTCACCGGCGAGACGATCCCGGCGTCACGCTCCGCTTCCATGCGCTCGACGATCTGCGCCATCCAGCCCGGCGTGACCCAGACGTCGGCGTTCATGAAGAGCAGAAACTCCCCGCGGGCGAGCGGCGCCCCCTGGTTGCAGGCGGCGCCGAACCCGCGGCTCTCGACGTTCTCCACCAGGGTCAGTCGGTCGCCGCGCGCGCGCAGCAGCTCGAGCGTCGAATCGGTGGAGCCGTTGTCGACGACGATCTGCTCCCACGGCGAGTACGTCGTTTCGTCCAGCCGCTCGAAGTACTCCGGCAGGAAGCGCTCGTCGTTGTAGGTGACGAGGACGATGGAGACGAGCGGGGTCATGTCAGTCTCGGACGGTGCCTGAACGCGAGCACCCCGCGGTAGTAGTGCCAGAGGTAGACCCACGGGACGATCGCCGCGACGGCGACGAGCGGCAGGATCGACCCCGCGGTAAGTTGGCGCTTCCAGGCGAGGGCCGCGACGTTTGCGGCCAGACCGAGCAGGGCGAGGACCGCCGCGACGACGCCCACCACGGTCCAGCCGAGGCCGAACGCGAGGACGGTGCCGACCACAGAGGCGGCGAAGAGCCAAGCGGCGGCGTGGCGTGCCCAGCGAAGCGGCACCGGCCCCGCCCGGCGGCCGGTGGCGAGGCGGCGGAAGCGGTCGCCGTGCTTCCGGCTCAGGAGCGGGTCGAAGTAGTAGCGCCGCGCGTCGCGGACGGGAGACCAGAACGACGCGGGCAGCGGCGGATGCTCTGCTCGCAGCTCCGGGTCGAACGCGAGCCGCTTGCCGGCACGCTCGAGGCGGAAGTAGAGGTCGACGTCCTCGCGGAAGTGGAGCTTTCGCGCCGGGTCGTAGAACCGGTCGTCGAAGCCGCCGACTTCCCGGAGTGCCTCCGTGCGGAGGAGGACGTTCCCGGCGACGTGCTGGTCGTCCCCGCCGTGAACCTCGGCGATGTGCGTGAAGGGCGTGGGACGGCCGGCTCCGGCGCCCGCGTCGACGCGCCCCTCGACGCCGTCGGGTGCAGCCGAGTCGGCGGCGATCGCTTCCAGGCGGTCGACCCAGCCCACGCTCGGGAGCTCGTCGGCGTCGAGAAGGGCCACCCACGGCGTCTCGACCCGCTCGAGGGCGCGGTTGCGCGCCGCGCCGGGACCGCCGTTGACGGTCGAGCGGACGACGAAGAGGTCGACGCCTTCCGGCAGGTCCCGGCGGAGCTCGGGCTCGAGCGGGTCCGGCGTGGCGTCGTCGGAGACGATCACCGGGACCGGCTCGCCCGCCGCCTGGGCGCCGAGAGCGGCCAGGAGCGCCCGCAGGCGGTCTGCATGCCCGTACGCCGGAACGACCACGGTGACGAGCCTCATCGGGCGAGCTCCCGATGGAGCTCGACCAGCGGGCGCGCGACGATCGACCAGTCGTAGGAGCGCTCCACGAGCGCGCGGCCGCGGTCGGAGAGGGCAGCTGCGAGGGCGTCGTCGGCGACCACGCGCGCGGCGAGCTGCGCGAGCTCCTCCGCCGTCTCGCCGATCAGCACGTGCTCGCCGTCGCGGACGTCGAGCCCCGCGACGCCGAACGCGGTCGAGACAACGGGCGTTCCCGCCGCCAGGGCCTCCAGCACCTTCAGGCGCGTGCCGCCACCGGAGCGGAGCGGGACGAGGAGGATGCGGGCGCTGCGGAGCTCGGCGACCGAGTCGGCCACCTCTCCGGTGACCGTGACCGCAGGCCCCGCCAGCCGTTCCACGTCCGGGCCCGGGTCGCGTCCGATCAGACGCGCGGTCGCGCCGGGGACGCGGGGGAGAACCTGCTCGACGAGCTCCTGTGCGGCGAGGGCGTTCGGCCGGTAGCCGTAGTGGCCGACGTAGGCGAGCTCTGCCCCCGGTGGGGGCGGGTGGTGGGTGATCGCCCTCGTGTCGACGCCGTTCGGGACGAGGACGACCCTTCGCGCGCCCCAGCGCTCGAAGACCTCGGCGTCGTGATCGCTCGTCGCCGCCACCGCGGCGACGGCGCGGGCCGCTGCGGCTTCGAACCCGGCGGTCTTCCGCGCCTCCCAGGCCCAGCGGCGGCGGTGGAGGGGGCGCCCGTCGGCCTCGGCGAGGCTCGCCATCACCTCGCTCTCGACGTTGTGGGCCGAGAGCACGACCGGAGCCTCCGCCGCGAGCGCCGCGGGCACGAGGTAGGGAAACTCCGCCTGGACGGTGTCCACCCGCGCCGCGGCTGCGGCGTCCCGCATGGCCGCGGAGTCGAGTTTCGCGGCCATGTACGGACGGCGGGCCGACTCCGCGAGCGCGCGCCACCGGGCGTCGGCGTGCGGTACGCCGCGGAGCGAGAACGGCTCCGCGTCGGCCTCGGCCGCTCCGAGCGCGAGCACCTCGACGTCGGCCGTCGCCGCCAGCTGCCGCGCGAGGTGGAGCACGCGCAGCCGGACGCCCGAGGTCGGCGGCACCGGCGTCTCTGCGGCGAGCTGGAGGATCTTCACGCGCGCCTGAGGAAGAGCCCCAGCTCGGAGCGGGCGACCGCACCGGTGACGAGAGCCGCTGCGCCGTACACGACCACCCCGACGGCGACCTGCACGAGCGGCGGCAGGCCGTACGTCACCGCCAGCGCGGCCGCGAGGATCCCGCCCGCGGCCAGCGCGCGGCCGAGACCGCCGACGGGCAGGCCCAGGTGGAGGGGGTGGGCCGCCCAGAGGGAGAGGGCGAGCACCGCCACCTCGGTGAACACCGTCGCCCAGGCGGCGCCCATGTACGAGTAGGGCGGGATCAGGGCCGCGTTCAGCGCGATGTTCACCAGCAGGGCGGCCCCCGCGACGTAGAGCAGCTGCCGTTGCCGGTGCGTCGCCACGAGCGTCGTCTGGACGACCGTCCCGACGAACGAGAGCGCCGCGGCGACGGAGAGGACGGCGAGTGCGCGTCCCGCGCCGTCGTAGTCCTCGAAGCCCGGGACCGCGGGCAAGGCGCGAGCCCCGGTCATCGCGCCGAGCACGGCGATCCCGATCCCGGCGACGGCCATCAGCTGGGTTGCCCGCCAGTACCGGCGCTGCAACCGGCTCCGATCCCCGACGGCGCTCCGCGCGATCACCGGCTGAAGCACCGACATCACGAGGGCCGGGACGAGGAGCAGGGCGTCGAGGAACCGATAGGCCGCGCCGTACTGACCGACATCCGCGGCCGGCTTCAGGCGGGCGAGGACGACCATGTCGATCCGGAAGTAGAGCGCGATCAGCATCGTCGCCAGCGCGAGGGGCGCGGCGGCGACGAGCAGGCCGCGCCAGCTCCCGACCTTCGGCCTCCAGTCGAAGTCCGCGAGCCGCGCCACCGCGGCCAGTAGCACCAGGCCGTTCAGCGCCTTCGCCGCGACGTAGAGCCAGAGGAACGCGAAGACCCCTGCGCCCGTCGCCGCGATCACGATCGCGCCGCCGAGCGTGAACGCGGCCTCGAGCACGTCGGCGATCGAGGTCCAGCCGAGCCTGAGGCGGACGCCGAGCGAGTTGCGGAAGGTGTCGAGCGCGATCATCGGGAGCGCCAGTCCGGCGATGAGCCCCGCCTCGGTCCTGACGTCGTCGTAGCCGCCGAGGACGAGCGTGGCGGCGAGCGCGGCGTAGGCGACGGCCGAGAGCGCGAGCCGGAGGTAGGCCGCATTCGGCACGAGCTCCGGCTCCTGCGCCGGCGCCTGCGCGAGTTCGCGCGTGACGATGGGGTCGAAGGAGAAGGCCGGCAGGAGCCGGAAGAGCGCCGTGAGGGCGATCGCGAACGTGTAGATGCCGAGCAGGGCGGGCTCGAGGTAGGCCGCGGCGACGGCGAAGGCGAGGAACTGCAGGCCGAGCGCCACGGCCCTCCCCGAGAAGACGACGGCGAGGTTGCGGGCGACGGGACGGGAGAGGTCGTCCCCGGAGATGACGGAGCCGGCTTCCACCGTCAGCCTTTCGCGAGCCTCGAGCGGAGGAGGCGCAGGCGCGCTTCCATCCCGTGCGGTACGCGCGAGGCGACCGCGCGGATGCCGCGGTTGACGACGCTCAGGCCCGACAGGGCCGCCGCGCCAGGCGCCGTCGGCCGGAGCCAGAGCGGCACCTCGACCGGCTCGATGCGGAGCCTGACGTCGGCGCCGAACAGCAGCCGGGGGAGCAGCGCCGTGTACGCGTCGCGGCGGGACCGACTCCAGCCGTGGCGGTTCCACGGCTTCGGCCCTCCGGTGTAGTGGAGGAGGCGCACCGGCCGGCCGTCCAGCGTCGTCTCGAGCGTCTGCCGGTTCACGACCTGCGTGCGGTAGAGCTCAGGCGGGAGCACCATGTCGTGGGGGAGGTCGACTAGCTCGACGTCTGCGAACTCACTCATCAGGAGCGCGTTCACCGTGTCCTGGTCGAAGTCCCACGCTGGGTCTCGGGCGTCCGGAATCCACCGCCGCTCAATGATGCGCTCGGTCGTCTCCCACCAGCGGCGGAGCAGGGGCGGCGCGACCGCGCCGCCGACCGCCAGGAACCCGGCGTTGACGTACGTCCGCGGCCGCGGCGCTTTCTGGAGGCCGAACAGCTCGACCCACTCCGGGAAGATCCGCTCCAGCGCGTCCGGGTGATCCCAGCAGGCGCAGACCTTCCCCTTTGCCGCCTCGGCGAGCACGCTGGCGAGCGACGCGGTCACGACGATGTCGCTGTCGATCAGGACCGCGACGCCGTCACGGTGGAGCGCGTGGACCCACGGCTTCAGGAGCGCCGAGTGCTGGACACCCTTCTGCGGCGCGCGCTCGAGCCGCGCATGCGGCTCGAACCTCGACCGCTGGTCGTCGGTGAGCCCCGCGTCGAGGACCACCACCTCACCGGTGTGGCCGGTCAGCCGCAGCGAGTTCAGCAGCGCCACGGCGCCGGGGAAGAACGCTCGGTCCGCGACGGTGTAGTAGGTCTCGTTCACGCCGGCGCCCGGTGTGCGCGGGAGAAGTCGTAGGTCAAGAATGCGAACGCACCGAGGATTGCGAGCGACGGCGCGAGCTCGAAGACCTCCTCCGCAGGCAGGTCGGCGAGATCCCACAGCGCGCTGACGGCGAAGAGAGCGAGTGCGGACAGGAGCAGCACTACGGCTCTCATCGACTGGCGCAGCTGCGACCAAAAGGCGTAGAGGAAGAGGACGGACGGGATCGCATACGAGGCGAGGATCACGTCGTCCGGCCTCTTCACCCCCGGCAGGTCGGCGAGGAAGCCGAGGTTGTGCCCGACCGTCTCGTGCACGGCGAACTGCTCGTCGATCGCAAGGTAGCCAAGCCCGAGGCCGGCGACGAGGAGCAGCGGCCGAAGCGCCGGCGGGTAGAGGAGGAGCGCGGCGGCGAAGCACCCCGCCGCCCCGGCGACCAGCACGTAGCTGTTGATCAGGTCGGCGCTCGGCTTCCCCGTCTCCGACGAGATGTAAAGGTCGAAGCTGTGGAAGAACCGCACCTTCCGCACATCGTCGCCCGCCCACGGCAGCAGGTGGCCGTGCTCGACGACCTCGCCTCCCGCGTAGAGCGCGGCGGCAATCACGACGAGCAGGAGGCCGGCCGCGACCACGCCGGCGGTGAGCGGCCTGCTCACGTGAGGACCTCGGCTTTTCGGAGGAGCATCAGCCCGGCGACGGCGATCAGCGCCGCCGCCGTCGGCTCCAGGATCTCCTCGGGCACCATCAGCTGCCGGTAGGCGTCGATGGGTTCGTCCCCGTCCCACTGCACCACCTCGAGCACCTGGGCGACGAACGCCGCCGCGCCTGCCGCGAAGAGCAGCCAGCGGGCTGCTCCGTGGCTCTGCAGCAGAACGTAGAGGCCGGCCGCCGCGATCGCGACCAGGAGCGGCAGGTAAAGGAGCTGCCAGTCGATGCCGGCTCGGGCCTCGAGCTTCTCGTGCAGGCCGAGCGCTTCGTCGAGCGCCAGGTAGAAGAGCGCTGCCCCGAGCCCGGTCCAGATGTGTCGCCTCCAGCCCCGCTCGCGCGCTCGACCGGCGGCGAGGAGCGAGAGGGAAGCGAGGAGCCAGAGCGCGGCGCTGAAGATGGCGGCGACGTTGTACTCCCCGTCGAGGTAAAAGAGCCCGAGGAACCCGTGCGCCGCCGGGCCGCCCTCTGCCTCGACGGGCCCCTCCGCCGCCTGGAGCGCGCCGAGCGCGCCGACGACCGCGACTCCTCCGAGCAGGACGACTGCAACGACCTTCGGCTCGAGCGAGCGCAGCGCTCGATCCACGCGCCCGGACCTAGGCGTCACCGCGACCAACGCATGCAGTTTGGAGATCAGGCCGGAGCGACACTGTCGGCGCGAACGTGCGCCACGACCTGCTCGAGGATCTCGTCGAGCGCGATCGTGGGCTCCCAGCCCGTCGCCGCCCTGATCTTCTCGATCGCCGGCTTCCGCTGGAACATCTCCTCGACACCGTGCCCGTAGACCTCCTCGTACGGGACGAACACGAGCTCCGAGGAGCTGCCCGTCAGGCGGAGGATCCGCTCGGCGAGCTCGAGGATCGTCACCGACTCCGTCGAGCCGACGTTGAACACCTGGCCCACGGCGGACGACTCCGCCATCAGCGCCAGGAGCCCGCGGACCGTGTCGTCGACGTGGCAGAAGCATCGCGTCTGCGAGCCGTCCCCGTGGATCTCGAGCGGCGCCCCGGCGAGGGCCGCCTGCACGAAGCGCGGGATCACGTTCCCGTACTCGCCGCTCTGCCGGGGGCCGACCGTGTTGAAGAGGCGTGCGATCACGCACCGGATGCCGTCCTCCTCGTGCCGTGCGAGGGCCAGGAACTCGTCCATCGCCTTCGAGTCGGCGTACGCCCAGCGCTTGGCGGTCGTCGGGCCGTAGATGCGGCGAGCGTCCTCGACGAGCGGGAGATCCTCGGCACGGTGGTCGCCGTAGACCTCTGAGCTCGAGGCGATCAGAACCGGCTTCCCGAACCGGCTCGCGTACTCGAGAACATTTTCGGTCCCGCGGACGTTGGTGAGGAGCGTGTGCCCCGGGCGCTCGACGATCAGCCGCACGCCCACCGCGGCGGCGAGGTGGAAGACCACGTCGCACCGGTGAACGAGCTCGCTGACTACCGACGACGACAGCACCGACTCCACGCTCAGGTGGAAGCCCGGGTCGGGCAAGAGGTGGAAGACGTTGGCCTGGGACCCGGTCGAGAGGTCGTCGAGCGCGTACACCTCCCAGCCCTGCGCCAGCAGCCTCTCCGACAGATGCGAGCCGATGAACCCGGCGCCGCCGGTCACGAGAGCCGTTCCTTGAGCCACAGTCGCCTGAGCCTAGACCAACACCGGCGAGGCTAGATGTACCTTCCGTTTTCTGCGCAATTTTCGGATTTCACTCATTCGGGGGAGGTAAAGACGTATCCGAAAACCTTGATCTTGCGTTGTCCTACCGACAAGATTAGGGGCAGAGGTTCCGGGGGGAGCGTCGGGAGAAGGAGGGACGGTTTGACGGCACGGCGGCCCGTGCTCATAGCGGCAAGCTTCGCGCTGAGCGCGTTGCTGGCGGCCGGTCCGGCGGCGGCTGCGTCCCCGCAGAAGATTTATAAGGATCTGGCAGATAACGGCAGACTCGACGGGAACTACAGCCGCGCCGACATCACGCGCGCTCTGAACCTCCAGCAGGTCGTCAAGACCGACCGGTCGCTCACCCCGCCGACTCGCCGCACGGCGGCCGCCCCGGCCCCGCCGCCGAAGGCTTCGGCCGGCCGCGTTCCCTTCACCGGCCTCGACGTCGTGCTCCTGCTCGTCGGCGGCGGACCGCTGCTCCTGATCGGCGTCGGGCTTCGACGCCGCCTCGCGATGGCCGAACGGCCCATGGAGATGATCGGAAGCTAGGTGCGGTTGACAGGGACGTCTGCGGCGGCCTCACGGCCGGTCTCCTCATCCACTCAGCTCGTCGACCAGGGGCGGCGCAAGCATGCCGCCGCCCGGCTCGGGCTCCGTCCGGACTCCGGGTGGGCGCTGGCGCGCTTCTCGCTGGACGCGGTGCTCCTGGCCACCGCGGGCCTCGCAGCCGCTCTCGGCGCGCAGGCCGCCGGGATCGACAGCGGGCCGCTCCGCTGGGTCGCGCTCTTCGGGGTCCTCGTCCTCGCTGTCAACGCCGCGCGCGGGATGTACCGGCCGCGCCTTCGAGCCGAGCTGCTCGAAGACCTGCGCGGCGTGGTCGTAGCGACCTCACTGGCGGCGATGGCCGTGCTCACGCTCCGCGAGTTGATCTCGGAGCCTTCCGACCTCGCCGCCCAGATCATTCGCCCGTGGGCCTTCGCGACGGTCTACGTCGCTGCGGGTCGGGTCGCTCTCCACTGGTCGCAGACGCAGGCCCGGCGCCACGGGGAAGCGCTCAGGCCGACGCTGATCGTCGGCGCGGGCCGGATCGGCCGCCTGACGGCGCGGCGGCTGCTGGAGCAGCCGGAGCTCGGCCTCCGGCCGATTGGTTTCCTCGACAAGGAGCCGATGGACGCCCAGGAGGGCGCGCCGGTCCTGCCGGTGCTCGGCGCCAGCTGGGACCTCGACCGGGTGGTCGAGGAGAACGGCGTGCAGCAGGTGATCGTGACGTTCTCGACCGCGCCGGACGAGGTACTGCTCCGGCTCTTCCGTCGATGCGAGGAGCTCGGCGTCAGTGTCGCGTTCGTCCCTCGCCTCTTCGAGAAGGTCACCGGCCGCCTGACCGTCGACTACCTCGGCGGCCTGCCGGTGATCGCCGCGCGGGCGCCACACCCGCACGGGATCCAGTTCGCGATCAAGTACGCCGTCGACCGGCTCCTGGCGGCGGTGCTCCTGCTCCTCGCCTCGCCGCTGATGATCGCCGCGGCCGTCGGCGTGCTCCTCACGCTCGGCCGGCCGATCTTCTTCCGCCAGCAAAGGGTGGGACGCGACGGCCGCGAGTTCGAGATGCTCAAGTTCAGGTCGATGCGCCCGCCGTCCTGGGACGGGGACGAGGAGCAGCTCGAGCTGCCGCCTGACACCGCGCCGGGCGGAGTGGAGGGCGCCGACCGCCGAAACGGCCTCGGCTCGCTGCTTCGGCGGACGTCGATCGACGAGCTGCCGCAGCTGCTCAACGTCCTCAAGGGCGACATGAGCCTGATCGGCCCTCGGCCCGAGCGGCCTCAGTTCGTCGGGCTCTTCGAGCAGAGCGTCTACCGCTACGGCGACCGCCACCGCGTGAAGTCAGGCATCACCGGCTGGGCGCAGGTGCACGGGCTGCGCGGCAAGACCTCGCTAGCAGACCGCGTGGAATGGGACAACTACTACATCGAGAACTGGTCGCTCTGGCTCGACCTGAAGATCTGCCTCCGCACTGCTGTGGCGGTCTTTCGCGCACCGCGCCAGGTCGAGTAAGAACCCATTCCTAAACCGTTCGCCCCTCTCGGCCGAAAGGTCAGAGAGACGATGGGCGCACGAGGTCGTAAAAGGTTTTTGAACGCTCGGCCCCGCCCGACGTGGGCTCCGATCACTGAGCTACCATGGGCCGACCTTCGAACTGCGGTCGGTCGACTCGGCCGCCTGAGACAGTCGTCGTGGAAGGGGGACTCGGAGGTTGTTTGAGCGATTCACGGAACGGGCCCGCCAGGTTGTTGTCCTGGCGCAGGACGAAGCGCGCGCGCTGAAGCACAACTACATCGGCACCGAGCACATCCTGCTCGGGCTCCTTCGCGAGGAGGAGGGTCTCGCCGCCCGTGTCCTGGAGTCGCTCGACATCACCGTGGAAGAGGTCCGCGCGCAGGTCGCTCGGATCGTCGGCCAGGGTGACGAAGTCACGACCGGCCAGATCCCGTTCACGCCGCGCGCGAAGAAGGTGCTCGAGCTCGCGCTGCGCGAAGCGCTCTCGCTCGGCCACAACTACATCGGCACCGAGCACATCCTGCTCGGCCTCGTCCGTGAGAACGAGGGCGTCGCGGCCCGGATCCTGCTCGACTTCGACGCCGACGCCGAGAAGATCCGCAACGAGATCATCCGCATGCTCTCCGGCCCGGGCCGCCGCCAGCAGGGCGGGGGCGCCGCCGGCGAGAAGGCGAAGAGCTCCAAGCTGCTCGACCAGTTCGGTCGCAACCTGACCAAGCTGGCCGCCGAGTCGAAGCTCGACCCCGTCGTCGGCCGCCAGACCGAGATCGAGCGGGTGATGCAGATCCTCTCGCGCCGGACGAAGAACAACCCGGTGCTGATCGGCGAGCCGGGCGTCGGCAAGACCGCCGTCGTCGAGGGCCTCGCCGCGCGGATCTCCTCGAACCAGGTGCCCGAGCTCCTGAAGGGCAAGCAGATCTACACGCTCGACCTCGCGGCGCTCGTCGCCGGCTCGAAGTACCGCGGTGAGTTCGAGGAGCGCCTGAAGAAGGTCATGAAGGAGATCACCCAGCGCGGCGACATCATCCTGTTCATCGACGAGCTCCACAACCTCGTCGGCGCCGGCGCCGCCGAGGGCGCGATCAACGCCGCGTCGATCCTGAAGCCGGCGCTGGCGCGCGGGGAGCTCCAGACGATCGGCGCGACGACGCTCGACGAGTACCGCAAGTACCTCGAGCGCGACGCCGCCCTCGAGCGCCGCTTCCAGCAGATCCGCGTGGACGAGC
>DATDKA010000048.1:0-9744 GCA_036520235.1 Gaiellaceae bacterium
CCGCCGCTTCCGCCCCGGGTGCGAGAGCGCTGCGCTGGCGCCGACTCTCACAGGTCGTACCTCAGGTCCGTCTCGCCGACGCGGATTACATCGCCAGGCGAGAGCTTTCGCGGGCGGGTCACCTTGACGCCGTTCACGAACGTGCCGTTCGTCGAGTTCAGATCGGTCAGCCAGATGCCGTCTCGGCGCGGCTCGATCTTCGCGTGGTGGACGGAAGCGAATTCGTCGGCGTCGATCGACAGGTCGTTGTCCTGGGCGCGCCCGATCGTGACGGGCGTCGAGTCGAGCTCGCGCTCCGTGTTCGTCTCGAGCGCGGGGCTCGAGAGCACGACGAGCAGGCCTGTGCCGGGTCGTCCGAGCCCGGCGGCAGCCGCCTGCTGCGGACCGAGCACGAAGCTCTCCTGCGGGAGCCGGAGATCCTTCGCCACCGACCGCACGATCCGCCAGATGAAGAGGTACAGCAGGACGAGGAAGGCGATCTTCAGGCCGAGCAGGACCGCTTCGACTTCGACGGCGCCGACGATCAACGCGACCGCCTGAAGACGAGCTCCGTCGAACCGAGGGTGATGCGGTCCTCGTCGTCGAGCTTTGCCCGCTTCAACGCGCGGCCGTTGACGGAGATCCCGTTCGTGGAGCCGAGGTCGACGATCCAGTAGTTCGAGCCCTCCTGGCGGATCTCGGCGTGGCGGCGCGAGACGTTCGGGTCGGAGACGCGGATGTCGGACTCCTTCGAGCGGCCGATCACGATGGTCGGCTTGGACAGGTCGTGCGAGCGGTTGCCGATCTGGACTACCGGCGGCGGCTCGGGCTCGGGCTCCGGCTCCAAGCCGAGCTCCTCCGCGGAGGCCGCCTCGGTCTGCACGGGCGCCGCCTTGTAGATCCTGGTCGCCCCGGGCTCCGGCGCCGGCTCGGGCTCCTGGTCGAGCCCTTCCCGCTGGATCATCCGGTTCGCGATCCCGAATAGGCCGACCTCGAGGTCTTCGTCGGTCTCGAACGACACGTCGGGATTCGAGAGGAGCACGTAGCCCTCGCGGCGGCTGTGCTCCTTCAGGTACTGCTCGAGCTCCTTGACGAGCGCCGCCTCATAGCTCTCGAACTGCTCCCGGTCGCCGGGCGACAGGTAGACGATGTACTCGTTCGGGGCGTAGACCTGGGAGACGGAGACCATCTTGTAGTCGTCCATCTCCTTCGCGAGCTTGCGGGCGAGCTCGACCGGCTGCACGTTGCGTCGGAAGGCGCGCCCGAACGCGCCTTCGAAGAGGGACTCGATCTTCTGCTCGATATTGCGCAGCACAGGCCCGACCCGCTGGCGAGTTTAGCGGCCGTCTACGACCGCTTTGACGCCCACGACCGCGCAACAGAGCCAGATTCCGACCACCACGGGCAGCGCGTGGACCGCGGCGACCGGGAGCAAGAGCGCGGCGAGTGCAGCCGCCCCGATCGCCGCCACCGCCCAGAGCGTCCTCGCGGCGGCGAGCGGTAGCAACGCAGCCACCAAGCCAAGGACGACGGCCGCGAGGGGGACCTCCGGACGCACGAGCAGCCCCCGGCCGAGCGCGGTCAGGACAGCGCCGGCGTCGTCGCTTCCTGCGAGTCCGAGCGGCGCGGTGCCGCGCGCGCTCAGCGGGAGAGTGGACCCGGCGATACCCGCCATGAGTGCCGCCAGCACGACTGCGAGCGCCGCGTGGACGCCGCGCCAGACGGCGCTGCGAACGTGCAGCACGGCCAGCGGCGCGAGCGCAAGCGCACCGACGGCGGCCAGGGCGGGCCCGACCGCCGCCAGCAGCCCCTGCTCCGGGCGACGCCACGTCGCGACGAGCCACGCGAGCGCCGCCACGGAGTAGACGACGGCGACGCCGAACGAGGCGTTGCCGAGCGGCAGGACGGCAGTCGCGAGCGCGAACGCGAGCCCGACCCGGGCGCGGAAGGCTGTGAGCGCTGCCGCGATCGCTGCCAGCCCCCAGCACCAGCCGGCCGGGTAGAAGGGCAGGAGCAGGCCGACGGAGGCGGTGTAGACGGCCGCCGCGGTTCCCGCGGCCAGCCGCTCCAGCGGCGGGGCCGCGAAACTCGGCAGCGCGCGGCCGCCCTTGCTGCGCCGCCGCCGCTCGCTGGACGCGTCGCGCAGCCGCTGGGCCAACTGGAGCGCCGTCGGACGGCGCGAGGGATCGAGCGCGGTGGCTCGATTGACGGCATCGATGAGCGCTCGGGGGAGGTCGGGTCTCAGCGACTCGAGCGGCGGCGGCCCGGCCTCGATGCGTCGTGCCGTCTCGATCGGCGACGAGGACCAGAACGGGTGGTACCCGACGAGCGCCTCCCAGAGCAGCACGCCGACGGCCCAGATGTCGGCCGCGAACGACGCCTCTTCCCCCAGCAAGCGCTCCGGCGAGATGTAGGCGAGCGTCCCGGGCACGTCTCCGGCCGCGGTCAGCGTCTCGGCTTCCGCGAACTGCGCGAGCCCGAAGTCGAGCAGGCGAACCTGGATCTCTGGCCCGTCGGCGACCAGCACGTTCGTCGGCTTGACGTCCCGGTGGACGATCCCGTTCCCGTGGGCGTGCGCGAGGCCCTCGAGTATCTGCGCCGCGACCTCGATCGCGCCGCGGTCGCCCAGCTCGTTGGCGCGCAGCCGGTCGCGCATCGTCTGGCCCGGAACGTACTCGTACGCGATGTAGACGTTGCGGTCGTCGCCCGCGAAGTCATAGGCGCGGAGGCACCTCGGATGGCGGAGCCGCGCCGCGGCCTCGGCCTCGCGCTCTGCCCGCGTGCCGGCCTTCCCCTCCCGCGCCACGATCTTCAGCGCGACGTCGAGACCGTTCGTCTCGTCGCGCGCAAGCCAGACCGACCCCGAGCCGCCGCTGCCAAGCGGCCGCAGGGGGCGATACCGGCCGAGCACGAGCTCACTGGCCGAGAAGGTCGCGACCGCTGTCGCCATGTGCGATTCCGGTTAGGCGCTGCCCGGGGAATTCCTCTAGTGGTGCGGGTTCGGACGCGATACGCGCCGATGCAGCCGATACAGTGGCCAAGCGGCAGGGGCGCGATGACTGAGCGCGATACCAGCGAGATCGAGTTCGACTTCTTCGAGGAGCCGGCGACCACCGAGGCGACCCGCGTCGAGCGGGCACCACGTGGGCCGCGCCGTGGCCGGCGACCACCCGGACCGCCGTCGGGCCTGACGCCGCTGCTGCGGCTCGTGGGCCTGATCAGCTTCGCGATTCTCGTCGTCGTGCTGCTCGTGTTCTGGATCGCGAGCTGCCGCGACGAAGGGAAGAAGAACACCTACAAGGGCTACATGGACGACGTCTCCCGCACCGCCGACGAGTCCGAGGCGATCGGGAACCGGCTGAACCGGGCGCTGACGCGGCCCGACATCCAGCAGGCGGAGCTGCGGCGGACGCTCGACGGCCTCGCGCAGCAGCAGGTGCAGCTGGTGGATTCGGCCGAGGCGATCAAGGAGCCGGGGCCGCTCCGCGACGAGCACGCGCATCTGATCGAGTCGCTCCAGTTCCGGGTCAGCGGCCTGCGGGGGCTCGCAGACGGCTTCTCCGGCAGGACGCGAAACGCGACGCAGGCGGGCGACCTCCTCTCCGAGCAGGCCCTGCGGCTCGTCACGAGCGACGTCGTCTGGGACGACCAGTTCAAGGATCCGGCGATCCAGGAGCTGCGCCGTCAGGGCATCGAGGGCGTCCAGGTGCCGGACTCGAACTTCGTCCAGAACGCCGACCTCGCCACGTCGACGGCGATGGCGAACATCTGGAACCGCGTCCGCGGCGGCCCGTCGAGCGGCGGCACCGCCTCACCCGGCTCGCACGGCCACAACCTCGTGTCGACGAAGGTCGCCGGAGGCAAGACGCTGTCCGCCGACGAGCTGAACGAGATCGTCGCCACCACCGACCTCGCCTTCCAGGTCACCTTCGAGAACTCCGGCGACTCGACCGAGACGGGCGTTCGGGTGACGCTGACGATCCAGAAGAGCCCCGAGCCGATCGTCCGCCGCCAGACGGTCGACCTGACCGAGCCGGGCCAGCAGAAGACGGTCACGTTCTCGAACATCGGCAACGTCCCGTTCGTCCAGCGGACGTCCCTGCAGGTCGAGGTCAACGAGGTGCCAGGCGAGAAGAACCTCCAGAACAACACCGCCGAGTACCCGGTGATCTTCAGCTATCCCGGCAGCGGCTAACCCGCGGCCATCGCCCGCTCGACCGCCTCCTGCTCCTCCGGAGACAGGGCTACCGGCGCGCGGCCGTGGTCGAGCTCCTTCACGTAGATCCTGGCGTAGTCGCGCCCCTGGATCGCCGTGAAGACGACGCCTGACCGTGCGGCGTCGAGGAACGCGAGCGAAGCCGACTGGTGGCCGCCGGCGCCCTCGTACGCGTCGTAGCGCACGATCGACGTCTTCGAGACGGCGCCGTCGAGCCGCCGGTCGACGCGCGCGAGCGCCGCCGCCACCTCATCCACGGCGCGGTGAAGGTCGTCAATCCGGGCCTGGAGCGAGACGGCGAAGTCGACGAGGTCGGACTTCCCGCCTCCGAGCAGCACCATCTGCCCCGCGCGCACACGCCTGAGCTTGAGGACGAGGTAGAGGGCGACGGCCAGCGCGACCCCTCCGGCCACTGCGGCGGCGATCGCGATCAGCGCGGCTGTCGAGGCCGAGACGCTCACGGCCGGAGATCCTAGTAGCGGCGTCTGGGACGGTCCCCGGTACAGTTTTGAACTGCCATGACCCAGGTTCTCGTGCTGAACGCCAGTTACGAGCCGCTCAACGTGTGCTCGGTCCGGCGTGCGCACGTCCTGGTGTTCAAGGGCAAGGCGGAGGTGATCGAGGCACTCGAGCAGCCGCTCCGGTCGGCAACGGACACCTACCAGTGGCCGCACGTGATCCGGCTCGTGACGTACGTCTCCGTCCCGCGGACCGTCCAGCGGAAGATCTCGCGCCGCGCCCTCTTTGCGCGCGACGGCTGGCGCTGCGCCTACTGCGGCACGGCGAGCGGCCGCCTCACGCTGGACCACATCGTCCCGCGGAGCCGCGGCGGCGACTCGGTCTGGGAGAACGTGGTCACCTCGTGCGCCCCCTGCAACCTCAAGAAGGGAAACCGGCTTCTGCACGAGATCGAGATGGTGCTCCGCACGAAGCCCCGCGTTCCCCAACCCGTGCTCTACATCCGCCTCGCGACGCCGAAGATCCCGGAGGGCTGGCGCCCGTACCTGCCGGATCTCGGCGAGGCCACCGCCGCCTAGTTGCTCTGGACCTGCAGCCGCTGCGGCGCCGAGCACGAGGGCGTGCCGCTCGACTGGGCGTTCGACAAGCCGGCGTACTGGGACGGCAAACGTCACAAGGGGGACTGGCTCTCGGACGACCTCTGCGTCTGGACCGACGATGCCCGAGAGCAGAACTACTTCATCCGCGGCGTCCTCTACGTGCCGATCCTCGAGACGGGCGAGGCCGTCGGCTACGGGGTGTGGTCCTCGCTGAGCGAGACGTCCTTCGACCGCATCTATGACCTCTGGGACGACCCGGCGCGAACCGAGGAACCGCCATATTTCGGCTGGCTCTCCAACTCACTCGTCGGCTATCCGGAAACGCTGAACCTCGCCCTGGACGTGATCACGGAGGAACTCGAGAAGCGCCCCTCGTTCGTGCTCCACGACGGCGACCACCCGCTGATCGACGAGCAGCGGCACGGAATTTCGCAGGAGCGCGTTCTGGAGATCGCCGAGCTCAACATGCATGCGGACTAGGAGGGTTTGGCCCTCCTAACCGCGCTCGATCGGAAGGTCGAGCGTCTCCCATTGGCTCCATGAGCCGGGGTAGAGCCTCGCGTCGCGGCCGGCGAGCCCCAGCCGGTGGATCGTCACGCAAGACGTGACGCCGGAGCCGCAGTAGGCCACGACGTCCCCCTCGGGCAGGTGCGGGAGCTCCTCGTTCCACGGCGCATTCAGCGCGCCCGGGATGCGGCCGGGCACCTGGTCGATCGGGTTCTCCTCGCCGCGCCACCTCGGTGCGAGGCGCGCGTCGACGAGCACCAGCCCGTCCCGCGCGTCGGCGATCTCGCCGGGCGTGATCGTGTCGCCCGTCCGCTCTCGCGGCGTGAACGTCCGGCGGTCGACCGGTTCCTCGCCCGAAGCCAGCGGGCCGCCCCAGACGTCGATCCCACCGAGAAGCACCGCGCTGTCGTCGTGACCGAAGTGCCGGAGCAGCCACCAGAGCCGCTCGGCTCCGCCCATGCTCCCGTACGCGACCACGAACACGTCGTCGCCGATTCCCGCCCGGCCGGCAGCCTCGGCGAAGCGCTCGGCGCTCGGCAGCGGGTGCCGTCCCTCCCCGTTCCGCGACATGTCGGCGAGGTCCTCGTCCACGTCGAGGAACGCCGCGCCGGGGATGTGTGCCTCGAGGTAGAGCTCGCGCCCGCGGCCCGGGTATCCGAGCTCCCAACGGCAATCGACGAACTGGTATCGCACGAGGAGATTGTGACCGCCCGCCGGTCGGCGGCGTATGGAGGGCATGAAGACGATCCGAATCGCTCTCGCAGCGGTGCTCATCCTGGGCGTGGCCGCCCTCGCCGGCGTCGGACGGCCCGAGGCGGCGGGCGGCGCCGACACCGACCCATCCGTCGGCATCACCGTTACCGGGAACGGCCAGGTCAGCTCGGTGCCGGACGAGGCCGAGTTCTCGCTCGGCGTCAGTACAGAAGGCACCACCGCCCGCTCCGCGCTCGCAGCGAACTCCGAGCAGATGCAACGCGTGATCGACGGGCTGAAAGCGGCCGGCGTGGCCCGAGCGGACATCCGCACGCAGGACGTCTCGGTCGGCCGTGACTATGACGACCACGGTGGCTACACGGCCCGCAACTCGGTGAGCGTCACCATCCACGACCTTGACCGCGCGGGCGCCGTTCTCGACGCGGCGTCACGGGCAGGTGCGAACGAGGTCTACGGGCCGTCGCTCACCCGCGCCGACCGCTCCGGCCTCGAAGCGAATGCGCTCAAGGCCGCGTACGCGAACGCACGTGACCGCGCCGAGGCGCTCGCCTACGCCGCCGGCGTCACGCTCGGGAAGGTCACCGCGATCACCGAGCAGCCGCAGTCCGGCGGCGAGTACCTGCCGATGCTCGCCAAGCGCGACGCCGCGGCGCCGATCGAGCCCGGCCGCGAGGAAATCACAGCCTCCGTCACGGTCACCTTCTCGATCAGCTAGACATCCGCCATGGATGTCCCCGAGGCCAAGCTGGAGCAGACCGACACCGGCCTCGTGCCGGCCGTTCCGGGCTGGTTCGTCCTGAACGCCCGTGACGCGCGGTGGCACGCCCGCCCCGGCCGCCGAAGCGTGAGCTTCACGGGCAAGAACGAGTGGGAAGCCGACACGCTGTTCCCGATGCTCGGGGTGCAGCTGGCCGTGATCGAACCCGGCGAGCCGAACTCGACGTACCACTGGGAGACCGAGGCCGAGGCGTTCCTGGTGCTCCAGGGAGAGGCGCTGCTGATCGTGGAGGGGCAGGAGCGGCCCCTGCGCCAGTGGGACTTCGTCCACCTTCCGCCCAAGACGGAGCACGTCGTCGTCGGCGCCGGGGACGGCCCCTGCATCGTGGTTGCGATGAGCTCGCGGGAGAACCAGCAGTTCGGGCCGTACGGGGAATACCCCGCGAACGAGGTCGCGGCGCGACACGGAGCGAGCCCCAAGACGACGCAGGACGCCGACGAGTTCGAAGCGAATTGGCCACCCGGCGGTGAGTCGCAGCCGTCCCGGTACCGCGAGGGCTGGCTCCCGGGCGACTAAGCGCTAGACGCTGCGGCGCGGCGGCCGAAGGCGATCTTCACCGGCAGGCCGCAGCGACCGCACTCCGTGCGGGCCGCGCCCTTCCGCTCGCTTCGCTCGACCGGCACCGGCTTCGCGCAGCTGCAGTGCTGGGCGATCACGCTGCCTCCTCTGAAAGGGTCGGGGCCTGACGGTGCAGGTGGCCGTTTCCGACCAGATGGCCGTGTGACTCCGTGCCGTAGCCGCCCGGGACCGGGATGTAGAACTCGGGATAGCCCCACATGCCGTGCTCGGAGACGTCCAGGCCGGCGGTCTCGACTTCGGGCTCGACCCGGATCCCCCACAGGAGCTTCATCGCCCACAGCGCGCCGAAGGACGCGCTGAAGGTGAACACGCCCACCGCGAGGAGCCCGAGGGCCTGCGTTCCGAGCTGGTGGAAGCTGCCGGTGTACCAGAGGCCGCCCCGGCCCGTCGCGAGGTTCTCCGCCAGCGCCGGCACCGCGAAGATCCCGGTCGCAAGCGTGCCCCAGACGCCGGCCATTCCGTGGACGGCGACCGCTCCGATCGGGTCGTCGATCCGGATCCGCTCGACGAGCAGCACGCCGGTGACGGCGATCGCGCCCGCGACCAGGCCGATCACGATCGCAGCCCACGGCGCGACGAACCCCGCTGCGGCGGTCACGGCGACGAGCGCCGCGATCACGCCGTTCAGCATCATCGAGAGATCGGGCTTGTGGAGCACGAGCCACGACACCGTCACCGCGCCGATCGCGCCGGCGGCCGCCGCGACGTTCGTCGTCAGCGCCACGTAGGCGAAGTAGCCGACGCGGTCGCCGGTGACGACACCCAGCGTGGAGCCCGGATTGAAGCCGAACCACCCGAACCAGAGAATCAGCACCCCGAGCGTGACGTAGGCCATGTTGTGGCCGGGAATTGCATTCGGCCGCCCGTGCTCGTCGAACTTGCCAATCCGCGGCCCGAGCAGCAGCGCGCCGGCGAGCGCCGCCAGGGCTCCCTGGAAGTGGACGACGGTCGAGCCGGCGAAATCCTGCATCCCGAGCGCGAAGAGCCAGCCGTCCGGATGCCAGATCCAGTGCGAGACGACCGAGTAGACGAGCGTGAAGACGACGCCGAAGAGGAAGTAGACGTAGAGCTTCGTTCGCTCGGCCATCGCGCCCCAGACGATCGCGAGCGACACGGCGGCGAACACGACCTGGAACAGGTAGCCCGCTCCGGCCGGGATCGAACCGAACCAGCTGAACGGCGACGTCCCGATCGCGAGCAGGGTCTCAGCAGACGGAGCGAAGCCAGAGCCGCCCACGATCCCGTTGCCGCCGTCGCCGAACGCGATCCCGTAGCCGACCAGGTAGTAGACGAGGGAGGCGATCCCGAGCACGAGCACGTTTTTCGCCGCGATGTGCCCAGCGTTCTTCATCCGCGTCAGCCCCGCCTCGAGGAAGGCGAAGCCGGCCTGCATGAACATGACGAGGATCGCGGCGACGATTACCCAGACAGTGCTCGCGGCGATTGCCAGCTCCTTGGTCGTCATACGCGCTCCACCGCCTCGAGCCGCCTGCCCGTGCGGTTGTGTGTGACGCCGTAGACGGGCGTCGTCCAGGCGATCCCGTCCCCGGACTCTCCGCCGCTCCGAGCCGCGTCGGCGACGGCGTCCACCACCGCGCCGGCGATCTCGTCCGCGACGACGAACGTCAGGAGCGCCTTCGGGAGGAACCGCGACTCGAAGATCCGCCCCCGGTACTCGTGGGTGATCCCCCGTTGGCGCCCGTGGCCGATCGCCTCGACCACGGTGACTCCGACATGGCCCGTCTGCTCCTCGACCGCGTCGATCACCGTCTCGACGCGCTCGCGCAGCACCACCGCCTCGACCTTGATCACGCTGACCTCCGCTCCATCAGGACGACGTCCCGCCAGACGCCGTCAAGTTGCCCGAGCCGTTCGCGGACGCCGACGACGCGGAACCCGCACCCCTTGTGCAG
>DATDKA010000049.1:0-8127 GCA_036520235.1 Gaiellaceae bacterium
GGATTGCTTGTAGCCGCCGAAGGGAATCCCAGGGAACGCGGTGTACGGCATGTTGATCCCGATCAAGCCGGACTTGATCCGCCGCGCGAGGCGGTGGCCCCGCGCCGGGTCGCCCGTCCAGATCGTCGCCATCAGTCCGTAGCGCACGTCGTTCGCGATCCGCACCGCGTCCTTTTCGTCCTCGAACGGGATCACCGTCACGACCGGTCCGAAGATCTCCTCCTGGGCGACGCTCATCGAGTTGTCGACCTTCGCGATCACCGTCGGCGGGTAGAAGGCGCCGTGGCCGTTCCCCGGCTCTCCGCCGGTCACGACCTCCGCGCCCTCCTCTTGGCCCTGTTCGACGAAGCCGTGAACGCGTTCGCGGTGGTCCTCCGAGATCAGGGACCCCATCTGGGTCTCGGGGTCGAGCGGGTCGCCGACTTTGATCTGTCCGGCGAGCTCGGAGAAGCGGCTGACGAAGTCGTCGTAGAGCGACTGTTCGACGAGAACGCGGGAACGAGCCTCGCAGCTCTGCCCCGCCGAGTAGAAGATGGACCACACGGAGCTCGGAATCGCGTCGTCGAGGTTCGCGTCAGCGAAGACGAGGTTCGGGCTCTTGCCGCCGAGCTCCAGCGTCAGGCGCTTGATCCCGTCGGCCGCCGCCCTCATCACCTCCGCGCCGGTCGCCGTCGAGCCCGTGAACGCAATCTTGTCGACCCCCGGGTGACGCACCACGTAGGCGCCGGTGGTCGGGCCACCGCCCGGGACGACGTTGATCGCGCCCGGCGGGAAGCCGACCTCGGTCGCGAGCTCGGCAACGCGCAGCGCGGTCAGCGGCGTCGCCTCGTCGGGCTTCAGCACGACCGAGCACCCGGCCGCCAGCGCCGGCGAGAGCTTCCAGGTCGCCATCATCAGCGGGTAGTTCCACGGGACGATCTGGCCCGCCACGCCGACGGGCTCCTTCAACGAGTAGAAGAGGAGCGAACCGCCCAGAGGGTTCGCGCGCCCGGCGATCGACGCGATTGCCGACGCCATGTAGCGAAAGTTCTCGACCGCCTGGTTGAGCTCGGCCTTCACCGAGGAGATCGCCTTGCCGACGTTCCGCGCTTCGAGCTCGGCGAGCTCCTTCCGGTTCGCGACCATTGCGTCTGCCAGCGCGTGTAGGAGGCGCGACCGCTCGGTCGGGGGCGTGCGTCCCCAGTCGCCGTCGAGCGCGGCGCGCGCGGCGGTGACGGCCCGGTCGACGTCCTGCTCGCCCGCGAGGGCGACCTTACCCAGCGGCTCGCCGGACGCGGGCTCCACCAGGTCGCGGAGCTGCCCGTCCGCAGGCTCGGAAGCTTCGCCGTCGATGAAGAGGAGGTACTCGCGCTCTGTCGCGACCGCCATCGCGCGGACGATAGCTCAGGCCAGATCGGCCGGGGTCAGCTGCTCGGTCAGGAGCCGCTTGAACTTCTCCGTGTCCCCGGCGACCCAGTCCCGGCAGACGCGGTACCCGTCGGTGTAGGTCGAGACGTACGCGCGCCAGAGCGGGTGGCTCACGAACGAGACGTTGTGCTCGGCCCGCTTCGGCGAGACGAGCGCCCAGCGGGTCAGGTAGTCACGAGCCTCGTCGGTCGAGGCGCCGTCCTCGTGGAGCATCAGCGCCACGTTTCCCGGCACGTGCTCGAGCGGCTGCCTTGCTCGGCGGACGGCTCGGCCCAGCTCAGCATCGTGCTCGATCCCGAGCGGCGCGAGCGTCTCGGCCGTGAAGGAGTCGAGGTCGTCGAGCAAGACCTCGGCGCCGACCTGGGCGATCCCCTCGGCGATCAACGACTGCGGCGTGCCGATCATCAGGATGCTCTCCTCGAGCAGGCCCTGCTCTCTCACCAGGCGCTGCTCCTTCCAGGCATGCTCGGTGTGGTGGCCCGGGTAGAGCTCGTGGGCCATCAGATGGCCGATGTACCCGACGTTCATGTCCACGTCCGTGTTGACCGCGACCAGGCTCCGCAGCCCGCCGAGGTAGTAGTTGTAGGCGGCCCACGGCTCGTCGGTCACATAGTCGAGCTCGCCCGCCTCGCCCGCGGGCAGGCCGAGCAGGTCGCGCGTCCGGTTGCGGAGCTCCTCGGTCAGGGCCACGAGCGCCGGGGCGAGCTGCTCGCGCGGCAGCGGATCGCCCTCGCGCCAGGCCTGATAGCGCGCTGCGAGGTCGCCGTGGCCGGGAAGAAGCGCGTCGAGCTCCCGGTGCGCCGCCTCGAACTCCGCTTCCGGCACGCGGCGCGGCCGCACGCCGTAGCACCGCTCGACCTCGTCGGAATACGGGATCTCCTCGCCGGCCAGCTTGCGCGCGACTGTCTCGAGCCCGACCACTTGGGCGTGGAGCCAGCCGTCGGTCGACTCGAGCAGCCTCGCACCGTCGTCGACGAGCGCCGCAGGGTCCCGCAACGGCTCGGAGTCGACCTGCTCCTTCAGCTCGTGCGGGCCGTAGTACGAGTCGACCAGGCCGTCGACGTGGCACCCGAGGCGAAGACCGAACCGGATGTAGTCCTCCGTCATCGCTCGAACAGCGCCGCCTGACCCTGCCCGACGCCGACGCAGAGCGTGGCCAGCCCGTAGCGGCCGCCGCGCCGCCTGAGCTCGTGGAGCAGCGTCACGACGAGCCGGGCGCCGCTCATCCCGAGCGGATGGCCGATCGCGATCGCGCCGCCGTTGACGTTGACCTTTTCCGGGTCGAGTCCGAGCTCGCGAATCACCACGAGGCTCTGCGACGCGAACGCCTCGTTCAGCTCCACGAGATCCAGCTCGCCGGCGTCGATCCCGGTACGGGCGAGGAGCTTTCGCACAGCAGGCACCGGCCCGATCCCCATCACCCTCGGGTCGACTCCGGCGACCGCGCTGCCGACGAACGTGCCGAGCGGTTTTGCGCTGAGCTCCCTCGCCTTTTCCTCGCTCGCGATCACGAGCGCAGCGGCCCCGTCGTTGAGGCCGCTCGAGTTCCCCGCAGTGACGGTGCCGCCCTCCCGGAAGGCGGGCTTCAGCGCTGCAAGCTTGTCCGGCGTCGTGTCGGGCCTCGGATGCTCGTCGCGGTCGACGCCGTCCACAGCAACCAGCTCGTCCGAGAAGTCCGCCGCCGCCCAGCGCTGCTGCGACCGGAGCGCGAAGGCGTCCTGATCCTCGCGGGAGACCTCCCAGCGCCCGGCGACGTTCTCGCCGGTCTCGCCCATCGTCTCGAGCGGGAATTTCTCTGCGAGCCGGGGGTTCGGGAAGCGCCAGCCGAGCGTCGTGTCGTAGACGGTCCGGTCACCGCGCAGGAACGGGCGGTCGGGCTTCGCCATCACGAGCGGCGCACGGCTCATCGACTCGACGCCGCCCGCGACGAACAGGTCCCCGTCTCCCGCCGCGACGGCGTGGCAGGCGCTGACAACCGCGGAAAGACCCGAGGCGCAGAGACGGTTCACAGTGACGCCCGCGACCGACTCGGGCAGGCCCGCGAGGAGCGCCGCCATGCGCGCGACGTTGCGGTTGTCCTCGCCGGCCTGGTTGGCAGCGCCGAACCAGACATCCTCGATCTCGTTCACATCGACGCCGGCCCGTTCGACCGCCGCGACGATCGCCGTGGCCGCCAGATCGTCCGGCCGGACGTGCGAGAGCGCGCCGCCGTATCGACCCACCGGCGTCCGGACTGCCGAGAGGACAACGGCGCGGCTCATCGACGCAGCACGCTACATAGAATCGCTGTCTTGGCTTTCCGCGACCTTTTCCGCAGTCCCTTCTCGTTCCTGTTCGCTCGGTCGTCGAACGAAGAGCGGGTCGCGGCCTATGTCGTCCGGGAGCACGAGCGCGGCCGCTCGCTGGCCGAGATCCTGGAGGACCCGTACGTGAAGAACAGAACGACGCCGCTCGAGCGCGACCGCCTGCTCGACCGCCCCGAGGTGATCCGCGCGCTCGGCCGCGACGTCGTTCAGTCGGTCAGGGAGAGCGGCCTGACGAGCGGCTCCTAGGAGGGTTCGGCGTGATGCCGCTCGTCGCAGCGGTGCGATGGTCGTTCCGAGGCAAGGACGCAGGGAGCGCCCGTATCGAATGAGATACGGGCGCGACTGAGGACGCCGTCCTCGGGGCGAGCAGCGCGGCGCTGCGGCACAGACTGCATCGCGCCGAATCCTCCTAGAGAGCGGTTCCCTTTTCCTGCTCGCGGGCCAGCTCGAGCACCCGCGCGCCGACGGCGACATCCCACGCGGCGAGCCCGTTGGACTTGAAGAGGACGATGTCGTCGTCGGACTGCCGGCCCTGAACCTCGCCGGCCACCACCTCCTGCAGCTCGTGCACCTCCAGCCAGTCAAGGGCGCCTTGCTCGATCGGCTCGATCAGGTCGCCGGACTCGAGCTTGGACTGATCGATCGAGTCGCAGCACACGAAGCTCGCCCGTTCGAGCACCGCGTTGTCGAGCTCGCGCCGACGCCGGTCGTTGGCGCCCATCGTGCAGACCAGTGCGCCCGGCCGGAGCCATTCGCCGCGGAGGACCGGATCCTTCGAGGTCGTCGCGGTGACGACGATCTCCTGTTCCGCCGGGTCGCGGTGCGACTCGCCCGGCTCGGCCTCGAGGCGGGAGCAGAAGTCGTGCAGCGACTGCTCCGTGCGGCAGTAGGCGACCACGCGCTCGATCGTGGGCACCGCCTCGCGGATGCAGCGCACCTGGCTCTCGGCCTGCCAGCCGCAGCCGATGATCCCGAGCGTGGTCGCGCGGGCCCGGCCGAGGTATCTCGCGGCGACTGCGCTCGCGGCCCCGGTGCGGAGCTGGCCGAGCCGGTCGGCCTCGATCACCGCCGCCAGCTCGCCCGCCTCGGTGTCGAACAGCGTCACGACGAACGGCACGCCGCTCGCGGAGGCGGCGTACGACTTGACGCCCGCAAGCCGGAGCGCCGAGTCCACCGCCGACATCACCGCGAGCGACACGCCCTCCGCGACGACCCGGTAGCGAGGCCTGTTCACGACCTCGCCGGACGCCAGCCGGCGGAAGCTCTCCTCGACGGCGGCGACGGCGTCGGCCGGCGTGAGCAACGCCTCGACGTCGGCTTCGGTCAGGTAGAGCGGCAACGGGCCGAGTGTAGGAGGGGTTGGGGGATGCCGCTCGTCACAGCCTGTATCCCCCCGACCTCCTTCAGGACGGCTTCGGAATGAAGCTGATCTGGCCGCTCGTCTCGAGCACGGCCCACTCGACGTCCCTGATGTGCGCGATCTGCGCGGTCAGTCGCGCCTGCGCAGCGAGCTCCTCGATCGTGATCCGGTTGCGCTTCAGGTTCCTCAGCAACGGCTCGCCGTGCTCGACAAGGATCACCGGGTCGCCCTCGATGATCGGCCCGAGCCGCGGGAAGCGGAACGACGCGTAGGAGAAGAAGACGGTCATCGCGGCGATCGTGCCGACGGCGAGGAAGGCACCGGTGACCGAGAAGTCGTTCTGCGTCACCCCCTGCTGGATTAGATCTCCGATCACGATCAGGAGGATCAGGTCGACCGGCTCGAGCGTTGACAGCTCGCGCCGCCCCACTGCGCGGGTGACGATCCAGACAAAGACGAACATGACGGCGGCGCGGATGACGATGTCCATCAGGCGCTCACGGGAAGACGAACTGGGTCCGGTCGAGGCTCGCAAGCAGCTCGTCGCCGTCGTAGAGGCGGACGTCGTGCGAGCGCTTGCCCACGTTTGTCGGGTTCACCTGTAGCTGCAGGTAGAGGACGTACTGCTCGCCCTGCGGGACGCGGCCGAGCTCGAAGACGAGATCGCCGTCGCGGCTCCCCTCGCCGATCGGCGACGGCTCGACCGTGTTGATCGTCGTTCCCTCGATCCAACCGGGGTCAAGGACGAGCGTCGCCTGCTTCAGCTCCCGGCTCGCCGCGATGCGGAAGCGCGCCTCGTAGATGACACCGCCGCGGACTCGTTTCGGCGCGGTCAGCTCGAGCGTCGCGGCCGGATGCTCCACCGCGGCCGTCTGGGGGCGCTGCCCGAAGAGATTCAGGAGGCCCAGGACGAGCAGGACGAGGATCGCGCTGAACGCGATGCGCCGGAACAGCACGTCGCGCCGCCCCTCGCGATCCCGGGCCACCTTGAGGACGAGCTGGTCGGGAACGTCGGCCACGAGATCGACGTTCGCCCGGCGCCGCGCTAGTCCTTGACGATGATTCCCCGGCGGTCGACCCGCACGACTCGGCTCCACTCGAGCACGTCATTGCTCCGGATCCGCAGCGCGCTCGACGGCGCTCCGAGGCCGAGGCGCTCCAAAACTCCGAATCCGCCGACCGCGAGCCCGGTCACCCTCAGCGAGCGGGAGGTCAGCTCTGCGCGCACGTCGTGCACGCGGCCGAGCCGCTCGCCCGACTCCGTGTGCACCGAGAGGCCGAGCACGTCCGAGAGCCTCATCGCGCGTGCGCTCCCGGAATCCACTCGAGCAGCGGACGCAGCCGGTCGTCGCCGCGCCGCAGGCGAAGCTCGCGCGCCGGACGCTTCAGCCACACCGCCGAGTCGACCTTCTCCACCTCGTCCCACGGAACGTGCACGCGGCGGCGGTTGCGGCGGCCGACGATGATCGTCTCCACCACGGGCTTCCCCTCCTGGATCCCGCCGAGCTCCAGGTCGTCGACCTTGCCGCAGCGGAAGCCTTCCGAGTCCACCACCTGGTGGTCGAGGATTCCCAGCGCCAGGTCGATCGGCTCGCTCATCCCTGACCCATGTTCGTGACGAGCATCAGCGGGATCGCTGCAACGGCGATCGCCAGGATGACCACGAGGTACGCGATCCCGAAGACGTTGGCGACCCGTCCGTTCCGATAGCGCCCCATGTAGGCGCGATCGTTCGCGACGAGCAGGATCGGGACGTAGGTCAGCGGCAGCGCCACCACGGAGAAGATCACCGAGTACTCGGTCACCTTGATCGGATCGACCCCGGTGACGACGACCAGGAACCCGAGCACGACCATCACGATCCAGGTCAGCGTGAAGCGCGGCGCGTCGACCGGCCGGCGGTACTTGCCCCATTCCCAGCCGAAGAACTGCGCGAGGGTGTAGCCGCCGGAGAACGCCGTGTCGATCGCGGCGCCGCTGACGGCGAACAGGATCCCGACGAGGGCGCACAGGAGCCCGATCGTCCCGAGCGGGACGTCCACCCCGAGCGCCACCGAGCCCAACGACTCCGGCGTGATCCCGAGGGGGTAGAACAGCGCCCCGGCGGTGATCATGAGCGCGAAGGAGAGGAAACCGCCGAGCGAGTAGCCGATGATCGCGTTGGCCTTGTTCGTTCCCAGGTCCTTCGGCGTCCACTGCTCCTCCATGGCGCCGGACGAATAGAAGTAGACCTCGTACGGCACGGTCGCGGCGCCGATCAGCCCGACGACGAAGTACGCGTACAGCGCCCGGTCGCCGGACGGCACGCTCGGGACGAATCCCGAGGCGACGTCGCCCCAGCCGGGATCGAGCTTGATCGCAGCGACGGCGAACGCCAGCATGGCGAGCCCCACGTAGCCGAAGATCCGCTCGATCCAACTGAACGGCATCGCCCAAAGCACGACTGCGAGCGCCAGCACAGCCAGGACGAGCAGCGCTCGGAACGGGAGGCCCGCGAGGAGCTGTAGCGCGAGCGCGATCCCGCCGATCTCTGCCGCCAGGGTCATCAGGTTCACGAGCTGCGCCGCGACGAGCGCGACGAGCCCCACCCGGAAGCCGAGCCGCTCGCGCACCGCGTCGAACACGGCCCGGCCGGAGGCGACGGTCACGCGGCCGCACATCTCCGAGTACGTGATGATCGCACCGACCCCGATCACGACCACCCAGAGCAGCCGGTACTGGAACATCGCGCCGGCCGCGACGTTGAAGACGATGTCTCCGATGTCGACGAAGCCGCCGATCGCGGCGAGGATGCCGAGGGCGATCTCGAAGATCCGCTTCATCGGGCGAGCCGCTCCAGTTCGCGTTGCACCCGGCGGCCGACGGCAGGGTCGTCCGGCGACTGGTGAAGCTCCTCGAGCGCCGAGGAGACCTCGGTCGCGCGGCGTGCGGCGCGCCGACGGGCGAGCTCGAGCCGCGGCGGTGCCGACGCGTGCTCGAGGCTCGACGCCGAGCTCTTCGCTTGCTCCGCCAGGGTGCCCGAGTGCACGCGGGCGAACGGCTCCGTCGTAGCGT
>DATDKA010000050.1:0-20537 GCA_036520235.1 Gaiellaceae bacterium
CATCAGGACGACCATCACGAGCGCCGTCAGGCGGCGCTTGACGAAGCCGCGCGTCTCCTCCCGGCCGTAGGCGGCGTTCAGCGCCCACATCAGCGTGTCCATCGCGCCGGTCAAGGTCCAGAGCGCAAGGACTCCGCCGACAACGATCGCCGAAAGCCCGGAGTTCTGCTGCGCCTCGATCACGCGATGGAGGGTGTCGTCGATGAGCTTGGTCGCCTCGGGTGGCACAACCCCCTGAAGCTTGTTCACGATCGTCGAGACCGCGTTCTCATCACCGGTGAGGCTGAAGACGCCGACCGAGACGAGCATGAGCGACGGGATCGCAAAAAAGGCGTAGTAGGCGAGCGCTGCCGCCAAGTTCGTGACGTGGTCGTTGAGCGACTTCTTAACCGCTCTGACGAGGATCGCGCCGTAATCGCGCTTCGAGAGGTCACCGGGCGTCGGGTCGGCGACGTTCGACTCTTCGAGCTCGGGCTGCGGCTTCTGTCGCTCGACTGGCGGCTGGTCCGGTGCGGCACTCACTCCGATGGAGTGGTTCCCGAACCCCGCAGCCACAAACCGGGTGGGCCTCGAATGATCCCCACGTGTCCCAGCGGTAGACAACCGCCCGAGACCTGCGCAACGCCACCGTCGAGCCGTGAGGAGTTTCGCCACTCACATCTTCGGAAAACGTGCGTTTAGAAGGTTTGCGCGGGAGGTCGAAGGGCGGCGCGCTTCGCTGCCCCGACGTCGAAAGGAGATTGCTATGACGAAGCTGCAGGACGCAAGGGAGCTGACTGGTCAAATCGAGGGGCTCACACGCGAGCTCAACTCCGAGCTCAGCAAATCCGGGGTCGACTTCGACCGGTTGGTGCAGCTCGCAGACGAGATCGCCGAGGAGGCCGACTCCCTGGCGGAGACGTTCGGGAACATGAACGACACGCTGATGGAGCGAATCCAGGCTGCTTCGTCAAGCTCTTCGGGGTCTCGAAAAGCCGCAGCGCGTAGCTGAGCCGGCGCTTCGGCGAAGACCGAAAGGAGCACGAGATGGCGCAGCAGCGCTCACGGGGTCGTCAAGGGTCTACCAAGACGAAGCGTGGCAATGCCAGCAACCGGAAATCCGGCGCCCGCGCGAATGCGAACGAGGGCAAGGTTGACCCTCAGCTTCATGGACGTGAACCGAGCGGAGAGCCGGACGTTTTCATCGACATTAAGAAGGTCAAGGTCGACGAGATTTACGTCGACGTCGAGCAGTTAGAGGCGCATCTGGCGCTGCGGGCGAAGCTCGCCAATCTGCTCCAGGTGGTCGCCGGAGTTCACGTCCATCTCGGGAAGGTGGAGGTCGACATCAAGGGGGTGGAGGCTCAGGCGCTGTTGAAGGTGCGCCTGGAGAACCTCTACGACATCCTCGACCGGGCGTTGACGACCCTCGACGAGAACCCGCAGATCCTGGAGGGTCTCGTCAATACGGTCGACGACACGGTTGGCAGCATCGGTGAGCTTGGGCAGAAGGCGCTCGGACCCGGCGGGGCCGTGACGCAGACACTGGGCGATGTCGGCGAGACAGCACAGCAGGCGTTGCAACCCGGAGGGGTCGCCAGCCAGACGGTCGGCGGCCTGAGCAACACCGCGGGACAGGCGCTGGGCCCGGGTGGGGCGGTCGGCCAGGCCGTCGGCGGCCTGGGACAGGGCTTGGGGCAGGCGGGGGGCGGAGCAGGAGGCCGTAATGGCGGCGGCTCGAGCCCACTCGGCGTTGCAGCGAAGATGATCTTCGGCGGCGCGAAGACCGCAGCGTCCGAACTCGTGCCGGAGCTAGTCGGCCGGGTGAAGGACGTCGTCGGCGACGGTCATGACGCCGCTCAGGGTGACGAGGCCGACGGCCGGCCGCCTCTCGGCGCTGACGAGATCGAGGAGAACCGTCGCTCGCGGGCTGGTCGCCGCCGGCGTCGTCGCAGCGACCTCGAGCAAGGAACGGGACGTGGTGGCAGCCAGGCGAAGCGTGGCTCGAAGCGCGGCTCCACCCGTTCCGGCGGTCAGAATTGAGCGCCCCGAGTCCCGATGGTGAGCCTGACCTGGAGCTTGCTGCGGGACTCGCCGCAGACGAACTCCGGCCGCAGATCATGGACGATGCGGACGTTCACACGACCGGATGGGTCGTGGTCGGACGATCGGAGCTGCAAATCGGCACCAAGGAGAAGATTGACGCGGGTGGGTGCTACCGCAACGTGGTTCTCGGGAAGCGGCTCGCTGTGCGGATAGCTCGCCGCGAGGGGGAGCGAGCCGCCGAGTAACGCTCAACCACGTTTTCATCGGGCGACGGTAGGGAACGCGGACCATTGTGAATGTTTCGGTCATTCGGACTCGGAGGGTTGATAACGATGTTTGAGCGAACACGAACTGGGCTGCGGGAAATGCCGTCGAACGCTGCCTGGGTGCTGTCCCGGCTTGCGAAGCCCGCGGACACGATCGGCGACGCTGCGGCCGGCGTCCGCGACACCGGACGGAAGGTGACGGCAGCAGTGGTCGACGCCGCTCCGGTGGGGGACTCCGTCGAGCTCCGCGCCAGGCGCGCACGAGAGGCGGCCGCGCGTGCTGGGGAAGCCGAGCAGCGCGCCGTCGAGGCCGCCCGGGAGTCGAAGGCGCTCGCAGATCGAGCGCGGAGAGTGAACGAAACCTCGAACGCCCGACTTCAGGAGGTCGACCGGGAAACGTCTCGCGAGGTCAAGCAGCGGGTCGCTGAAGCTCAGAAGGAGGCGGAGGAGTTCGTCAGGCGCGAACGCCAGGCTGCTGAGGCGGATGCCGAAGAGCGGCGGGCGGAGGTCCAGGAGGAGGCCGAGGAAGAGATCGCCGAGGCCGAGAGCGACGCCGAGGCAGCGCAGCGCCGCGCCGAGGAGCTTGTCGAAGACGCGACCCAGGCGCTCGCCGAGGCCAAGCGACTCGCCGACGAAGCGGCGGAAGCTGCTCGTTCCGAGGCCGAAGAAGCCAACCGCCACGCACGGCAGCTCGAGGCCGAGGCCGAGAAGCAGGCAAGCGAGGCTCAGGCGCGTGTCGACGCGGCCGAGGAACTGCGAGAACGAGCAGCGGCGACTGCAAGGCGGGCGGTACACGAGCTCGAGGCAGGCACGAACGGCCTGGAGGGCTACAAGAAGCCGGAGCTGGTCGAGCTCGCCGCCACGATGGAGATTTCCGGCCGGACGGACATGACGAAAGATGAGCTCGTGAACGCCATCACCAAGGCCGCCCGCGGACGCGCAAGAGGAGGTGCGAGATCATGAGAGTTCCTATCAACCTCGAACCGGACAGGCTCCGGGACGCCGTGACCGACTCCATCGCGGCGGTACGCAGCGGCCAGCGCGCCGGAACGCTCCTCAAGGCCGCTGCGGTAGCCGGCGGCGTAGCTGCGCTCACCGCCGGAAGCGCGGCGATCTCGTCCCTGCGACGTCGGATGGAGGAGGCGGGTTCGTGAAGAGAAGGAGTCGGTCCGCCGGCGCCGCGGCTCCGGTCGCGTTGACTGCGGCGATTGATCGGAGGAGGCGCTTGTCCGAGGGAGCCCTCGTTCAGGCCTCTGTTCGCGCCCGACTACTCGGCATTCCGCTCCTGCGGCTCGACGCGACCGTCGCGCTCATGCCGGCGGCAATCACCGCTTCCCCCGCTGCGTTTGCCGCCGGTGACGGATTGGCCGACGCTGTACGCAGCATCAACGAAGGCGCGGAGCTCCTCGCGCAAGTTCGGGACGGCCACCGCTAGGTCCGTGACATCGCCGTTCTGTGGTTCGCACGCGACGGCGCACCTGGACAACGCACCTAAACCGACAATTCCCGAGGAAGTGCGGGGTTTTGCTCTGCTCGGCTGGGGGAAGGTGGTCGGAGACGGCAATTTTACGGAGGGTGATTGAAGATGGCTGACATCAACAAGGTTTCCGAGAGCATGATCGAGATCGCGGAGCGATTCGCCGACATCGTGGACTCGGCCCAGGGCAAGGGCCGGAGAAAGTCCGGCCCCGGCGCGAAATGGTTGGTCCTTCCTGCAGTCGGTGCTGGGGCGTATGCCCTCGTTACGAGCACCTCGGGCCTGGCACGTAGGACGAGAGGGCTGATGTCGCGGGCCAAGGACCGCGCGACCGACTTGCCTGATGCCGATCTCTTCGGCCGAGTCAGGGAGGTCGCAGGCGCGGAGGACAGCGGATCCGGCAGCAACAGCGGACGGACGCAGGCGGCCCGGAGAAGCCAGAACCGACGCACTCGCAGCAGCCAAACCCAGCGTCGCAGGAACGCGTCGGCGAGGTAGCCGTGGACGCGCAGCCTTACGTGACGCAACTTCGGGATCAGCTGGCAGGTCAACCGAACGAGAGGAGTGAACGTTGTCCGCGCTATTGCTGATTATCCTGCTGCTCTTGCTGCTCGCTGCGATCGGCGGGGGGATCCTGATCAGCAAGCTGCTCTGGCTGCTGCTGATCGTTGCGCTGATCGTGCTCGTGGTCGGCCTCTTCAGCGGCCGCAGCACCACCGCCTAAGGAGCTAGCACCGCGGCTCGACGTCCGCGCCGGACGTGGCATACGCCTCGTCCCAGGCGTAGGCACATCCGTCGAAGGTGCCCTCGTCGCGCCCTTGCGCCTCCGCGACCTTCGGGTCGAACGCGAGGTTGCCTTCCTGCTGGCCCCGCGGCTTGCGGCAGGTGACGCGACCGACGCGACGGCTCGAGTCGCGCCGGTGGATGTCCGTCACCGCTTTCTTGCAGGCCTTCACCCAGGCCTGGGCGTACGCCTTCTCGTAGGCGGCTTCGCCGGCCTGCGCGCTGACGCCTCCCGAGTTGCCACTGGAGCTGCCGCACGCCGCGCTCGTGAGGACGGCGATGCAGAGCAGCACGAGTGCGCAGCTCGTCTTCACCCGGGAGTTCTACCCGGGAAGCGCTTGCAGCACCTGCTCGACGTGGGTGTCCGGCTTCACCTTCCGCATCACCTTGGAGACACGGCCCTCGGAGTCGATCAGGAAGGTCGAGCGCTCGACGCCCATGTACGTCCGTCCCATGTAGTTGCGCTCGCCCCAGACGCCGTAGAGCTCGGACACGGTGTGCTCCGGATCGGCGAGCAGCGTGAACGGGAGACCGTACTTCTGCTTGAACTTGACGTGTGCGGTCTCCTCGTCCGGGCTGACGCCGAGGACGACTGCCCCGCGCTCCTCGAAGTCGTCGTAGTTGTCGCGAATGCCGCAGGCCTGCGCCGTGCAGCCGGGTGTGTCGTCGCGCGGGTAGAAGTAGAGGACGACCGGCTGTCCGCGGAAAGACTCGAGCGAGACCTGCTCGCCGGAATCCGACGTGAGCGTGAAAGTCGGAGCTGGACTACCTTCCTCGACCAAGGTGCCTCATTCGTCGGGCCGTCGGGGGTCGTTCAAGACGGCAGCCATCCCTCGTTGTACGCCGACCGCTCCTCCTGCCCGAAGCGGGTGTAGGCCTCGTCCGGATTCGACGTCTCCTCGAGCACGCTCGCGCCGTACTTCGCCGCCGCGTCGTCCACGGCATATACGACCTCGAAGCCGCCCGCTCGGCTGCCTGCCATGACGATCACGCACGGGCCGTCACCAGCGCCGACGAAGGTGTGCTTCGTCCACGGCGGGCAGTGAACGAAGTCCCAGGCCTTCAGGCTGCGCTCCTCACCCTCGATCACGAGCACACACTCGCCGGAGACGACGAGGAAGTCCTCCTGGCCCCGTTCGCCGTGGTACAGGCCGCGCTGACCGGGCGAGAGAATCTGGATGCGGAACCCGAGTTCGGTCCACCCCTGCCGCCCTTCGAAGTCCGTGTCCTGCCCGCGCTCCTCACTTCGGATCCACGATGCGTCGCGGGCGTTGAGCACGAACCAACCCTCGCCCTGGGGAATGAGCCCCGCGTCCGTCTTCTTGAGCTCAGCCTCCGGGACAGCCATCGCCTGACGACTCGTCGTGTCGGTCATGCGGACATACTGTCGAAAGGAAGCAGCGGGTCGTCCCTGGGATAGAAATAGCGGACGACGGGCTTCCCGCGGAACTGTGAGAGCTTCACGCGCTCGCCCTCGTCCCTCGTCAGCTCGAAGTCAGGCGCCTCCTTGCCTTCTTCCACCATGGCCCCGAGCCTATCCTGTCGGGCCGTGCTGACCGCCCATCAGATCGTCGGCCTGTGCGTCCTCGCGGCCGCTGCCGCGGCGACCGTTTGGGGCGGGGTCGCGTACTTCCGCCGGCGGGACGCGGGGCTCGCGCTCGGCCACGCGCTCGCGCTCGTGCAGACGCTGCTCGTCGCGCAGGTCGGTCTCGGCCTGCTGCTCGTCTCCGACGGCCGGCGCTCGCCGGACGACCTCCACTACGTCTACGGAACCCTCGCGCTGCTCGTGGTGCTCGCGCCGTGGCTGTACGCGCCCGACGAGCCGCGGAGGCGGCTCGCCTGGTTCACGGGCGCCACGCTCGTGGGAGGGGCGCTCGCCACCAGGGCGTACTTGACTTCGGGATGAGACGCGCCTTCGCCGACATGAACCCGACCCTGCGCGGCTTCCTGATCATCGTCGGGATCGTCTTCGTCGTGATCCTGCTCAACCAGCAGACGACGCTGCTCTCGCTCGTTGCGCTGACGCGGATCGCGTTTTTCCTGGCGATCGCCTTCTTCGTCTACCTCCTCTGGAGGGAGCGGCGGAGCGACATCTCCACCTGGGCGACCCGCGCGCAGGTCGCGTTCTACGGCGGCGCGATCCTGATCATCGTCGCGTTCGGCGCCTACATCCTCGAGGGCGCCTCCGGCCGCAGCGCGCTTGCCTTCATCCTCACCCTCGTCCTCAGCGCATTCGCGATGTTCCGCGCCTGGCGCGACCAGCACACCTACGGCTAGGACGGCTAGGCCTCGGCGGTCACGCCGGCGCCGTCGAGCGCGTCGAGCGCACGGCGGATCGGCATCCACTGCCCGACGAAGATCGGCGTGTCGCGCTCGGTGTAGCGGCTGGCTTCGCTGTCGCGGAGCGTCAGCATCAGATGCATGAAGTCCGCCGGCTCGTCGCATTCGAACGCGGTCATGAACTCCTGGTCGTCGATCCCGAACGAGTACGTCGTGTGGTTGTGGATCGTCGCGAACTCGGCCCCGATGCGGATGTGCTCGTCCATCGCGCGCTGGCGCTCGTCCTCCGGCAGCGCATACCAGGGCCGGATCTTCACGAACGGGTAGACGACGAGGTAAGGCGAGTCCTTCGGGACGATCTTCCGCGGGCGCCGGGCGGCCGTGTACTGCGAGGCCTTCGTCGTCGCCAGGTACGAGTACGGGGTCTCGAGGTAGGCCGCGATCGGCGTGCCGTTCAGGTCGGCGCCGAGCTCACCGAGATCCTCGTAGCGCTCCGTGATCTTCCAGAGGAAGAAGTCGGTGTCGGGTCGCACGCCCGTCGTGGAGTAGGCGCGCACGGTCATCCGGCCCGCCCAGTCGTCGAGGACGTCGGCGAACGCCTCCTTGCCCGCGACGCGCTCCTCGACCGGCAGCCGGCGCCATGCCGGGTCGACGCGGAAGAACGTGTAGGCGACGTACTGACCGCTCACTTGGGCCACCTAGCAGGATCGTAGATCGGCCACGGCGTCACGCGACGACTTCGGCGTGTGGTCGGCGTAGTACGTCCCCGACTGCCAGCCGAGCAGGTCCGACTCGTCCCAGATGTGGAAGATGTAGAGGCCGACGACGGTCTCCTGGTCGCAGGCGAGCTCGTACGCCTGGCGGTAGTACTCGGCCTGCTTCTCCTCCGGCACGGCGTCCTTCGCGACCGGCGACTCGACGTTCGTGTAGGCGGACAGCTTGTCGTCGGGGATGGTCGTCTGGACGCCGAACTCGGTGTAGAGGATGGGCAGGTCTTTGCCCGCCTGCGCCGTTCCGTCGAACGCCTCCTGCAGGAGGTTGACGAGCTTGTCGTAGTCGGCGAGGGAGATCGTCGTCGTCTTCGGATGCGCGAAGTCCGGCGGCACCTCGGATCGCTCGAGGTACGGGTGGTGCGCATAGGCGTCCATCACGGGCCGGTCCCGGCCGCTTTCGCGGTAGTAGCGCCCGAGGTCACGGATGAACTGGGTGGGGGAGTGCGTCTGCCGCTTCGCGTCCGCGTCGTCCCCGCCGCGTGGGGCGGTCGCTCCGCCGACCACGCGGATGTCCGGCGAGACCTCTTTCACGGCGTCGTAGGTCGCCGCGAGCAGGGCGAGGTAGTCGCGCGCCGCGACGTCTTCGCCGTCCGGGCCGAACTGCGGCAGCCAGAAGCGGTTGAGGTTGGGCTCGTTCCCGACGATCACGGTGCCGTACGCCGGAACGGCTCGCACCAAAGCCGCCGCGTACTGGGCGAACTGACGGCGGAGCTCCGCGGTGTGGGGGGTGGTCTTGCTGCCGGGGCTCTGCACGATCACGAGCGGCTGGATCTTCGCGGCGACCGCGGCGTCAGCCGCGTTGCGAAGCTCCGTGACCTCCGCCGCCTCCGGCGCGGTCCGGCCGGGCTCCCAGAACGCGTTCGTAATCACCGCGCCAAACCCGCTGGCCGTCGCGTCGGCCATCTTCGTCCGCGCAGCCGCGGGATCCGGGTCCCGCACGAAGTACTCCCAGGCCCCGAGCTCGACCTTGTGATCGTTGCTTTCTCCGGGGACGCCGCAGCCGGCGAGCACGGCCGCGAGCACCACCAGGAGACCCCAGTTCCGCACTGTTGGGGCGAGGCTACCCTCCTTCGGACGTGGCCAACCCGCTCGAACCGAAGCTGAAGCGGCTGCCGGCGAAGCCGGGCGTCTACCTCTTCCGGGACTCGGCCGGGAAGATCCTCTACGTCGGGAAGGCGAAGTCGCTCCGTCCGCGGGTGCGCAGCTACTTCCAGCAGAGCGGCGACACGAGGAGCGGGATCGCCGGCATGGTCGGCCGGATCGGCGACGTCGAGGTGATCGTCACCGGCAACGAGGTCGAGGCACTCCACCTCGAGCAGAACCTCGTCAAGCGGCACCGTCCGCCGTACAACGTCAGGCTCCGAGACGACAAGTCGTTCCCGTACATCGCCGTCACCGTCGAGGACGAGTACCCGCGGGTCATGTTCACGCGGGAGCGACATCGCCGCGGCGTCGTCTACTTCGGCCCCTACGCCAATGCGAAGAAGGTGCGCGAGACGCTCGACGTCCTCAACCGCGTCTTCCGCTTCCGGCCCTGCGAGGGCCCGAAGCCGGGCCGCCACTCGGGGATCCCGTGCCTCGACTTCCACATCGACCGCTGCTACGCGCCCTGCGTGAACTACATCTCGAAGGACGACTACCGCGCGGTGATCGACGGCGTGATCGAGTTCCTCTCCGGCGAGACACAGCCGATCATCCGCGAGCTCGAGCGCCGGATGAAGGAGGCCGCGACGAACGAGAACTACGAGGAGGCGGCCCGCTACAGGAACCGGCTCTTCTCGGTGCGCCACCTTGCCGAGCGGCAGGCGGCCGACCGGCGATCGGTCGGGACGGTGGACGTGATCGGCGTGGCGATCGACGGCGACAAGGCCGCGGTGCAGGTCTTCCCGCTCCGCGACGGGCGGATGGTCGACCGCTACGGGTTCCACCTCGAGAACGTCGAGGGGCATGACGTCGCGGGCGTGCTCGAGGCGTTCGCGCTCGAGTACTACGGCTCTGCGCCGAGCGTGCCGCCGCAGATCATCGTCCCGCACGACGCCGGCGACACCGATGCCTTGGCCGAGTTCCTCTCGGAGCGGCGCGGGTCGCGAGTCGAGGTGCGGCCGGCCGAGCGGGGAGAGAAGCGGCGGCTCCAGGGGCTGGCCGACCAGAACGCCCGGCTGGCGCTCGAAGCGGACACCGCGAAGGCCGAGACGTCGCGCCTCCGGCGCGTCGAGGCGCTCGAGGATCTCCGCGAGTGCCTCAACCTCGAGAGCCTGCCGCTGCGGATCGAGTGCTTCGACGTCTCGAACATCCAGGAGGAGTCGCCGGTGTCCGCGATGGTCGTGTTCCAGGACGGCGTGCCGAAGAAGGCCCACTACCGGAAGTTCGGCATCCGCCGGCAGGACGGCCAGGACGACTACGCGGCCCTCGCCGAGGCCGTCTCGCGGCGCTTCTCGCGCCTCGCGACGGTGACGAACGAGGAGTACGACGAGGGGTTCGCGACTGCGCCGAACCTCGTCGTCATCGACGGCGGCAAGGGGCAGCTGTCGGCGGCGATCCAGGCAATGCAGGCGTACGACCTGCCGCGGGTCGCGGTGATCTCGCTCGCGAAACGGGACGAGGAGGTGTTCGTGCCGGACCGGCCGGAGCCGATCCGCCTCGACCGTCACTCACCGGCTTTGCAACTGCTCCAACGTGTTCGGGACGAGGCCCACCGGTTCGCGCTGGGCTTCCACCGGCAACGCCGCGACGCGAGGGCGAAGGAGTCGATCTTCGACACGCTCCCCGGCGTGGGGCCGGCGAGACGCCGCGCACTGATCCAGCACTTCGGCTCCGCGGAACGGTTCCTGGCCGCGAGCCAGGAGGAGCTCGAGGGCGTTCCCGGGATGCCGGCGAGGACGGCGCGCCAGATCTACGCGCAGCTGCACAAAGCAGGCCGCGCCTAGCGAACCCGAAGTCGCCCCGGGAGCTTCCTGGCGTCGCTCCCGAAGCGGTACGTGCCCTTCGCGAGCCGCACGTTCCACGTGACCGTTCCGGTGAAGTCGGCGCCGGTCGTCCGGTTCAGGCGTCGGCCGGCGAGCCGGAAATTGTGGCGCGCCGACCTGTCGCGCACCACGATCCGGAGGCGGCCGGCCTTCACCGAGGTTGAGCTCAGGGTCGCCCGCCCGGTCGGGCCGAGGCTCGCTCGCAGCGTCCTTACCGCAGGCTTCGGCGGCGGAGGCGGCGAGCTCGCCGAGATGACGAGGAAATCGCCGTTCATGACCTGCCAGTGGGGCTCGCACGCGTAGGCGTAGCGCGTCCGGTCCCTGAAGGTGACGGTGAAGTCCTGCTCGCCGACGAACTCGAGCTCAGTGCGGAAGTCGACCGAACCGTCCTGGTTCGAGGCGAGGTGGAAGTTGTGCTGCGTCGACCGGTCGCGGACGCGAACCGTGTACGTCCCCGGCTGCAGCTCACTCACCTTCCTGCCGTCGGGGAAGGCGAGACCGATGTCGAAGCCGTCGTTCGTTCCGACGGTGGCGATCAGGAGCTGCCCTTCGGCGCCGCCGGCGCCACCGGCGAAGGCCGCAAGCGCCAGGGCGGCGGGGAAGACGACGATCGCGAAGGCGAACCGGAGACGCATCACTTGCCGGAGGATTGCGACCGCGCCATGATCCGGTCAACTTCCTAACCAGAAAGAGAATTCGATCGCGATCCGCTTCCAGCTGCCGGCCGCGGCGGTCGAGCGCGTCTCGCACGCGTATTCGCCGCTGCTCGAGGCCGTGCTCAGCCTCCACGTGCTCGTGGAGCCGAAGCACCACCCGCTGCAGCATCCCTGGGTGCGGCGGATGCGCAAGCTGCGTCCCTCGCTGAAACGTGAGATCGCGGATTTTTCGTTCGCCTACCGGACGCAGGTGCCCGATCTGCTCGCGCCGAGCCCGAACCATCAGCTGGGGAGCTTCGAGGAGGAGCTGGCCGCCTTCCGAGAGCTCGACGAGGAGACGATCGCGCTCGAGTTCTCGCGCTCGCTCTGGGATCACGAGGGCCGCCGGGACACGTCGCACCTCGAGCGCCCGGAGGTCCAGGAGTACCTCGCGGCGGCTGCCGTCCGTCAGGGGGCGGATCCGAAGATCGCGGGGCTCGTCCACGACGACCCGCGGGCGCTGGCGCGGCGCTTCGCCGACCTCGTCGCGGAGTACTGGGACCAGGCGTTCGCGGAAGAGTGGGAACGGATCGAGCCGCTGCTCGCGGACACAATCACCGAGGCGGGCCGCCGGCTCGCTGCCGACGGCTTCTACGGGTTCGCCCGGAGCGTCTCGCGCCAGCTTCGCGTGGACGAGGCGCGCGAGGAGTTCGGGATCGACCTTCCGCACGAGCACCGGGTCGAGGTCACACACGATCGGCCGCTCCTGCTCGTGCCGAGCGTGTACGTCTGGCCGCACGTTCAGATCAATTGCGACGAGCCCTGGCCGCTGAACGTGATCTACCCGGCGCCGTTCTTGTCGGAGGACGCGCGTCCGCCGCTCCCCTCGAACGAGCTCGTGCAGCTGCTGCGGTCACTCGGCGACCACACGAGGCTCCGCGCGCTGAAGCTGATCGCCGAGCAGCCACGGTCGACGCAGGAGCTGGCGCCGCTCGTCGGCATCTCGGAGGCCGGGCTCTCGAAGCACCTGCGGCAGCTCGCGGATGCCGGGATCGTCGAGTCGCGTCGCGACGGCTACTACGTGCTCTACAGCCTCGTCCCGGAGCGGATCGAGCCGCTCTCGGAGTCGCTGCGCCGGTTCCTCAGCGAATAGCCGCGGCGAACAGCGGCTGGTCGCGGCGTCCACGGACCGGCGGCGCGGCCAGGGCGAAGACCGTCACCGCCCGGCCGCCGCTGAACGACGTCGAGATGTAGTCACCGAGCATGGCGCCACCTGCCTGCGCCGGCCAGCTCAGGCGCATCGTCTGCGCGCTCAGGGCCCGGGGCGTGCTCCAGCGGCGTCCGCCGTCCGCCGAGGTGGCGAAGCCGACGTCGAGCGCATCTCCCGGCTTCCAGACGTAGTAGGCGAGTGCGAGACGGCCGCGGTGCAGTGGATCGACGCCGAGGCCGGGGAGGACGTAGTCGAAGCCACGGATGAGCGGGATCCGCCGAGCCGCGGACCAGCTCACGCCGTCGGCCGAGCTCGAGATCACCAGGGAGTCCTGCTCGCAGCCCGGGCCGCAGTCCGGCCAGACGACGTAGACCGTCCCGGCTGCGTCCACCTCGGCGCTGGGCAGCGGCGGGGCCCGGAGGCCGCGCGTCGGCTTGAAGGCCGTGGGGGCGATCGTCACCGGCGCCGAGAACGAGTTGCCCCCGTCCACCGACCGGAGGGCGGCCACCCGCGTCTCGTCGTAGTAGGGGACGATCAGGTCGCCGTCCGGCTGGACGACGGGCTGCGGAGCGGGCGCCCACCGACCGACGATCGACGGGCGTCCTGCGTCTCCCGGCGCCGACACCTGTGGCCCCCAGGTCAGCCCGCCGTCGCGCGATGCGTGGAACTCGAGGCGCAGCGAGCGCAGGTCGCTATAGGTGGCGTAGCAGCTGCCGCGGAACGGGCTGGCGGCGCCGTTGTCGCAGACGATCCACTCCTTGTCGAAGGGCAGGTCCGGAACCCACGGCGCGATGTTCACGGTCACCGGCGGGCTCCAGGCGAGGCCGTCCGCCGAGCGGCTGACGACGACTGCCGCGCTCATCCCTTCGTTCAGTGCGAGCGAGGCGATCAGCCAAGTGCGGTGCAGCGCGTCGTAGGCGAGGACGGGGTCGCTGGCTCGTGCCCAAGGGCCGGCCGGCTGCGAGGCCACGGTCAGCGCGGGCAGCCGACCCGACCGCCAAGTGCGTCCGCGGTCGCGGCTCGTGGCCCAGCCGATCGCGACTGCGCCGCCGTCGCGGAACCTGCCGACCTGGAACGTCGCCACGATCGTGCTTCCGAACGAGAAGCTGTCCGGCTCGGCTATGGAAGCGTGCTGTGCCGGCGACCGGTATGGATCCCGCGCGATCACGCGCGCAACGAGCTCGCAGTCTGCGGCGACGCGATCGGTGGCGTCGGCGTTCACAAGATCGCGTCCGCGGCCGCACCGGACGACGTCGCGACCGCCGCCGTCGACCTTGACGCGATCGTTCCCGGCGCGGGCGTCCAGACGGTCGGGCCGCAGCCCGCCGCGGAGGAAATCGGCGCGGGGCGTCCCACGGACGACGGCGGCGCCGGCGCTGCCCGCGAGCAGAACAAGGGCCGCCGCGGCGACCAGGGTGACACGGCGGCCCATGTGCCGGTTCAGACGAATGCCCCGGACCTCGAGTTGTTGCCGCTTGATTAAGGGGCGTCCGGCGGCCCGGCGCCGTCGGTGTCGGGCGCCATGAACGGGTAGCGGTAGTCCCTGGGCGGGACGAACGTCTCCTTGATCGTCCGCGGGCTGACCCAGCGAATCAGGTTCCACAGCGAGCCCGCCTTGTCGTTCGTCCCCGACGCGCGCGACCCGCCGAAGGGCTGCTGCGCGACCACGGCGCCGGTCGGCTTGTCATTCACGTAGAAGTTCCCGGCCGCGTAGCGCAGCTTCTCGTTTGCGTCCTCGATCGCCTCGCGATCCTCCGAGAAGACCGCGCCGGTGAGGCCGTACGGCGCCGTGTCGTCGACCAGCTCGAGCGTCTCGTCCCACTTCTTCTCCGGGTAGACGTAGGTCGTCACGATCGGGCCGAAGAGCTCTTCGCGCATGAGCTCCGACCTGGGGTCGCTCGTCTCGAGCACCGTCGGCTCGATGAAGTAGCCGCGGCTGTCATCGGTGCCGCCGCCGACGACGACCTCGGCCTTGTTCTTCGTGGCGTTCTCGATCGCGTCGCGATGGCCGGCGAAGGCCTTGGCGTCGATCACGGCGCCCATGTAGTTCGAGAAGTCGGAGACGTCGCCCATCCGGATCGTCGAGACCTCCTTCACCAGCCGCTCTCGAAGCTCCGGCCAGAGGTTCGAGGGCGCGTAGACGCGGGACGCGGCGGAGCACTTCTGGCCCTGGTACTCGAACGAGCCGCGCAGGATCGCCGTCGCGAGCGCGTCGACGTCGGCGGAGGGATGCGCGACGATGAAGTCCTTGCCGCCGGTCTCCCCGACGATGCGGGGGTAGTTCCGGTAGTCGGCAATCGAGCTCCCGATCGTGTTCCACATGGACTGGAACACCGGGGTCGAGCCGGTGAAGTGGACGCCCGCGAGGTGCTCACTACGTAGCGCCGCGTTGCCGATCGTGGAGCCGTCGCCGTAGACGAGGTTGATCACGCCCGGCGGCAGGCCGGCCTCCTGGAACAGCCGCATCAGCCAGTACGCGGAGTAGGCGGCCGTCGAGGCCGGCTTCCAGACGACCGTGTTGCCCATCAGCGCTGCCGAGCTCGGCAGGTTGCCGGCGAGCGCCGTGAAGTTGAAGGGGGTGACGGCGAAGACGAACCCCTCGAGCGGCCGGTATTCCATCCGGTTCCAGGTGCCGGCCGCCGAGATCGGCTGCTCGTCGTAGATCCGGAGCATGAACTCGACGTTGAAGCGGAAGAAGTCGGTGAGCTCGACGGCGGCGTCGATCTCGGCCTGGTGCGCGGTCTTCGATTGGTTCAGCATCGTCGCGGCGTTCAGCGTGTCGCGCCAGGGGCCCGACAAGAGCTCAGCGGCGCGGAGGAAGACGGCGGCGCGCTCCTCCCACGGCCAGCGGTGCCAGTCCTCCCACGCCTCGCCGGCCGCCTGGATTGCGCGGTCGACCTCCGCCTCGCCGCCCTTGTGCACGTCGGCCAGGACGTGGTCCTTGTCGTGCGGCGTCACGGCCTCGAAGGTCTCGCCCTTCAGCACCTCCTCGCCGCCGATCACGGACCCGATCTCGATCCGGTCGCGCTTCAGCTCGTCGAGGCGACGCTGCAGCGATCGGCGCTCCGGCGAACCGGGCGCGTAGTCGCGGATCGGCTCGTTGTGCGGAGCGGGGGGTCTGGCGAGTCCGGGGCGACTCATCGAGGGGATTGTAGATTCGGTGGACCTTGTCGCTCTCGGAAGACGTTCGCAGCGAGCTCGCGGGGATCGCTCCGCGGCGGGAGTGCGACCGCCTCGCAGAGCTCTCGGCGCTCTTCCACACCGCGGGACGAATTCACCTCCGCGGGCGTGGGGAGGTCTCGCTGCACCTCGATCTCGCCAGCTCGGCCGTCGCGCGACGGGCGTTCAGCCTGCTCCGTGGATTCGGCGTTTCATGCGAGATCCGCAGCTACCGGCGGCGGTCGTTCGGCGGCGAGACCCGCTATCAGCTGCACGTGGCGGGGGAGGACCGGACGATGCAGGTGCTGCACGAGGCCGGCGTCGTCAGCGCGCGGCTGAGCCCGCTGGAGCGGCCGCCGCGGCGCGTGGTCGGTCGCTCGTGTTGCCGCGGCGCGTACCTGCGCGGCGCGCTCCTCGGCGGCGGAAGCGTCTCGTCGCATCACGCCGAGGTGAGGACGGGCAGCCACGCGGGCGCGGAGTTCATCGCCGAGATCGCGTCGGTCGAGGGGATTCCGCTCGCGGTCCGGGACCGTGCCGACCACGCCTCTGCCTACGCGAAGGGCGCAGACGCGATCGGCGACCTCCTGGCGGCGGCCGGCGCGGCAGGCGCGGTGCTGACGTTCGCGGAGCGCGCCGTCGTCGGGACGGCGAAGGCGCGCGCGAACCGCCTCGCCAACGCCGACCACGCGAACCTCGTCCGGACAAGCCGCGCCGCTGGCGCGCAGCTCCGGGCTTTGCGGCGCCTTCAGCGCCGCGGCGCACTCGCACGGCTCCCGCAACAGCTGCAGGAGCTCGCCGAGCTGCGGCTCGCCCATCCCTCGCTATCGCTACGGGAACTAGGCCTCAAATGCCGACCTCCGGCGACCAAAGCGACGGTCCACCGGCGCCTTCAGAAGCTGATCAGGCTCGCCGAACCATGAGGTTGACCGAATGCGTCATACTCACTTGACGGCGGGTCTGCGCTCGTCCGGCGCCGAATTCAGACCCCGTTCGGCGCCACGGTCCGGAGCGCGGTTCAACTGGAGGGGGAGGTCGTCCTCGGAGCTTCCCCTCCGGCCCGCCGCACTGCGGCGAGCCGTCGTACCACGGCCGCGCCGGCGGAGCCGGCACGACCTCTAAACGGCGTCGCAAGCGACGCCTCAGCGGCCCGCCGTCATTGCGGCGAGCCGTCGTACCACGACCTCTGAAGTCGCCGCAAGCGACGCCTCAGCGGCCCGCCGTCCAGAATCGGGCTCGGGTTGGCCTAACTAGCGCGCGACCCGGAGCGGTGCCGAGAAGGTCGACGAGCGGCCGGGATTCATCGCCGCGCGCAGCTTGACGCGGAAGGTGTAGCGGCCTGGGCGGAACCGCGTCGAAAGGCGCACGATCCGCGAGCGATAGGCCGCAACGGTCGTGCGCTGCGTGAGGACCTTGCGGTTCCCCTTCAGCAGCGTGGCCTCGACGAGGGCGTCCTCGTTCGCGTTCGTGACGAGAGCGAGCGTCAACCGTCGGGCAGGTACGCGGCGGCTCTTCGGGAAGCGCACCTTCGCGCCGTCGACCTTCGTCGAGTGGCGCCAGGCGCGCATCCGGCCGGCGCACTTGCCGTTCGTCACCGCGATGGCCCTCTTCACCGCATCGAAGGAGGGGCGGCGAGAGCCGTCCGCCCGAAGGAGCCCGGCCTGCCAGCGGTCCAGGTCGGGCTCGTCGCGGAGCAGGAAGAAGAGGATCGACCGCACGGAGGCGTCGCAGGCCAGGTACCGGACGGCGTCGCCGTAGATTCGTGCCTGGGCCGCCTCCGTCGTCGTCAGGACGTTCTCACGACCGTGGTACGAATCCAGGGCGGTCACGACGTCGACCTGCCAACCGAGCTCGTCGAGCGTGAACGTCATGCTGCCGCGTGCCCTGCCCTCGCCGAAGGTCGGCTGGCGCGTGCCGTGGAACGCATCCCAGAACGCCTGCTTGACGCGATCCAGGTTCGGCACACCGGCATTCGGCCAGCGGTAGCCTCTCAGCAGCGGGTCGGTGTCGAGGTCGGGATAGGGATGGAAGGCCAGCTCGTCCATCAGCGGCTTGCGCCGGCCGCTGGCGCGGTAGGCCTTGCCGAGCCCGTTCAGGAAGCGAATCGGGGACGTGGAGACGTTGTCTCCCGCGTTGTGCTGGTCGTTGCCGCGCGGTGAGAGCCCGAGCCCGATTACGCGAATTGACGGATCGACCGCTTTGAGGGAGTCGTAGGCCGCCGCGAGCAACGGGAAGTACGAGCCCGCGGCGACGTTCTTCCCTGCGCGGTTGAACTGCGGCTGCCAGAAGCGAGGCTGGTTCGGCTCGTTCCCGATGATGAAGCGCTTGACCGTGGGGTAGGTGCGCGCCAGGAGTGCGACGTAGTCGGCGTACTGCCGCACGGCACCTGGGTTGTCGGCAACCGTCCTGGCCTTCACCGGCGCGACCGAGAAGGTGACGTCGACGCCGCGCAGCGCCGCGAGCGGTACGTAGGTGTCCAGGCCCAGCTGGTTCTGGATCGTCGTCGGCGCAGTGGCGTCGAACGGAACGGACACGCGGTTCTCGCGCATCCCGAGCTCGCCGAGGCTGTCGAAGAACCAGCTCGACGTGTCGGGGCTGAGGCCGAGGTCGTCTGTGACGCCGATCCTGACCTCGGCGGACGCACTCCCGGCCAGGACGAGCGCGGCGAGCGATGAGGCAATCAGAGCGCGGAGGAACGTCACGGCGGCTCTCTATGCCTCGGGATCGCACATTCCTCCCTCGACCCCCCTTCTGGGGGAGGCGGACTAGAGTTTCGGCACAGCGATCGGAGGGAGCCATGGCGAAACGGGTTGCGATCAACGGATTCGGACGGATCGGGCGGAACTTCTTCCGTGCCTATCTGAAGCGGGAGCCCGACTTCGAGGTCGTCGCGCTGAACGACCTGGCCTCACCCGACGTCCTCGCGCACATGCTCAAGTACGACTCCACGCACGGCGTCCTCGATCGGGAGATCGGCCACGGCGACGGCGAGCTGACGGTGGACGGGACGCCGGTGCGCGTGACCTCCGAGCGCGACCCGTCGGCACTGCCCTGGGGCGACCTCGACGTCGACGTCGTCGTCGAGTCGACCGGCCTCTTCACCGACAGAGACGGCGCGGCTCAGCATCTCGAGGCAGGTGCGAAGAAGGTGATCATCTCGGCGCCTGCCACCGACCCGGACCTGACGGTCGTGCTGGGCGTGAACGACGGGGACTACGACCCGGACCAGCACCAGGTGATCTCGAACGCCTCGTGCACGACGAACTCGGTGGCCCCGATGGCCCGAATCCTCCTCGACGAGTTCGGCATCGAGTCCGGGTTCATGACCACCGTGCACGCGTACACGACGGAGCAGCAACTCCAGGACCAGATCGCGCTAACGCGGAAGGGCAAGCCCGACCTGCGCCGGATGCGCGCGGCGCCGCAGAGCATCATCCCCTCGACCACCGGGGCGGCGAAGGCGACCGCGCTCGTGATCCCGGAGCTGAAGGGGAAGCTCGACGGCATGGCGCTTCGCGTGCCGGTCCCGGACGGGAGCGTCACCGACCTGGTCTGCGTCCTTTCGCGCGAGGTCTCGGCCGAGGAGGTCAACGACGCCTTCCGCAGCGCCGCCGGCGAGGATCAGTGGGACGGGATCATCCAGTTCTCCGACGAGGCGCTCGTGTCGGCGGACATCGTCGGCAATCCGCACTCGCTGATCGTCGACGGCCTCTCGACGATGGCGAACGGCCGGATGGTGAAGGTGATCGGCTGGTACGACAACGAGTGGGGATACAGCTGCCGCCTGGCCGACCTCGTCGAGAAGGTGGCGGCGTCGGTCGCCGAGCCCGTCAGCGCGTAGGTGCGGAAGCCACGATCCGTGCGCGACGCGGACGTCGCGGGAAAGCGCGTGCTCGTTCGAGCCGACCTGAACGTGCCGCTCGAAGACGGCACCGTCGCCGACGACACGCGCATCCGCGCGGCGCTGCCGACACTCGAGCTGCTGCTCGACCGCCGAGCGGACGAGGTCGCCGTTTGCTCGCACCTCGGCCGGCCCAAGGGGCCGGATCCGGCCTTCGCCATAGCGCCGGTCGAGGCGCGGCTGCGCGAGCTCCTGCCCGACGAGCGGATCGTCGTGCTGGAGAACACGCGCTTCGACCCGCGCGAGACGAAGAACGAAGTGAGCTACGCACGCGAGCTGGTGGATGACAGGGACGTCTTCGTGATGGACGCTTTCGGCTCCGCCCATCGAGCACATGCCTCGACGGTGGGGGTGGCCGAGCTCCTGCCCTCCTACGCCGGGCTGCTCTTGGAGCGGGAGCTGGAGATGCTCGGTCGCCTGCTCGGCGAGGTCGAGCGGCCCTTCGTGCTGGTCTCCGGCGGCGCCAAGGTCGAGGACAAGCTCGGCGTGCTCCAGAATCTCGGCGGGAAGGCGGACGAGGTGCTGATCGGCGGGAAGATGGCGGAACAGATCCGAAAGGAGAACCCACTCGACTTCCAGGTCGTCCTGCCGCAGGACGTCGTCGCGGCCTCGGCGTTCGAGGCCGACGCCGAGACCCAGGTCGTCCCGTACGACGAGCTGCCGAACGGTTGGCTCGGGCTCGACATCGGGCCGAAGACGCGCGAAGACTTCGGCCGGCGCCTCCGCAGCGCGAAGACCGTGTTCTGGAATGGGCCGATGGGCGTCTTCGAGTGGCCACGCTTCGCCGAGGGCACACTCGCCGTCGCCCGGGCGGTCGCCGACGCGGACGCCCACACCGTCGTCGGCGGCGGCGACTCCGTGCGGGCGATCGAGGAGGCGGGTCTGGCAGCGATGATCGACTGGGTCTCGACCGGCGGCGGCGCTGCGCTCGAGCTGCTCGAAGGCAAGGAATTGCCTGGAGTCGCGGCAATTCCGACCGCCGACTAACATCGCGGCCGTGCTGATCGCGGGCAACTGGAAGATGTACAAGGGGGCGGAGGAAGCGGCCGCTTTCTGCCGCGAGCT
>DATDKA010000051.1:0-9222 GCA_036520235.1 Gaiellaceae bacterium
CAGGCACCGCGCCACTGGGTGAAGCACGCCTACCACAACCTCATCTACTTCAACGAGGCGGAAAGGGGCGGGCACTTCGCTGCCTGGGAGGAGCCGGAGATCTTCGCGAACGAGATGCGAGCGGCTTTCAGGCCGCTGCGTGAAGGGAGGACGTCATGAGCACCACCGTCGGAACCACCACTGAGGTCCGGCCGTTCCAGGTCGAGATTCACGAGGAGCAGATCGACGACCTCCGCCGGCGGATCGAGACGACGCGCTGGCCGAGCAAGGAGCTCGTCGACGACCGCTCGCAGGGCGTCCAGCTTGCGCCGCTCCAGGCGCTCGCCGACTACTGGGCGAAGGAGTATGACTTTGGGCGCGTCGCGGAACGGTTGAACGCGGTGCCGCAGTTCACGACCGAGATCGACGGCGTGGACATCCACTTCATCCACGTCCGATCGCAGCACGAAGACGCGCTGCCGCTGATCATGACCCACGGCTGGCCCGGCTCCGTCATCGAGCTGCTCGACACCATCGGGCCGCTGACCGACCCGACCGCGCACGGCGGAGATGCGTCGGACGCGTTCCACCTCGTGCTGCCGTCCCTGCCGGGCTACGGCTTCTCGAGCGAGCCGACCGAGCGCGGCTGGAACGTCGGCCGTGTCGCGCCGGCCTGGGCGGAGCTGATGCACCGCCTCGGCTACAGCCGTTATGTCGCCCAGGGCGGCGACGTGGGCGCTGCCGTCACCGACACGATGGGACGGCAGGGACCCGAGGGGCTGGTCGGTATCCACACAAACCTGCTCGTGACGGTGCTCGCCGGTCCTCCGCCGGCGGAGTCCGAGGAGGAGCGCGCTGCGGCGAAACAGCTCGCCACCTTTAGGGAAACCGGCTTCGGCTACTTCCTGGAGATGGCCACGCGGCCGCAGACGATCGGCTACGCGCTGCTGGATTCACCCGTCGCGCTGGCGGGCTGGATGCTCGACCACGACACGGACAGCTACTACAAGATCGCCGGCGCCTTTGTCGACGGACGGCCCACGGGAAACCTCACCCGGGACCACATCCTGGACAACGTCACGCTGTACTGGCTGACGGGCACCGGCGCCTCGGCCGCCCGGTCGTACTGGGAGGACGCACTGGAGCGCGCGCAACTACTCGCGTCCGGCCAGGCTCCTCCCCCGGTCTCGATTCCGGTCGGCTTCACCACGTTCCCCGGGGAGATCTGGCGGACTCCGCGGAGCTGGGCCGAGAAGTCCTACCCGAGCCTCACCCACTTCAACGAGGCCGCGAAGGGCGGGCACTTCGCGGCCTGGGAAGAGCCCGAGCTCTTCACGGAGGAGATCCGGGCCGCGTTCAGCTCGCTCCGCAACGGGGAGTCATGAGCTCCACCGTCGAGACTGCCACCGAGATCCGGTCCTTCCAGGTCGGGTTTGGCCAGCAGCAGATCGAGGACCTTCGGCGCCGCATCGCCACGACGCGCTGGCCCAGCAAGGAGCTCGTCGACGACCGCTCGCAGGGAGTCCAGCTCGACACGCTGAAGGAGCTCGCGCGCTACTGGGCGACCGTCTACGACTTCGGGCGAATCGAAGAGAGGCTGAACGCCTTACCGCAGTTCACGACCGAGATCGACGGTGTCAACGTGCACTTCATCCACGTGCGGTCGCAGCACGAGGACGCTCTGCCGTTGATCATCACCCACGGCTGGCCTGGCTCGGTGATCGAATTGCTCGCGACGATCGGGCCGTTCACGGACCCGACGGCGCACGGCGCTAGCGCCGAGGACGCGTTCCACGTCGTCCTGCCGTCGCTCCCCGGATACGGCTTCTCCGCCGAGCCGACGGAGATCGGCTGGTACACGGGTCGCGTCGCGCAAGCGTGGGCGGAGTTGATGCGCCGCCTTGGCTATAACCGCTATGTCGCCCAGGGCGGCGATCAGGGCGCGGCCGTCACCGACGACATGGCCCAACAGGCGCCCGACGGGCTCGTCGGCGTGCACCTGAACCTGCTCAGGCGGGCGCTCGGCAGCGTCGCAGGGCTGCCGGCGGAGTCGGAGCAGGAACGTGCGGCGCTCGACGCCGTCGCCACCTTCAGGCAGAGCGGCTTCGGCTACTTCCTCGAACAGTCGACGCGGCCGCAGACGATCGGCTACGCCCTGCTCGACTCGCCCGTCGCCCTGGCGGGGTGGATGCTCGACCACGACACCGACAGCTACTACAAGATCTCGCGCGCGTTCGTCGACAGGCAGCCCGTGGGCGGTCTCACCCGCGATCAGATCCTCGACAACATCACGCTGTACTGGCTGACGGCCACCGGGGCCTCGGCGGCCCGGTCGTACTGGGAGGGCGGTCAGGCGGCAGCGCACGCCGCGGGGCAGGCTCCTCAGCCGGTCTCGATCCCGGTCGGGTTCACGACCTTCCCGGGCGAGATCTTCCGGGCGCCGCGCAGCTGGGTGGAGACGGTCTACCCGACCCTCACGTACTTCAACGAGGTCGACAAGGGCGGCCACTTCGCGGCCTGGGAGGAGCCGGAGCTCTTCTCGAACGAGGTCCGGGCCGCGTTCAGGTCACTGCGTTGAGCGGCGCAGCACCCCCGACTAGGAAGGCGGTGCTCGATGGGAGACTGGGAACGGAGCTGGCGCGGGAACGGCGTGATCGCGGCGGTACGGCCGGCGCGGTCCTCACGGTTCCGGCCGAGACGGTTCACGCGGTGAGGAACGTCGGCACCGGCAACTCGGCGGAGCTCGCAACGAACGTCGTGCCGAAGGGCGAGCCGTTCCTCGTGGTGGTCGAATGACACTCGCAGACGAGTCAGCGATTCGTGGAACGGCCGTCGAGCGGCCGCTGACCCGCGACGAGAGCGGGACCTTGCTCGGCCAGACGATGGGCCTGGTCGCCGTGACCACGGGGCTGTTTGCCCTCGGGGCGTACGTGGGCCGCGACGTCTCCTACGGGTGGGGCTGGGTCTTCTTCATCGCCGCGTTCGCCGTCCTGCTGGGCCTGAACGTCGCGGCGCAGCGATCCGAGCGACTTGCCGTGACGCTGCTGTTCGCTTTCGGCGTTTTGATGGGCCTGGCGACCGCGCCGACGCTCGCGTACTACGCGGACTCGAATCCGAAGGTGCTCTGGCAGGCCGGCGGAGCAACCGCGCTCTTCATTGCCGGGTTCGGGGCTTTTGGCTACGCGACGCGGCGCGATCTGTCCGCGATCGCCCGGGTCGCGTTCTGGGCGCTGATCGGGCTGATCGTGTTCGGAATCGTGTTGATCTTCGTTCAGATCCCGAACGGCCAGTTGATCTACGCGATCCTCGGGCTCGTGATCTTCGCGGCCCTGACCGCGTTCGACTTTCAGCGACTGCGGCGCACGCAAGACATTCGAGCCGCGCCGGTTCTCGCGGCCTCGATCTTCCTCGACGTCCTGAACGTCTTCCTCCTGCTGCTGTCGCTCTTCAACAGGGACAACTAGGAAAGGAGCGCGCATGTCTGACGCAAACGGTCCTCCCACTGTCGTGCTCGTGCACGGCGCCTTTGCCGATGCGTCGAGCTGGAACGGCGTCATCGAGCGTTTGCAGGCTAAGGGCATCAACGTCACGGCGCCGGCAGTCCCTCTCAGGGGGATCGCCACCGACTCGGCCTATCTCGAAACGGTGTTCGAAGAGACCCCGGGGCCGGTGATCGCCGTCGGCCACTCGTACGGAGGCGCGGTCATCTCCAATGCCGCGAAGGAGGCCGACAACGTCGTCGCCCTCGTCTATATCGCCGCGTTCGCGACGGAGGAAGGCGAGAGCCTCGGCGACGTCACGGGATCGTCGAAGGACGCCATCCTGATGAGTGCGCTCGTCCCCCACCACTATCCCGTTGCCAATGGGGGCGAGCAGGCCGTCGAGCTCGCGATCGACCCGTCGAAGTTCCGAGCTGCGTTCGCCGCCGACCTGCCCGCCGAAGAAACGGCGGTCATGGCCGCCACGCAGCGACCAGTGGCCCAGACGGCATTTGCCGAGCCGGCGGGAGCACCGGCGTGGAAGGACAAGCCCTCCTGGGCCGTGATCGCCACCGGCGACAAGGCCGCCGGCACCGATCTCACCCGATCGATGGCCGAGCGGGCTGGCGCGAAGATCACCGAGGTCGACGCCTCGCACGTCGTCATGGTCTCCCAGCCCCAGGCCGTGACCGACGTGATCCTGGAAGCGCTGGACAACGCGGGAGGAGATGCGAAATGAGCCTGTTCGGGACGCGAAATGAATTGCCCGTCGAGGGTCGCATCGCCGACTTCGACGGGGCGACTGGTTGGCTCAATTCGGAGCCGCTGACCGTGGAAGGCCTCCGCGGCAAGGTCGTTCTCGTCGACTTCTGGACGTACACCTGCATCAACTGGCTCCGCACGCTCGGCTATGTCCGCGCGTGGGCGGAGAAGTACGCCGATGACGGTTTGGTCGTCGTCGGCGTCCACACGCCCGAGTTTCCGTTCGAGCGGGAGGTCGAGAACGTCCGCCGGGCGGCAACCGAGCTGAGCGTCGAGTACCCGATCGCGCTGGACGCTGACTACGGCGTCTGGGATGCCTTCGGCAACCGGTACTGGCCGGCCGCGTACATCGCCGATACGGAGGGACGAATCCGGCACCACCAGTTCGGCGAGGGCGGCTACGAGGAGTGCGAACGGGTCATCCAGCAGCTCCTGCGCGAGGCGGGGCGGGAGAGCGTGGGCGATGAGCTCGTCTCGGTCGCAGATGAGGGTCTCGAGGCTCAGGCCGACTGGGCGAACGTTGAAACGCCCGAGACCTACCTCGGCTACCGCCAGGCACAGAACTTCGTCGACGGCGATCCCGACCGGCTCGGGCTCAACCAGTGGGCACTCTCGGGCGACTGGAGGATCGAACCGGGGGCGGCCGTGCTCGACGGCCCGCACGGAGCGATCCGGTTCCGGTTCCACGCACGCGACGTGAATCTCGTGCTGCGGGCGGGCGGAGGTTCGCCCGTTTCTTTCCGCGTGCTCCTCGACGGAGAGCCTCCCGGCGACGCCCATGGGCTCGACGTCGGCGCGGACGGGCGGGGAACGCTCGATGAGCCGCGCCTCTACGGGCTGATCCGCCAGCCCGGGCCCGTCACCGACCGCACGGTGGAGATCGCCTTCGATGCTCCGGGCGTGGAGGGCTACGCGTTCACGTTCGGCTAAGGAGGGTTACCGGGAGTACGTTTTCGGCGGAAATGCAGTAGCGTCCGCGCCCGACAGCGGGAGAAGGGAGAGCTCCATGCGTACTTTCGCCGCGGGCGCGCTGCTCGTCGCGCTCGCTCTCGTCCTTCCGGGAACCGCGCTCGCGCACGGCGGCGTCAGAGCCGGCCAGCCGTTCCCCACGAACCTCGACACCGTGCGCGACCATTCCCAGGTAACCGGCCTGCGGGTCGACCTCGCGAAACCCGACTGCGCGGCGCGGCCGAGTGACTGCGCCGACGTCGACGTGCTCAACCAGCTGGACGGGTTCAACATCCAGCCGCGGATCTCGGTCCCGTTCAGCGGGCCGATCGACGTCTCGAGCATCTCGAGCTCGTCGATCTTCCTGGTCGGCCCCGCAGGCTCGCGGGTCGGGATCAACCAGGTCGTCTGGGAGCCGGCCGCGAACACGCTCCACTTCGAGAGCGACCAGCAGCTCGACGACTCCACCACGTACCTCCTCGTGGTGACGAATCGTGTCCGCGGGACGGACGGCAAGCGGCTCGATACGTCCTCCTTCCAGCGAGACCTGAACTACGGCCATACGAAGGATCGCGCCGTGAAGGAGTACCGCAACGATCTCCGCGACGCGCTCCACATGGCGCGGGTCAAGCGCCACGCCGTCGCGGCGGCGAGCCTGTTCACGACGCAGTCGATCCGGCCGATCTCGCGGAAGATCCGCCGGCAGCTGCCCGGCGGGGAGGCGAACTTCCTGCTCGGCTCGGCCGGGGAGCGGACGTTGTTTCCGCTCTCGAGCGTGAGCTCGGTGACGTGGCGGCGGCAGACCGGCACCGCCCCCACGTTCTCGACGGGCGGCCTCTTCCTGCCGCTACTCGCCGGCGTCGGCACGATCGGCTTCGGGACCTACAGCTCGCCCGACTACGAAAACGCGGCGAAGGTGATCCCCCAGGTCGGCACCCGAACCGGTCATCCGGCGCCGCAGGGGACCAACACGGTTCAGTTCTCGCTCTTCCTCCCGGCCGGAGCGCGGCCGGTTGGAGGCTGGCCGGTGGCGATCTTCGGCCACGGCTTCACCGACTGGAAAAACGGCGCGCCGCCGGTCGTCGCCGGGGCGCTTGCACAGCACGGAATCGCCTCCGTCGCAATCAACGTCGTGGGCCACGGCGGCGGGCCGCTCGGCACCTACACCGTCAGCCGTTTCGGCGGCCTCCCGCCGGTGACGCTGCCGCTCGGCGGTCGCGGGATCGACCAGAACGGCGATGGCGTCATCGACTCGACGGAGGGGGTCAGTGCCGCACCCCCCTACACGCTGATCTCCAACCGTGACGGCTTGCGACAGACGACGATCGACCTGATGCAGCTCGTGAAGGTGCTCCGCGGCGGTGTCGACGTGGACGGCGACGGGAGCGACGACCTCAGCGCCTCGCGGATCTATTACGCAGGCCAGTCGTTCGGCGGCATCTACGGGACGCAGCTGATGGGCCTCGAGCGAAACGTCCGAGCCGCCGTTCTGAACGTCCCCGGCGGGCCGATCATCGAGATCGCCCGGCTGTCGCCGAGCTTCCGAATCCTTGTCGGCTTGGGACTGCTGACGCGAACGCCGTCGCTCTACAACGCCGTTCCGAACGCGGGCCTCGACAACTTCCACGAGAACATCCCACTCCGCGGCGAGCCGCCGGTGTCGGCGACGGCCGACGAGACGGCAATCCAGCAGTTGATCGACCGGAGCGAGTGGGCGCAGCAGGCGGGGAACCCGGCGGCGTATGCGCCGTACATCAAGGCGCCGGTGATCTTCCAGTTCGCCCGCGGCGACAAGACCGTGCCGAACCCGACGACGTCGGCGATCCTCCGCGCCTGCGGGTGCGGCGACCGGGCGACGCTCTACCGGAACGACCTCGCGTTCGCGCTCAACCCGGCGGTCGGGAAGAACCCGCACACGTTCCTCACCAACGTGGCGAACCCGGCCGCGGCGGCGTACGCGCTCGCGGCACAGCAGCAGCTGGCGACGTTCCTCGCGACGGACGGCGCAACGACGATCGACCCGGACGGCCCCGGCCTGATCTTCGAGACGCCGACCTCGATGGTTCCGGAGGACCTCGCCTACATCCCCTAGCGATCAATCGAGCTGTGCCCGGAGCAATCCGGGCACAGCTCATTTCGTGTCAGCCCGACAGTCGAAAGACGAGGATCTGCCGTCGCGGCTTCGTCGTCGTCTGGATCACGGTCAGCGTCCCGCGCGCGTTGTCGTACAGGCGCGTCCCGCCGAGGACCGCGAGCTCGTACAGCTCGAGATAGTTGAAAGTCCCGCCGGCCACGATCCGCCCCTGCGGCAGCGTGATCGTGACGTTGCACGAGCGCATCCGCGAGGTCAGGAACGTGCACAGGTATTCCGCCTGCCCGATCGGAGCAGGCTTGATCCGTTTGTTGAAGAGGTTCTGTCGAACGATCTCCGTGTCGCCGATCCGGCCGGGCGCCCCGACGGTCATGCGCACTCGGCTGACCTCTCTGCTCGTGATCCGAATCGTCGCGGGACCCGTGCCCGCGCTCGAGGCCCAGCCGTACGCAAACGGCGCCGACACGCACATGACGAGGAACCCGAGCATGTAGACCCGACGCATTCACCCACCCCTTTCCGCAGATTGACCCATCAGCTGGAGGCCACCGGAAGCTCCAACCAGAACACAGACCCCTCACCTTCGTCACTCTCGAAGCTCATCCGGCCCCCGTGCGCCTCGACCACTGACCGCGCAATGGTAAGGCCGAGGCCGGTGCCGGGGATGCCGCTCTCCGACGCATCTCCGCGGAAGAACTTCGCGAACACGCGGTCGTGGAGGTCATCCGAGATCCCGACGCCCTCGTCGCGGACGCTCACCTTCACGTAGCCGTTCTCCTGCTCCGCCACCACTTCGACCGCGCCTCCTTCGGGCGAGTACTTGATGGCGTTCGACAAGAGGTTGCCCACCACCTGCGCCAGCCGATCCGGGTCGCCGTTGACCGGTAGGGGCATCCGGTCGACCTTCACGTCCAGCCGGTGCTCCTGACTCTGGCCCTCGAACAGGCGCGCCTGGTCCGAGACGATCCGCCCCATGTCGATCAGCTCGCGGGAGAGCGGGAGGTGCCCTTCCTCCAGCCGCTCGGCGTCGAGGAAGTCGCTGAGGAGCGACGAGAGCCGCCGTCCCTCGACCTCGATGATCTCGAGATAGCGCCGCCGCTCGTCGGCCGGGATGTCCCGGTTCAGGAGCAGCGAGGTAAAGCCGAGGATGCTCGCGAGCGGCGTGCGCAGCTCGTGCGACACGATCCGGACGAGCTCGGACTTGCGACGCTCGCTGTCGCGCAGCTGCTCGTTCTGCGCCTGGAGCTCGAGCTGGTTCCGCTCGAGCTCGGCCGCCATCCGGTTGAAGGCGACGGTCAGCTCCCCCACCTCGCCCGGGCCGTGCTCAGGCAGGCGAACGGAGAGATCGCCCGCAGCGACGCGGCTCGCGGCGCTCGCCACGGAGCGCACTGGCTCGGCGGTAGAACGCGCGAGATAGAGGCCGAACAGGATGATCAGGAGCGCGCAGCCGATCAGTCCGCTGATCCCGAGCACGACGGCGCGGTCAGACTGGGTGTTGGCGTTCGACGCGCTCGCCGCGGCCCGCGCGTTCTCGGCCTTCAGGAGCTCCGCGAAGGCGCCACGGATCATGTCCGTCCGCCGCTTCCCCTCGTCCACAGCGACCGGAGTGCTGGCCGCGTCAGGGTTCGCCCCTCGCGCGATGTTCACGAGACGGATCGAGTAGTCGTTGATGTAGGCGTTGATCTCGTTGCGCAGGTTCCGCGCCCTCTCCGCCTGCGCTGGGTTGTTGGAGACGAGCCGCTCGAGCTCGCGAAGCCTGCCTGGCAAGTCCTTGCGCGCCTTCGTCCACGGCTGAAGGAAGCGCTCGTTGCCACTCAGGACAAGCCCGCGGAGCCCGGTCTCGAGGTCGAGCACGAGCTTCTCGATGCCCACCGTCGCCGCCGTCACGTCCTTCGAGTGCGCCTCGCGTGTGCGGGCCTCGTCGACCGTCGCGACCGCACGGATCATCACCACGAAGACCGC
>DATDKA010000052.1:0-5223 GCA_036520235.1 Gaiellaceae bacterium
CGAGGCGGCGGCGCGGAGCACGCTCGACCTACCCGGGCGGCAGGAGGAGCTGATCCGCGCGATCAGGGCGACCGGAAAGCCGGTCGCGGTCGTGCTCTTCAACGGCCGCCCGTTGGCGCTCGAGGACCTCGTCGGCGACACGCCGGCGCTCCTCGAGGCGTGGTTCCCGGGCGTTCAGGCCGGCAACGCTGTCGCGGACGTCGTCTTCGGGAAGGTGAACCCGGGCGGCAAGCTGCCCGTGTCGTTCCCGCGCCGGCTCGGCCAGGTGCCGATCTACTACAACCATGAGCGGACCGGCCGGCCGTGCAACCCCGACTCGAAGTACAACTCGCGGCACCGCGACATTCCGAGCTGCCAGCCGCTCTTCGAGTTCGGTTACGGGCTCAGCTACACGACGTTCTCGATCACGAACCTCCAGCTGAGCTCGTCGGGCGTCTCGCGGCACGGCCACGTCAACGCGTCGGTGACGGTGACGAACACCGGCACGCGAGCGGGCGACGACGTCGTCCAGCTCTACATCCACGACCCGGTGGCGAGCATCTCGCAGCCGGTCCGCCGACTGCGTGGCTTCGAGCGGGTGACGCTCACGCCGGGGCAGTCGCGGACGGTCACGTTCACGCTCGACCGAAGCGACTTCGGCTTCTACGACAACCGCGGCCGGTTCGTCGTCGAGCCGGGGGAGATCGACGTCTTCGCAGGGGACAGCTCGAACGCAACCCTGACGAAGTCGTTCACCGTCCGCTAGGAGGAGCGAGCGGAGGGCCCGGCCGCCCGGGCCCTCCGCAGCTCTTCCAGCGACCGCGCGTTACGCGGGGCCGCGGGCGCGGCGGTGGAGCCGGAGAGGGCCTCGAAGCGGGCCTGTCGTTCCTCCATACGAGAGAACTTATGTCCGGCCGAAGCGGGAGCGTTCGCGTTTGCCTCCCGGGCGAGTACCGTCCACGGACGTGGACACCCCGGCTGCGATCCTCTTCGACATCGACGGCACACTGATCTCGACCGGCGGTGCGGGCGCCGTCTCCTGGCGCCGGGCGTTCGACGAGCTGCACGGGATCCCGGCCGACATCGGCAAGTTCACCGACGCTGGGATGACCGATCCCGAGGTGGGGCGGAAAACGTTCGCGGCCGTCCTCGATCGCGAGCCCACGCCGCGCGAGCTGGCGCGGCTGATGGCGGTGCGGCTCAAGTACCTGCCGGAGGCGGTTGCCGAGTCGAAGGGGTACGTGGTGCTCGACGGGGTCGAAGAGCTGCTCCCGCGCCTCGTCGACGAGGGCTACCTGCTCGGGCTGACCACGGGCGGGACCGACTCGGCCGCGTTCATCAAGCTCGCTCGCGGCAACCTCGCGCGCTGGTTCACCTTCGGCGGCTACGGGTCCGACTCGACCGACCGGACCGAGCTCACCCGGGTCGCCATCGGGCGCGCAGGACGTCTGCTCGGCGAAGAGCTCGACCCGAAGACCGTCCTCGTCGTCGGGGACACGCCGCTCGACATCGAGGCCGCCCACGGCGCAGGAGCCGTCGCCGTGGGGGTGGCGAGCGGCCATCACACCACCGAGCAGCTCCGGGAGGCCGGCGCGGACTATCTGCTGGCGTCGCTCCGGGAGCCGTTGCCCGGCGTGTCCGACACACGCGCGGTGACATAGGTCCAGACGCAGTTGAAGGTCGGCCTGCCGCCGAAGATCGTCGCGAGCGAGTCGCGGAGCAGCCGCAGCCTGTCGGCGGCCGCTTCCTCTGTCGCCGCCTCGCCGTCCAACTTCGCCGAGCCGCCGACCCAGCCGAGCACCGCGTCGGCGTAGGCGGCGAGGAACTCGTACCACTCCTCGACATCGGCCTCGATCGTCCGCTCGGTTACCTCCTCGACCTCGAAGCCCGCCTCGCGGAGGGCGTCGAGGTAGTAGTCGAGCGGCCTGGGGGCAAGAAAGACCCGGTCGCGGTACTCGAGGTAGGCGTGCATCCGCTGCTCGTCTTCGAGCACCGGCCGGTAAGCCGCGTAGCGGTCGTCGGTGCGGACGATCCCCGTCGCGACCTCGTGGACGACGTAGACCGTCTCGTCGATGATCCACTCGTTCTCGGCCGCCCGCGGGTTGCGAAGGTTGCCGGACGTGATCCGCACCTTCGCGCCGGGCCGGAGCACCCGCGCCCACGCCCGCAGCGTGTCGCCGAGGTCGTCGTAGAGGTGGATCGCGTTCGTCGAGACCAGTACGTCGGCGAGGAAGCCGCGGGGCAGGACCTCGTCGACGTACTGCAGCCGCCGCTCGTCGTTGAGGTAGCGAAGGCGGCGGAAGGCCACCCGCTCGTCCCCGCGGAAGCGGTCGAGGGCGACGCGGAGAAACTTCGGGGAGCTGTCGACGATCACCATCCCGACCTGCCGGTCGAAGATCCGCAGCCGGAGCCTGTCGAGCAGAATCCCCGTCCCGCCGGAGTAGTCGATCAGGACGTTGCCCTCGCGGAGGTCGCCGGCCAGCTGCTCCACCGTGAGGTCGAGGTTTTGGTACCAGCCGTGGTTCTCGACCGTGTCGTAGTGGAGGCCGAAGGCGTCCAGCGGCTGCTCGACCCAGTCCTCGTCCGGGATCCGCTCGACGTCGCCCCAGCCGAACGTGAAGCCGCGCCGCCGGTCCGGGTCGACCACCGGGCGCGTGAGCTCCGCGTGCGCCGCGATCAGCTCGGGAACGAGGCGCGGCGGCAGCCTGCCCCAACCGCAGGGCGTGGCAAGCCCGAACTCCGCCACCGACCCGGCGGCGGCGTCGATCCGACGCCGCGTCTCCTCCGCCGGCTCGCCCGGCTGGAGGGCGCCCAGGTAGAGCTCCGTCTCCGGGTGCAGCCTGAGGTCGCCGAGCGGCGCGACGAACGTCGCGGCCTCGTCCCGGGCGAGCGGCAGGTGGATCCAGTTGAGCGGCCGGTCGAGCGCGGCGGAGAGACCGTTCGCGATCTCGACCATCCGCCGCGCGTCCGGCGGCGCGTGGCGCTCGGCCTGCTCGTCATGGCCGAGGCAGAAGTGGAACCCGAGCTCGACCTCCGCCGGGACGTCACGGCGGATCCGGATCAGCCGCTCGAGGATCCCGGCTTTCACGTCCGGAAACCAGGTCGGGAGGTCGCCCTCGAGCATCCCGAACTCGACGTTTGTGTCCCACTGCAGCGCGAGCTGGTCGTGCGGCACGGCCGCGAGGATCTGCTTGAGCTCGGCCGCCATCGCCGCCTCGTACGCCCGCTCAACCACGGCCTGGTGCTCGACCGCGACGAACGCGCTGACAGGCGCGAGCGGCGTCGGGAGGCAGACCTGGAACCGGCAGCCCGACGGGACGACGCCGTCGCGCTTCAGCGGACCGAAGAGGGCGTGCGACGCCGCGGCGGCGGCCGCGTACCCGAGCGAGCCGAAGCGAAGCTCGGACGCTTCGTCCTCGGACCGCAGCCGAAGGCGCGGCAGAGCGCGGAAGGAGCCCGGAGCGGGCGGCGCAACCTCGAACTGCGGACGAGAGCTCAGCACGGGGTACTGCCAGACGATCCAGTCGGCGCGCGGGCCTGTCTCACCGTCCGGGATCCGGCGAAGTCGGTCTCCGAGGCCCGCGCTCAGCGTGCGGAAAACCTCGTCGCTCGAGCCGAGCGGAACGCTGCCGACGAGGTGTGCGCCGAGCGGCATGTAGGCGCTCCCACCGTTCGGCATCGGCGGAGGTTAACGAGCGCCTGTTCTCGATGCGAACACGAAGTCGGTTTGCGCACAGACCAGCCGAAAACCTGTTAGGACTAGCGGATCGAGTCCGCGCCGGGCATAGCGTCGCCGGGCACCCTGGCTGAGGGCAGGAAGCCTCTGGCCGAGACGGTGACGGCGGCCGGCCTGCCGGTGCTCGTCACTGCAGCCTCGATCGCCGCGTTCCTGCTCCTCTGGCAGTTCGTCTCGACCTCGGGCCTGATCTCCGAGCAGGACCTGCCGGCGATGACGACGACCTTCAGCGAGCTCTGGTCGATGATGCACACCCATGCGTTCTGGGCGGGCTTCCTGCACACCGTCCGCGGCTGGGCGCTCGGGCTCGGAATCGCGACCATCCTGGCGGTGCCGACCGGAATCGTGCTCGGTTCCAGCACCTTCGCCAACCGGGCGTTCCGCGTACCGGTCGAGTTCCTGCGGCCGATCCCGTCCGCGGCGCTGATCCCGCTGCTCTTCCTGACGCTCGGGACGACCCTCAGAAGCGAGGTCTTCCTGGCCGCCTTCGGCGCGTTCTGGCCGCTCCTCGTCCAGACGATCTACGGCGTCCGCGACGTCGACCCGGTTGCGATCGACACGGCGCGGTCGTTCGGCGTCGGCCGGTTCGAGCGGCTCTACCGGATCAAGCTGCCGAGCGCCGTGCCGTACATCGCCACCGGCCTGCGCATCTCCTCGAACGTCGCGCTGATCCTCGCCTTCACCGCGGAGCTCTTCATGGGCGTTCCGGGGCTCGGCCAGATGATGAACGTCGCCGAGTCGTTCGGTCTCACAGTGCAGGTCTATGCGCTGGCGGTGGCCACCGGCTTCCTCGGCCTGGCGATCTACGTCGTCTTCTCGCAGCTCGAGCGGCGCGCGCTCCGCTGGCATCCCTCGCATCGCCTGGACGCCGCGTGAACAAGAAGGCCTACAACGCCGCGGCTGTCGCGGCGGAGATTGCCGTTCCGGTCGCCCTGCTCGTCGCCTGGCAGGCGTGGACGGTGCACGCGAACGACCCGAAGTTCCCCCGGCTGTCCACGATCCTCGTCCAGTTCCGCGAGCTCTGGCTCTTCTCCGAGTTCAATCTCCACGTCGTCCCGAGCCTGGAGCGAATCGGCCTCGGCTTCGGGATCGCGGTCGTGCTCGGGATCGCGCTCGGCATCCCCCTCGGCCTCTCTCGCTGGGGGCGAATCGTGGCGATGCCGCACATCGAGTGGTGGCGGGCGATGCCTCCGCCGGCGCTCCTGCCGATCTCGATCGTCCTGCTGCACTCGATCGGCAACCGCCAGAAGGTGGCGTTCATCGCGTTCTTCTGCCTCTTCCCGGTCCTGCTGAACACGATCGACGGAGTCCGCGGGATCGATCCGACGTTGCTCGACACCGCCCGCTCCTACGGGATCCGGCGGCTCGAGCGGATCCGGCGGATCGTCCTGCCCGCGGCGCTGCCGCAGATCTTCGCCGGCATGAGGACGAGCCTCTCGCTGGCAGTGATCATGATGGTGCTCACCGAGTACTTCTCGAGCTCGAGCGGGGTCGGCTACGTGCTGCTG
>DATDKA010000053.1:0-2234 GCA_036520235.1 Gaiellaceae bacterium
TTGCTCGAGACCGAAGTGTCCTGGGAAGTCGCGTAGCGCACCCAGCGGCCGATGCAGCGGCGGTCGCCGTTGCCGTCGCGGGTCAGCCAGACGATTCCGCGGCGACCGGCCGGCCGTTGTGGCCCGTCGAACGCTGACGCGAGCCGTTTCGGGATGGTCAGCTCCACGCCGCCGTCGACCGTCACGTGCACGAACTGCTCGACCTGGTCGCCGTCCTGTCCGCGCCGGACCGGCGCCGCGATCACGTCCGTCTCCCGTCGCTTCGCGATCGCGGCGAGATCCTCACCCTCGTCGTAGGTGCGGAGGTCGACGCGGCAGCCCGTCTGGTGCTCGAACCGCGGGATATCGTCGTCGATCCACGCCGGCGCGAGCACGCCGACGTGGGGCTGTGCCGTGGAAGAGCCGCAGCCAGCGACGGTGAGTAGTGCGGCGGCGGCGAGCAGGCGGGCGGCCATACTCCGCCATTGTGTCGACGTACGCCGTCCTCTCCGACCTGCCGCTGACGATTGAGAGCCATGAGCTCGAGCGGCTCGAGCAGGCGGTCTCGAGCGAGTTCACGCGGGTGACCACGCTCGTCCAACTGCGGGGAGCCGGCGAGGAGGGCATCGGCGAGGACGTCACTTACAGCGAGGAGGATCACGCGCGCTTCGCCGCGCCGGGGGCGGAGCTGCCGCTCGCCGGCGCGTGGACACTGGACTCGTTCTCGGAGCAGCTCGAGAGTCTCGACCTATGGCCCGAGCCGCCCGGCATGGAGGCCTTCCGCGACTATCGCCGCTGGGCCTTCGAGAGCGCGGCGCTCGACCTCGCGCTCCGCCAGCGCGGAATCTCGCTTGCCGACGCGCTCGGCCGGGAGCCTCGGCCGGTCCGGTTCGTCGTCTCGATGCGCCTCGGCGAGCCGTCGACGAGCGACCCCGTACGGCGCATCCTCGAGCTCTATCCGGGGATGATGTTCAAGCTGGACGCCCGGCCCGACTGGACGCAGGAGCTCGTCGACGAGCTCGTGGAGCTCGGCGCCGTCGACTCGATCGACCTGAAGGGCCAGTACACCGGCACAGTCGTCGACAACCCGCCGGATCCCGTCCTGTACCAGCTCGTCGTGCACGGTTTCCCGGAGGCGTGGCTCGAGGACCCGGCGCTGACCGAGGAGACCGACCGAGTGCTGCAGCCCCACCGCGACCGGATCACGTGGGACGCGCCAATCCACTCGGTCGCGGACATCGAGGCGTTGCCGTTCCCGCCGAGGATGACGAACATCAAGCCGTCCCGCTTCGGCTCGCTCCGCCGACTCTGCGAGGCCTATGACTACTGCGAGGAGCGCGGGATCGGGATGTACGGCGGAGGCCAGTTCGAGCTCGGCGTCGGCCGCGGCCAGATCCAGTACCTCGCGTCGTTGTTCCATCCGGACACCCCGAACGACGTCGCGCCCGGCGGCTACAACGTCGCGCCGCCGGCTCCCGGGCTGGCGACGAGCCCGCTCGAGCCGTCACCGCACGCGACCGGCTTTCGCTGGGGATAGTTCGTCACGCTTTCGGCACGAAAGCGGGCACACACGCGCGACCCTTGCCCCGCTAGCCTCGTTGCCATGGCTGACATCACCACTCTGTGGGGCAAGGCGACCCTTGTCGACGAGGTCAAGCTGCAGCAGCGGGCGGGGGACAAGCGGTTCGCGTCGCTCGTCCAGTTGCTCGAGGACGAGAAGGGCGAGCGCCTCGTCCGTTTCGCCTACACGACCGACGGCCAGACGCGGCGCGGTCCGGTGACGCTGCGCGGGACGGACCTCGACCGCCTGCGAAAGGCGCTCCCGGAGCATGAGGCACTCGCAGCCGCCCTGGGTCTCGACAGATGACCGGCGCTAGACGATTGCGGGAGCCCGCTCGCGCGCCGCCGCGACGAGCGAACCGAGGATCAGCGCACCGTCGGTCGACCCGACGAGCGCGTCGACTGCGTGCTCAGGGTGTGGCATCAGCCCCATCACGTTGCCACGCTCGTTGACGACGCTCGCGATGTCGGCCACGGCCCCGTTCGGGTTCTCCTCGTAGCGCAGGATGATCTGCCCGTGCGACTCGAGCTGCGCCAGAAGCTCCTCGCCGGCGAACCAGCACCCCTCGCCGTGCTTGATCGGGATCGTCAGGCTTTGCCCCTGGGAGCAGAGTGCCGTGAACGGCGTGTCGGCGCGCTCGACCCACAGCTCGACATCACGACAGATGAACGAGAGCGACTCGTTCGGACGCAGC
>DATDKA010000054.1:0-17051 GCA_036520235.1 Gaiellaceae bacterium
GCGGGGGCCAGAACCTGACGATGTACATCGTGATCGCCGGCGGCGGCAAGGTCGGCGCCAATCTCACGCGCAGCGTGCTCGACCTCGGCCATGAGGTCACGCTGATCGAGCAGCGGCGCGACCGCTTCGAGGTGCTGGAAGAGGAGTTCGAGCATCGGGTCCAGCTCGGAGACGCCACCGAGCTCTTCGTGCTCGAGCGGGCTGGCCTCGCGCGTCCGCCGGACCTCGTCGTGGCTGTCACGGGCGACGACGAGGACAACATGATCATCTGCCAGATCGCGAAGGAGAAATACGGCGTCGAGAAGGTCATCGCGCGCGTGAACGACCCGCGGAACCAGCCGCATTTCGACCTGCTCGGCATCTCCCCGACCGTGTCCGCGACGTCGATCATCCTCGCGATGATCGAGCATGAGGTTCCGGAGCACGGCCTGATCCACTTGCTCGAGTGGCGCAAGGAGAACCTCGAGATCGTCGAGGTCCAGCTCGATGCCGACTCGCCCTGCGTGGGCAAGCCGGTCAGCCGGCTCACACTGCCCCCGGGCTCGCGCCTGATCACCGTCATGCGGGACGGCCAGGCGCAGATGGCCGACGGGGCGACCGAGCTCCAGGCCGGCGACCAGCTGCTGGCGGTGCTCGAGGCCGGCAAGGAAGACGAGCTGCGAAAGGTCCTGCTCAAGAAGCAGTGAAAGGCCCGCTGCTCGTCCTGCTCGGCCTCGCCGCCATCCTCGGTACGGCCTGCTCCTCGGCCGGCGCCCCGACGGCGTCCCCCGGCTACCGCTTCGTCCAGATCGGCTCCGGCTTCGACCAGCCCGTCCACGTGACGACGCCGAGGGGCGTCTCCGACCGCCTGTATGTCGTCGAGCAGCCGGGCCGGATCCGCATCGTCCGGGACGGGCGGGCCGTCGGCACGCTGCTCGACATCCGGAGCCGGGTCGTCTGCTGCGGGGAGCAGGGGCTGCTGTCGGTCGCGTTCCACCCTCGCTTCGCGCAGAACAAGCGGTTCTTCGTCTACTACACGGCGCCGGCCAACCGGATCGTCGAATACCGCGGCTCCCGGGCGGTCCGCACGCTGCTCGATCTCCAGGATCCGTATTCGAACCACAACGGGGGCCAGCTGATGTTCGGGCCGGACGGCCGCCTTTACGCCGGAACCGGAGACGGCGGGGCCGGGGGCGACCCGGAGAATCGAGCGCAGAACCTCGGCTCCAAGTTCGGCAAGCTGCTCGCGATCAACGTCGACAAGCGCGGCGCCCGGTGGCAGACCGTCGGCTACGGCCTACGCAACCCCTGGCGGTTCTCGTTCGACCGCCGGACCGGCGACCTCTACATCGGCGACGTCGGCCAGAACTCGTTCGAGGAGGTCGACTTCACCCGCCGCCGCAGCCCGGGCATCGAAAACTACGGCTGGGACGTCTACGAGGGCCGCTCCCGGTACGAGTCGAAGCCGCGTAACCCGCGTGGACGGCTCGTCTTCCCGGTGACGACGTATCCGCTGAACGGTGACGACTGCGCTGTCACCGGCGGGTTCGTGTACCGCGGGACGTCGGTCCCAGCGGCGGTCGGGCGGTACTTCTACGGCGACAACTGCAGCGGCAAGATCCGGACGTTGCGGATCGTGGGTGGGCGCGCCCGGAGCGCCCGCACGGAGTCATTCCGTCTGGGCGGTATCTCGTCCTTCGGCCAGGACGGAAACGGCGAGCTCTACGCGGTCACGCTCGACGGCCGCCTCTGGAAGCTCGCGCGCGCCTAGCCCTCCTTAGCCGGCGCGGCGCCGGCGGACCTGCGGCCCCTGTTGGCCGAGTGAGGCGTAGGCGAGCGCGGAGAGCGACTCGTTCAGGAGCGCCAGCTCCCTGACCAGGGGCGCGAGGTTCTCACCGCTGTCGAGGCGGCGGTTGAGGCCCTTGAGCTCGGCCGTGAGCAGGTCCAGGCGCTGGAGCAGCGCGTCCAGCTGCCGGTCGCCCATCTCCTTCGGCGCCTCCACGGTTCCAGATGGTACTGAGCCGCCCGGCTGCGTAGACGCCGATCGCGACTCCCACCGCGTCGATCGCCACGTCCACCGGAGTGCCGTGGCGGTCAGCGACGAAGTGCTGGTGGATCTCGTCCGTGACGCCGTAGGCGACGCCGAGCAGGAAGGCCGCTGAGGGACTGCGTACGGCTCGAACGAGCAGTAGGCCCAGAATCGCGTACGAAACGGCGTGGGCCAGCTTCCGGAGGACGAAGTCCCAGACGCCGAACCCGGTGCCGAGCCCGGGGATCGAGGAGAGCGCGAAGATCACCGCCGCCCAGGCGACCACCGGCAGCCAGAGCGACACGACGCGGGGCACGGCGTGCCATCATAGGGCCGACAACAAGGCGAGGCGGTGAGGGAACCCGGTGCAAGTCCGGGACGGTCCCGCCGCTGTGAGGGGAGACGCTTCCGCTCCACCCTGCCACTGGCCGGCGGGCCGGGAAGGCGGACCGGGAGGGCGCCCCGAGTCAGAAGACCTGCCGCCACGCCGGGCATTCGAACCCCTCGCGGAAGGAGGATTCGTGCAGCGATCTCTGTGCACGCTCGCAGCGCTTCTGGCGCTCGTAGCGGTCTTCGCCTCGACGGCGGCGGCCGCCTCGGTCTCGGTCCGGGTCGAAGGGAAGACGACCTCGATCTTCGGAGCCGCCGACCCGCGCGTCTCGGCGGACAACGCCATGGCGGCGCTCGACACCGCCAGCCTGCTCGGCGAGTTCTACTACCACGTCACGACCACGAGCTTCGGCCCGTATGTCGACCAGATCGGCCGGTATCCGGCCGGCGGCGCGAACGGCTGGGTGTTCAAGGTGAACGGGGCGTCGCCGCCGGTCGGCGCCGACCAGGTGGCGCTGAAGGACGGTGACCGCGTGCTCTGGTACTACGCCACGTTCGGGCCGACGGGCGGGCCGCCGACGTTGGCGCTGACGCGCACCTCGCGTAACTGCTACCGCGCGATCTCGGAGAACGACGCGGGCGCGGACACGCCGGCCGCGGGTGCACTGCTCCGGGTCGACGGTCGACGCGTCACGACTCGAGCCGGCCGCGGGTGCGTCGGCAGGCACAAGGGCCTCGTCCGAGCGACGCTGGCGGGCGCCGTTCGCTCGAACGCGCTCCGCTAGGGCGTTGCTCCGCCGGCTCGCAGCGCTCCTCCTCGTCCTCGGCGTCGTCGCCGGATGCGGGGAGGAGCGGGCCGGCGAGGGGCAAGCCACGCTCTGGGTGACCCGCGACCGCGGCGCGCACGTCGTGGTGACGGCTCAGGTTCCGGCGGGGATCTCGGCGATGGAGGCGCTCCGGCGGAAGGCCGATGTCGACACGCGCTACGGCGGCCGCTACGTCCAGGCCGTCAACGGGATCGAGGGCAGCCTGACAGCGAGGCACGACTGGTTCTACTACGTGAACGGCTACGAGGCCGATGTCGGCGCCGCCGACTACACCGTTCACGACGGCGACGTGATCTGGTTCGACTACCGCGGCTGGGCCGGACAGATGCGGGTGCCGGTCGTAGTGGGCGCCTTCCCGGAGCCGTTCCTGCACGGCTGGGCGGGTGACCGGCGGCCGACGGTGATCGAGGGCGGGCCCCCTTCGCTCGAAGGGAAGCTCGCGAAGCTCGTCGGCGCCTCGATCGGGCTCGACCGCTCCGCCAACCGGCTCCGCCTCGTCCCGGGGACGGGCCTGCGGGCACAGCTGACCGGGAGCCCCGGCGACCCGGTCGTGTTCACCCTCGGCCGGCAAACAGCGAAGCGGTTGCTCGCGGATCCCGCCGCCGTCCGCTTCAGGTACTCGGTGCCGTGAGCGCCGTTCCCGCCCTGTGCGTCCTCGCAGCTCTCGCCGCCGCGGCCCTCGTCGCCGGCCGGACCGTGACCGTTGCTGTGATCGCGCTCGGGCTGCTGGCCCTCTGCCTGCGGGCGCCCCGCCCGCGCCGCTGGCCATATCTCGTCGGCACGGTCCTCTCGGCGCTCTTCTTGTTCGTGCTCAGCCCGCTGCTCGCGAGCTACGGCGGGCTCGTGATCTGGGACGGGCCGACGGTTCCGGTACTCGGGCGGCTGGACGTTACCGACGAGGAGATCCGGACGGCGCTCTACGAGGCATTGCGCCTTGCGGCGGTCGGGTTTGCGTTCGCCGCGTACGCGCTCCTCCTCGACCACGACCGGCTACTCCAGTCGGCGGGAAGGCTGCGGCGGTCGGTGCTGGCCGTCGCCCTGGCCACCCGTCTGGTGCCGTCGCTGGAGCGGGACGCCGCCGGCTTCGTCGAGGCCCTGCGCGGGCGGGGCGTAGCGGTGGAGGGGATTCGCGGCCGAGCGCGGCTGCTCTCCCCGCTCCTGGCGGGGTCGCTCGAACGCTCCCTCAACCTCGCCGAGTCGATGGAGGCGCGCGGGTTCGGCCGCTCGGGCAGGACGAGCGTGCCGCGGCCGGCGTGGACGCCGCTGGAGCGTCTCGCCGTCGCCGGCGCGATCGCCGTCTTCGTGGGAGCGCTGCTGTGGCTCTAGCGCGCGTCGAGCGGCTCAGCTACAGCTATCCGGCCGCCGCGCGGCCGGCGCTCGAGGATGTCTCGCTGACGCTCGAGCAAGGCGAGATCGTCGCCGTGCTCGGACCGTCCGGCGGCGGGAAATCGACACTGCTGCGCGCGCTGGCGGGGCTCGTCCCGCACTTCCACGGCGGTTCGATCACCGGGAGGGTCGAGGTCGGGGGGCTCGACACGCGGCGCCACCGGCCGGCGGACCTGGCGGGCCTCGTCGCCAGCGTCTTCCAGGACCCGGAGGACCAGGTCGTGCTCACCGGCGTCGCTGCCGAGGTCGAGTTCGGGCTCGAGAATGTGGGGGCTCCGCCGGCGGAGATCCAGGCGCGGGCGCTGGCCGCGCTCGAGCTCGTGGGCGCACGCGGCCTGGCCGGGCGCAGGGCGCAGGAGCTGTCCGCCGGAGAGCTCCAGCGCGTCTGCCTCGCGTCGGCCCTGGCGCTCGAGCCGGAGCTCCTGCTCCTCGACGAGCCGACCTCGCAGCTCGATCCCGAAGCCGTCGGGCCGATCCTCGGCGCGGCCTGTGAGGGGCGCGCGGTCGTGATCTCGGAGCAGCGGCCGGGGCCGGTGCTCGAGCGCTGCGACCGCGTCCTCTTCGTCGAAGGCGGCCGGCTCGTCCTCGACGCGACGCGCGAGGAGGGGCTCGACTGGCTGACGGAGCACCGGCCGCTCTACTTGCACAAGTTACAAGTTGTTACAAAGAATGACGGGTCCGGATCGGACAGCCCGCCGGCGGTGTGCCTCGACGGTGTGACCTACGCCTACGGCGACCGGCACGGCGTCGGCCCTGCGGAGCTCAAGCTTCGCCGCGGGGAGATCGTGGCGCTCGTCGGCCCGAACGGGTCCGGCAAGACCACCCTGGCGAAGCTCGCCGCCGGGCTGCTCGAGCCGCAGTCGGGAACGGCGGCGGTCCGCGGCCACACCGGCTACCTGTCGCAGGATCCCGGCCGATACCTCGTCTGCGAGCGTGCCGACGAGGAGGTGGCGCTCGGCGTAGGCGACGTTGTGCGAGCCCGCGGCGCCCTCGCCGAGGTGGGTCTGGCGGGGGTCGAGGGGCGCCACCCGCGCGACCTTTCGAGCGGCGAGCGCGAGCGCCTCGCTCTCGCCGCGGTGCTCGTGATCGACCCGGACGTGCTGATCCTGGACGAGCCGACCCGCGGGGTCGACCCCGAGCGGAAGGCTGAGCTTGCGGCACTACTGGCGGAGGGCGGAGCCCGCCGCGCCACGTTGGTCGTCACCCACGACCCGGTCTTCGCCGCCGACGTCGCGGATCGAGTCGTCGATCTCACCCCACAGCGGGAGCTTGCGATTGCCTAGCCGGATCCTCGTCCCGCTCGCCGCTCTCTCGTTCGCGGCCGCCGCCTGGGCCGCGCTCGAGCCGCGCGACGCCGCGTTGCCGCTCCTGCTCGTCGCCTTCTCGATCGTCGCCGCGGGCTTCGCCTGGCTCGAGTCCGGGCCGGGGTCGTCAAAAGAGGTCGCGCTCGTGGCGGTGCTCGGCGGGACCGCCGCGGCCGGACGCGTGCTCTTCGTCGCGGTGCCTGGCGTGCAGCCCGTGACCGTGATCACCGTCGCCGCGGGCGCGGCCCTTGGCGCCCGTGTCGGGTTCGCCGTCGGCGCGATCGCAGCGCTCGTGTCGAATTTCTACCTCGGCCAGGGCATCTGGACGCCCTGGCAGATGCTGGCGTGGGGCGGCTGCGGCGTCGTGGGCGCGCTGGCGGCCCGGCTGATCCGCAACCGCTGGGCGTTCGCCGCGCTCTGCTGCCTCCTCGGCTTCGCCTTCTCGAGCCTGATGGACGTCTGGAACTGGTACAGCTTCTGGCCCCACACGTGGGAGGCGTTCGCGGCGCTGTACGCGCGGGGCGTGTGGTTCAGCGCCGCTCATGCAGCCGGCAACGTGGTCTTCGCGCTGGCGATCGGGCCTGAGCTTCGGCGGCTGCTCGAGCGCTACGGGCGGAGGCTGCGCGTGGAGGTCGCGTGGAGCTGAGGTTCGCCGCCGTCGCCGTCGCGGCCGTCGTTCTCGCCTCGCCCGCCGAGTACCTCGCCTCGCGCCAGCAGCCCGATGGAGGATTCGCGGAGCCGGAAGGCCGGACCGACCCTGCCCTGACCTCCTGGGCGGTGCTCGGCCTGAGAGCGGCGGGGCGCCGGCCAGACCGCTCCCCGGTGGCCTACCTCCAGGACGCGCCGGTCGCGGACACGACCGACCTCGCCCTCCGCGTCCTCGCCCTCCGCGCGGCCGGCGGCGACGCGTCGGCCTTCGTCGAGCGCCTCGAGCGACAGCGCCGGCCAGACGGGCGCATCGGATCGCTGAACAACTCGACCGCCTGGGGAATCCTCGCTCTGCCGCGGCCGGGGCGGGCTCCGGTCCGGTACCTGCTCCGCGCGCAGCATCGCTCCGGTGGGTGGTCGTGGCTGCCCAGGGGAGCGCCGGACACGAACGACACCGCAGCGGTCATCCAGGCGTTGCGCCGGGCCGGCGTCCGTGGACGACCGATCGGCCGCGGGCTCGCCTACATCCGCCGGCTCACGGCGCGAAACGGCGGTGTCAGGCTCGTTCCGGGACGTGACCCCGACACGCAGTCGACGGCGTGGGCGATCCAGGCCTATCTCGCCGCAGGGGCGAAGCCGCCCTCAGCGGCCTTCCGCTTCATCGCGTCCATGCGACGGGCCGACGGCAGCTACCGCTACTCCCGCCGCTACGGGGTGACGCCGGTGATCGTCACCGCTCAGGTGCTGCCGGCGCTGGCGCGGAAGCCGTTTCCGCTGCACTGACCCAACCCGGCTCCGGCCGCCAGAGCCGTCCTTCGTCGACGAGGATGTCGACCAGGCCCTTCCGCCACAAGAAGCGCCAGCTGAACCAGCGAGGAAGCTCGCGCTCGGGCGCCACGACCGCCGCGTGCACGCCTGCGACCACGAGATCCTCGAGGCCGCCTTCACCCGAAGGCTCGGGGAAGACCTGATCCCAGCGCGCGAGCTCGCTCGAATGGGAGTGGGCCTCGCCGCGGCCGGCGGACACCGCGAGGGAGCGGCTGACGACGGCCCCGCAAAGCTCGAGCGGGTACCGCAGGTCCTTCAGCTCCTTCGGACGCAGTGCCAGCTCGACCTGCAAGTCCTCGATCTGCGACGGCCCGGCGGTGGCCAGATGGTCGAGCAGGCGCGCCCAATCGTCCGCCTCCGTCCGCATCCGCTCGATCTCGCTCCGCAGGATCGGGTCCGCGAGCCGCGCGACCTCTTCGGTCAGGAGCATGTGCTTCCCGCGGTGGATCTTGAGCGCATAGACCCCGTCTCGCTCCGCCAGCTCCCCGAACCACGGCCACTTCGTCGCCGGCCAATCGCCGAACCCGCCGACGCCGGGTTTGTAGGGATCCTCGTGAAACGCCTCGTACAGGCTCGGCAGGGCTGAGTCGGCAGTTCGCGTCAGCAGGCCGCGGTCGTGGAGGAACTCCTCCGCTTCGTCGAGGGTCTCGAGCGCGCGGTCCGGCGTGAGCCGCAGCTCGTACGCCCGCCGCTCTTGGAGCTCGGCGAGCGAGGCCACCGTCAGTCGCTGTCGTAGTCGCGGAGGAAGGCCTTCGGACCGGCAGGAGCTCCGTCGCGCCCGACGTAGCCGTCCTTCGCGCCGACGATTAGGAGCACGAGCTCGTCCAGGCCGGGATTCGTCACGCGACGCGGCGTGGCGGCCTCGACGTGCACGAGCCCGCCGGGCCCGAGCTCCACGCTTTCGTCGGGGAAGTCGAAGATCGCACGGCCCTCGTGGACGAAATACAGCTCGTCCTGGAGCTCGTGGTAATGCGGCCGGCTGTGCTCGCCCGGTGGGAGCACGACGACGTTGGCGCCGAACGCGGTGATCCCGAGCTCCTGCCGGATCTTGCGGAACACGCCGTCGCCGAGGCTGTCGATCGTGGTGTGGGAGTGGCCGATTTCGACAGCGTAGGCTATGCTCTGCATACCTTGCGTTCCGAGGTATTGAAGGGTCACCTGGATCTGCTGCTCCTCGCGGCGATCGCGAGGGAGCCGCTCCACGGCTACGCGGTCGTCGAGGCGATCCGGGACGCGAGCGACGGCGCGCTCGATCTCGCGGAGGGGACCGTGTACCCGGCGCTCTACCGGCTGGAGGGCGCGGGATTACTGGCGAGCTCCTGGACGACGGTGCGCGGGCGCCGCCGCCGCGTCTATCGGCTGACCCGCCGCGGGCGCACCCGCCTCGAGCGGGAGCGGAAGGAGTGGAAGACGTTCTCGGGCGCAGTGCAGGCGGTGACGGCGTGATCGACTATCTCCGCGAGCTCGAGCGCGATCTGGCCGCGCGCGGAGTCCGTGGGCGAACGGCGGACCGGGTGCTCGCCGAGGCGCGCGACCACCTGCTCGAGCTCGAGGACGTGGAGCGGTTCGGCGCGAGCGACCGGATCGCGAGCGAGATCGCGGCGCAGTTGGCGACGACACGGACAATCCGGTCGGCGTACGGCGCGTTCGCCGCCCTTGCCTTCACGGGCTTCGCCTACCTCGCCTTCCTGGCGCTGGCCGGCCAGCCGGATCTGTTTGCCGCCAGCCACGAGGCCGTCGGGCTCGCGGCGACGGTCGGCCTCGTTCTCTTCCCGCAGGTCGCATTCGTCAGCGGCTGTCTCGCGCTCCTGCGCGCGCTCCGCCGCCGCGGCGTGGGGACTGCCTCCGCGGAAGAGCTGGAGGTTGTGCGCGCGCGAACGACCGTCGCGCTCGCCGTAGCCGCCCTCACGGCGGCCTCGATGGCTGTCTGGACGCTCGAATACCGCCAGTCCGGCTGGCTGCTCGTGCTGCCGGCGCTCGCCGCGGTCGCTCTCGCCGCCGGCGCGCGCTCCGTCGCGCTCGCCGGACAGCCGCGCGCGCTCAGCGAGGGCCCGGCCGGCGACGTCTTCGACGACCTCGGGTTCCGCGTCGATCCGTGGCGCTTCGCCCTCGTTTTCGCGGTCCTGATCGGCGTCCTCGGCTTCGCCGGCGGCTGGGTCGCAGAGGGCGATCCCGGCAGCGGAATCGTCCGCGGCGGCTTCGAGACGGCGGCGGTCCTGGCCTGCTTCGCGCTCCTCGGGCGCCGCCTGGCCCTGCGCAGGTAGACCCCCGCTAGCATCGGCGGCGTGGCCGTCGCGTCGCCTGAGACCTACCTCGCCGACCTGAATCCCGCCCAGCGGGAGGCGGTGACGCACACGGAGGGGCCGCTGCTCGTCGTGGCCGGCGCCGGCTCCGGGAAGACGCGCGTGCTGACGCATCGCGTGGCGCATCTGATCTCCGCGGTCGGCATCCAGCCGAACGAAGTGCTTGCGATCACGTTCACGAACAAGGCCGCCGGCGAGATGCGCACGCGCCTCGAGGACCTGCTCCCGGAGGTCGCGCGACGCATCTGGATTCTCACCTTCCACGCCGCGTGCGGGCGAATTCTGCGCCGGGAAGCGCCGAGACTGGGTTACAAGACGAACTTCACGATCTACGACTCGGCCGACCAGGTGCGGGTCGTGAAGCAGAGCTTGGAGGAGCTCGAGCGCGACCCGAAGCGCTTCCCCGCCAAGGGCATCCACGAGCACATCTCGTCGGCCAAGAACCAGCTCGTCAGCCCGGCCGAGTACCGCAACCGCGTGGAGTCCTTCTACGACCAGACCGTCGCCGACGTCTACGACCTCTACCAGCGGCGGCTCTTTGGCGCGAATGCCGTCGACTTCGACGACCTCTTGATGCTCACGGTCGAGGTGCTGGAGCGCTTCCCCGAGGCGAAGGAGCGCTGGCAGAAAGCCTTCCGCTATGTCCTCGTGGACGAGTACCAGGATACGAACCACGCGCAGTACCGGCTGCTCCAGCTGCTCGCGGAAAAGCACCGGAACGTGATGGTCGTGGGCGATCCGGACCAGTCGATCTACGCGTTCAGAGGTGCCGACATCCGGAACATCCTCGAGTTCGAGCGGGACTTCGGCGAGGCGACGATCGTCCCACTCGAGCAGAACTACCGCTCGACGAACACGATCCTCCGCGCGGCGAACGCGGTCATCTCCCACAACAGCGAGCGCAAGCCCAAGAACCTCTGGTCCGATCTCGGCGAGGGCGAGCCCGTGCGCGTGCTGGAGGTCGAGGACGAGCACGCCGAGGCGCGGTTCGTCGCCTCGGAGATCTCGCGGCTCGTCGACGAGGGCGTCAACGGCAGCGAGATCGCGGTCTTCTACCGGACGAACGCCCAGTCGCGGGTGCTGGAGGACATCCTCGTCCGCAACGAGATCCCGTACCAGGTGATCGGCGGCCCGCGCTTCTACGAGCGCGCCGAGGTCAAGGATGCGATCGCGTACCTCCAGGTGATCGACAACCCGTTCGACTCGGTCAGTCTTCAGCGGATCGCCAACCGGCCGCGGCGCGGGATCGGCGACGCGTCGCTCGCGCGGCTGCAGACCTACGCAGACGGCCACGGGCTGTCGCTGTGGGAGGCGCTCGAGTTCCCGGAGGAGGCGGGCCTCGGGCCGGCGCAGGCGCGCGCCGTCTCCTCGCTGCGCACACTCCTCCAGTCGCTCCAGGCCGGCGCGCTCGAGCTGGCGGTGGACGAGCTCCTCGAGCGGACGCTCGACCGAAGCGGCTATCTGGCGGCGCTCGAGGCGGAGCGGACGATCGAGGCGCAGGGGCGGGTCGAGAACCTGCAGGAGCTCGTGGGGGTCGCGCAGGAGTATCAGGCGAGCGCGCCCGAGCCGAACCTCTCCACCTTCCTCCAGGAGATCTCGCTCTTCTCTGACCAGGACGCCCTGCGCGAGCAGCAGAGCCTCGTCACGCTGATGACGCTCCACAACGCGAAGGGCCTCGAGTTCCAGGCCGTGTTCATGATCGGCCTGGAGGAGGGCGTTTTCCCGCACTCGCGCTCGATCGAGGAGAACTCGCTGGAGGAGGAGCGCCGGCTCGCCTACGTCGGGATGACCCGGGCGCGCGAGCGGCTGACGCTGACGCACGCCTCGGCCCGCGCGCTTTACGGCAACCGGAACTACAACCTCCCCTCCCGGTTCCTGGACGAGCTGCCTCAGGACGAGCTCCACCGCGAGCGGCTGCGGCCGACCTCGTGGTCCGGCTACGGCTCGCCGACGGCGCGAATCCAGCCACGCGGCGAGACGCCGGAGCTCTCGACCGGTGACTCCGTCCGCCACGGGACGCTGGGCGAGGGCGTGGTGACGGCGATCGAGCCCGGCGGTGTCGTCTCGGTCCGCTTCACCGGCGAGAGCGTCGACCGACGGCTCGTGCTCGACTACGCGCCGCTGGAGCGCATCGGTTGATCGAGATTCGCCCGGCACGGCCGGAGGAGTTCCCGGCCGTGCTCTCGCCGATCATGCATTACTTCGGGCGGGCGCCGAGCCCCGAGTTCGCCGAGCGCTTCGGCCCGATGCTGCCGGCAGACCGGATCCACGTCGCCTTCGAGGACGGCGAGGTCGTCGGCAGCGGCGGCGCGTTCCCGTTCGAGATCGGCGTTCCGGGAGGGCTGGCGCGTGCCGCGGGGACAACGCTGGTGGGCGTGCTGCCGACCCACCGGCGGCGCGGGATCCTGCGCGGGCTGATGCGCGCGCAGCTGGACGACGTCCACGAGCGCGGAGAGCCGCTGGCGTACCTCTGGGCCTCCTACGACGCGATCTACGGCCGCTTCGGGTTCGGAGTCGCCTCGTTCACGGGCACCATCGAGCTCCCGAGCGACCGCATCGCATTCTGGCGCGACTTCGAGCCGACGGGCCGCGTCCGCCTGGTCGACGTCGACGAGGCGCTCGAGATCTTCCCGACCCTTCAGCGCCGGGCGGCCGAGCTGCACCCGGGAATGTTCGTGAGGACGCCCGAGTGGTGGCGTAACCGGCGCCTTGCCGATCCGGAGTCTGGCCGTGAGGGAGGCGGCGAGATGGTGCGGGCGCTGCTCGAGCTCGATGGTGAGCCGGCCGCCTACGCCCTCTACCGGCTCCACTTCTCGGCCGACCGAGGGATCCCGACGGGCGTCACGAGGGTGATCGAGGCGGTTGGGATCTCACCGGTCGCGACCCGGGAGATCTGGCGCTACCTGCTCGAGATCGACTGGATGGCCTCTGTGCGCGCGCACCTCCTGCCACTCGACCACGAGCTCCTGCTGCTCCTCCAGGAGCCGCGCCACGCGCGCCTCAACTATCGCGACGGCCTGTGGGTGCGGGTCGCGGACGTCGAGGCCGCGATGGCAGCGCGGAGGTTCTCCGCGACCGATCCGGTCGTCGTCGAGCTCGCCGACGAGTTCTGCGCCTGGAACGAGGGCGTGTGGGAGCTCGGCCCCGAGGGCGCTTCACGGAGCACGTCGGCGCCCGAGCTCCGGCTGGAGTCGCATGCGCTCGGGTCTGCCTACCTCGGCGGCTTCACGTTCTCGCAGCTCGCGAGGGCGGGGAGGGTGGAGGAGCTCGTCGAGGGGGCGCTCGATCGCGCCGACGCGCTCTTCCGGGCCGACCGCTATCCCTGGTGCCCGGAGATCTTTTAGCGGACGGGACTCACACCAGCCGCTAGTTCGTTCGTTCCTCCTGACGTGGCACTGCTTGCCGCTCTCGTCACCGTGGTCCTGTGGGCGTCGGCGTTCGTCGGGATCCGGGCGGCGGGCGAGGATCTCTCACCGGGCGCACTCAGCCTGGCCCGGATCGGCCTCGGGAGCTTGATTCTCGGCGGCTTCGTGCTCGCGAGGCACGAGCGCCTGCCCGCGCGCGGCGACCTGCCGCTCCTCCTCGTGATCGGCGTCTGCTGGTTCGGGCTCTACAACCTGGCGCTGAACGAAGCCGAGCGACGGATCGACGCCGGCACCGCCGCGATGCTCGTGAACGTCGGGCCGATCCTGATCGCGGTGCTGGCGGGCGTTCTCCTCGGTGAGGGATTTCCGCGGGCCTTGCTTGCGGGCTGCGCGGTCGCCTTCGGCGGTGTGATCGCAATCGGTTTCGCGACGTCGGAACGCAGCGTGTCGGCCGGCTGGGGGACGGTGCTGTGTCTACTGGCCGCGGCGGCGTACGCGATCGCCGTCGTCGCGCAGAAGCCGCTGCTCTCGCGGGTGCCGGCGCTGAGCCTGACCTGGTTGGCGTGCACGATCGGCGCCCTCGTCTGCGTGCCGTTTGCGCCGACGCTCGTGGACGAACTGGGGGATGCGCGTCCGAGCTCGATCGCCTGGGTGGTCTACCTCGGCGTCTTCCCGACCTCGATCGGCTTCATGACCTGGGCGTACGCCCTGAGCCGGACGAGCGCGGGGCGGATGGGCGCCACCACCTACCTCGTCCCGCCGATCGCGATCCTGATCGCGTGGGGGCTCCTGGACGAGACGCCGCCGCTCCTCGCCCTCGCCGGCGGAGCGCTCTGCCTGATCGGGGTCGTGATCGCCCGGCGCTAGATGAGGTCGAGTGTGTGAGCGCGGATCACAGCCTCGAGCCGCGTATGGACGTCGAGTCGCTCGAGGATTCCGCGAACGTGGTTGCGCACGGTCTCGGTGGAGATTCCCAACGCTTCGGCGATCCCCTCGGTCGAGCGCCCCATCGCCAGCTGCCGGAGCACGTCCATCTGGCGCGGCGTCAGGTGCGGCGTCGGCCCGGAAGCCGGCGCGGGTGCCCCGGCAGGGTCGGCGAGCCCGAAGACGCCGACGACGGAGTCGCCCTGCACGAGCTGGGTCGAGCTGATGTCGACGGGGATCTCGCGGCCCTGGGGGTTCCGAACGGAGACGCGTGCCTCGGTCGTTTCCGTCGCCCCGAGCACCTTCGAGGCGAACTCCTGCCGTGCGAGCGTCCGGTACTCCGGCGACACGATCTGGCCGATCCGCATGCCGCGCAGGTCGCCGAAGTGCTCGATCGCCGACGAGTTCATCCACCGGACGGTGCCGGTGCGGTCGAGAACGTACGCGGGCATCCTCAGCTTCGCGATCGACGGCGCCAGATCCGGCGCAATCCTCCGCAGGTCCTCGGTGTAATCGATCTCAGTCGCCATCGAATGACTCATCTGCGTCACGACAGAAGCGGGTCGCGTACGCAACGCTCCGCCCGGGAGACGAAGCGTGCCCGGAGCGCATCGCCTCCCTTCTCCCGGTTTCCGGGGCCTCGGCCGGCCGTCGTAGCATCACCGCCGGGGCCCCAGGGAGAATCCTCGAGCGCGTGGGCGTATCGCAGCTCATCGTTCGACCCTAGCGCGGCTCTAGTCGTCCGACCAGCCTCCGGGACGTCGGAGGGCGAACGGACTTCGCCCCTGCGAATCCCTGAGTAGAGGGATCTGTTTGGACGGCGGGGCGCCTACCCCGAACAGGGGACGACCCTGCCGCGCCAGGAATCTACGGTGCCGTCTGTAACTGCGGCTTGGGAGGTCTCGTTCGGTGTTGCGGCAGGTTGGTTCGATTCGGCGGACGGCGGTTGCCCTCCTGTGCGTCTGTGGAGCGATGCTCGCTCTGGCGGGCGCGAGTTGGGGCGCGACGGGCGAGTACGACCCGGCACTCGACTCCAACTCCATGTTCAGCGTCGCGACCACGATCGGTGCGCCGAAATGGTGGGACGCCGGCTATACGGGCGACGGCGTCGACGTGGCGGTGATCGACTCGGGCGTCTCACCGGTTCCCGGCCTCGACACCCCCGGCAAGATCGTCAACGGGCCGGACCTCTCGTTCGAGTCCCAGGCGACGAACCTGACCCGTCTCGACACCTACGGCCACGGAACGTTCCTGGCGGGCTTGATCGCGGGTCATGGGACCACCCTCACCGCGCCGTACTCGACGGCCCCCGCCTCTGCATACCGCGGCATCGCTCCCGATGCGCGCATCGTCAGCCTCAAGGTTGCGACGGCGGACGGTGGGGCGGACGTGACGCAGGTGATCGCGGCAATCAACTGGGTGGTCGAGCACGCGCACGACCCGGGCCTCAACATTCGCGTCCTCAGCCTGTCCTACGGGACGAACTCGAAGCAGACCTACGATCTCGATCCGCTCGCGTATGCGGTCGAGCAGGCGTGGAAGAAGGGCATTGTCGTCCTCGCTTCCGTCGGCAACACCGGCTACCAGCGCGGCGCGGGTGCTCCCGGGCTCGCGAATCCGGCCTACAACCCGTACGTGATCGCCGTCGCCGCGTCCGACTCGATGGGAACGGTGAATCGGAAGGACGACGACGTCGCGCCCTTCTCCGCGAGCTCGGCCGGCTGCGGAAGCTGCAAGAAACCGGACCTCGTCGCGCCCGGGTCCCATCTACAGGGGCTTCGCGTCGGCAACTCGTACATCGACGCGAACCACCCTGCGGCGCGCCTCGGCGAGACGTACTTCCGAGGTAGCGGCACGTCTCAGGCGACGGCCGTCGCCGCGGGTGCCGTTGCGCTGATCCTCGAAAAGTACCCGCAGATGTCGCCGGACCTCGTCAAGCGGTTCCTGAAGGACAACGCCGGCAAGCTGGGCGGTTTCGACTCCGAGGCGCAAGGGGCGGGCCAGATCCGCCTCGCCGAGATGGCGGGCAAGAACCCGCCGTGGTCGTACACCGGCCAGAATTTCCCCGCTTCGACGGGCAGAGGCTCGCTCGAGGCCTCCCGTGGTCAGGATCACCTGACGCGAGACGGCGTCGTCCTGACCGGCGAACGAGACATCTTCGGCAGGCCGGTCGACAGCGCGGCGCTCGCCTCAGCAGCGGCGGCGGGCAGCTCCTGGTCGGGCGGAAGCTGGAACGGGAGCAGCTGGTCGGGTAGCTCGTGGTCGGGGAGCAGCTGGTCGGGTAGCTCGTGGTCGGGGAGCAGCTGGTCCGGTAGCTCGTGGTCGGGGAGCAGCTGGTCGGGTAGCTCATGGTCCGGGAGCAGCTGGTCCGGGAGCTCATGGTCCGGCAGCAGCTGGTCCGGCGACGCCTGGACTGGGGACGCGTGGGCTACGGCCTCCTGGGACTGACACTCCGACTGCGTCGGTTCGTCACTGGGCGCGTTGCGTTGCCGGCGGTGCCGCGACAGACGCTGCACGTAACCGCCTTCACGTCGGCGGTCGGCGGGGCGGCGGCGGCGACCTTCTTCGGCGCCGTCGATGGAGCACGCCCGGTGCCCGCCGGCTTCGTGGGCGCGCTGTTGGCGGTCGCTCTGCTCTTTACGGTGACGGAGGCGTGCCCGATCCACTTCCACTTTCGAGGCCAGGCGCACAGCCTGTCGTTGAGCGACGTCGCGCTCGTCCTGGGACTTTTCACGCTTGCGCCGGGCGAGCTGCTCGCGTCCCAGCTCGTTGGGGGGCTGGTCGCGGTCGCCGTGTTGCGTCGGCAACGACCGATCAAGGCAGCGTTCAACCTCGCTCTTTATGCGCTCACCTGCTCCATCGCCATCGCGCTTTTCCAGGCGATCGCAAGCCGCGGAGACGCGTTCGGGATCGCGGGATGGCTCGGCGCCCTGGTGGCTGCGGTGGCGGCCGCGCTGGTCGGCGTTGCCGTCGTCTCCGTCGTGATCCGCATCGCCGGTGGCAGCGGGATGCTGCGGGAGCTTCCGCTTGTCGGAGGGCTCGCCGTCAGCTCGAGCGTGATGTCGGCGACCATCGCATTGATCGCCGTTGAGCTCCTCCACGTCGATGCGCGCGCGGTCTGGCTGATC
>DATDKA010000055.1:0-16737 GCA_036520235.1 Gaiellaceae bacterium
TCTAGCTCCGAGCGGCGCGACCTAGACCAGGATGCGGAGCGCCGTCTCCGGCGGGCAGCCGTCGTGGACGAGGCGCATGGCGAAGTGGAGGTCGATCTCCACCCGCTTCGCCAGGTACGAGGCCGCGGCCTCGTCGTACCCCGCGTCCAGCAGCTGCTCCCAGCGCCAGCTGAGAACCTCCGGCGCTTCCCGGTCGATGTGGGTCGAGAGTGTCTGCGCGATCATCATGGTCACTGGAGAAAGAGCGCGACGAGCGCGCCGAAGACGAGGAATGGGCCGAAGGCGAACGCGGCTCGCCTTGCATCTGCCCCGCCACGAGCGAGGAGCACGACTGCGTAGGCGCCGGCTGCGATCGAGGCGACCAGGAAGCCGGTTATGACGGCGGCGCCGAGCGCCGCGCCGAGCAACAGCATGAGCTTCACGTCCCCCATCCCGACGCCGGAGCGAAGGACGAGCAGCGGCAGCAGCAGGATGAGCGCGCCGCCGAGCGCCGCCAGCGTCCATTCGAGGGCGCGATCGGGGGCGATCGCGACCTGCGCGGTCAGAACGACCGCGGTCGCAGGCAGGACGATCCGGTTCGGCAACCGACGCTCGGCCAGGTCGATCGCCGCCAGGACACAGAGGACCGGGATCAGGAACGCAGCGACCGCGAAGCGGCCGCTCGCACCGAACCGCAGGTACGCGAGCGCGACGAGGGGCAGCGCGACGGCGGCCGCACCTGCGTAGCGATGCCCCGCGAGGCGGCGCATCGAGTCGCCGGCCCGGAGCCGCTGCAGCTCGAGCACGATCCTTGACGGTGCCTCGGGTGGGTAGTCGGTGAAGGAGGCCACGCCCGCTCCTAGGAGGCGGGGGCGTCCACGAGCTCGAGCCGATCCCCGAGCTCGACACCGCGGCGGCGCCCCTCGCCCGCCGCGAGCTCAATCACGGCCTTGGCGCCTCGCCGGCCGGCGAAGCGCCAAGGTCGCAACTCGTTCGCGATCCCCACGACGCGCAGTTCGCGATCGAGAAAGAGCGCGTCGATCGGGAAGCGCATGAAGCACGTGTGGATCGCGGACGTTGGCCGGATCAGCAGCCCTTCGGTCGGCTCAAGGCCTGCTCTCCCCATCAGGCCCTTGAGCCGCATCAGCGGGTTGTCGGCCATGACGACCCGCTCGCAAACGGCCTCGCCGTCTGCGCGTACAAGTGCTGCTGCCCCCTTCCCCATAGCGCTCACTCTCGCGCTCCCGGGCCCGAATCAACACCGTCGCAAGGTCTAGTCGGACCAGCCCTTTGGCGTATCTCGTTCTCGGCCGTTCGGGCATACGGTCGAACCCAGGTGGCTGCGGCCACCCGGACATGGGAGGCGCCCTCGTGGGCGCGGGATCACCTGAGGGGAGGTGAAGAGGGGAAATGCTGCAGATGTATGTAGGACTGCAGACGTGGGTCGCGTCGATTCGTGACCGCGAGGAGGGCCAGGCGCTCGTGGAGTACGCGCTGATTCTGGCGCTGATCGCGGTCGTTTCGATCACCGCGCTCACCACGCTCGGTGGCAACGTCTCGGCCCGGCTCGACCAGATCGCAACGGCGATCGGCGCTGCCTAAGGGGGACGCTCAGCAACGCAATCGCCGGCCCCCGCCTCGGGCTCCGAGGCGGGGGCAGGCGATTTCAACGGGGAGTCAGCGCGTCGGGGGACGCGCGTGTGAAAGGAGGAGGGATGAGCAGCAGGCTGTGGCGCTTTGGCTCTGAGGAGTCCGGTCAGACGCTGGTCGAGTACGCCCTGATCCTCATGCTCGTCACGCTCCTGACGATCACCGCGTTGACCTCGATCGGCACGACCGTCTCAGCCTTCTTCACCAATGCCGCCACGGGGCTCGGCGGTGGTTGAGCGATGCGCTCGCAGCTAGTTCGCCGAATTCGCGGAGAGCGGGGAGCAGCGCTCGTGGAGTTCGCGCTGATCCTGCCCGTGCTCGCGCTTCTCCTCTTCGGGATGCTCGACTTCGGCAAGGCTTTCAACTACTGGATCGACGAGACGCACCTCGCGAACGAGGGTGCGCGCTTCGCGACGGTGAACAAGAACCCGTCCGGCAGCGGATCGCTCCAGCAGTACATCCGTGACCAGGTGACGTCGAACGAGCTCCACAACGGCGGTACCTCCTCCGTCCCGAGCCCGATTCAGGTCTGCATCGACTTCCCGAACGGCACGTCGAACGTCGGGGACCCGGTACGCGTCACGCTGACCGCGACCTACCGCTGGCTCGGCGTGCTCGCGGCGCGCATGAGCGTCACGCAGACCACGATCTCAGGCTCCTCGACCATGCGGCTCGAGGCGCGACCGACCAACTACAGCGCCGGATGCGCGTGACGAGCCTGCATTCGGTCGGCCAGTCGCTCGCCTCGGAGCGCGGAGCGGCGCTGCCGCTCTTCGTCCTCTGGCTGCCTGTGCTCCTCGTCTTCATGATCTTCGTCGCGGACGTCGGCAACTGGTTCGTGCACAAGCGGCACCTGCAGATGCAGGCCGACGCCGCCGCACTGGCAGGAGGACCGTACCTGTCGAACTGCCCGAACACCGGCCCGGCCACCGCGATGGCGCGCCGCTATGCAGGCGACACCGGCGTCGCAGGCTCCTACAACGGCCAGATCGGCGGCACCACGAAAGGCGTGGTGTCCGTCCTGATCAACAGCAAGACGTACGCCGTCGGCGGCCCGCCGGCGGACGACACGGGCGACATGTGCGGCTCGATGATGCTCGACGTCAAGATGACGGAGGCCAACGTCCCGCTCTTCTTCCGGATCCCAGGCCTCTTCAACCGGGTCTCCGCGATCAACGCGCACGCCCGAGTGCGCGCCTACCAGATCGAATCGAGCAAGGGCGCGCTGCCCATCGCCGCGCCGGACGTCGACCCGTCGCAGGTGACCGTCGTCTTCATCAACGAGAACAACGGCACGGAAATCGGGCGTCGGGCGCTCACCAACACCGGCACCGCAAACGGGCTTTCGGTCTGGGACAACACGGCCTCGCCGCTTCCGGTCTCGATCTCGACTGACAAGATCGGCGTGCGCGTGATCATGAGCCAGGCCGGCGGGTCGACCGACTGCGCCAATGCCTTCGTCGCGTGTTACGACGCGGGCTCCGCGAACGGCATCGTGATGATCCGCGGGTATTCGACGGGCGGCAGCGCGGTCCAGCCGAATCCGCCGATCGCGCGCGATGTGACGCTCTTCAACGGGTCCTGTACAGACCCGTACTTCACGTCGCAGATCACCACGTGCACCGTCGGCGTCAGCGCGGACGTGGACTTCGGCGTCAACAACCCGAACTCCGTCAAGGGAAGGGTCTTCGCGACGATCAACGGGGTTCAGCACGAGCTGAACTACGACAACCCCAGCAAGCGCTTCCTCACGACCGGGAACGGCCAGTTCGGCTTTTTCGCGATCCCGGCCAACTCGGGCCCGCTCCCGGTCCAGCTCTCGTGGGCGGTGGAGGGCAACGGGTCGACGATCAACGGGCAGGCCTGCAGCAACAAGAACAACAACCCCTGCCAGGGCTCGTTCGGGAACGTCCAGCGCGTCTTCAGCGCAAACTCCATCCGGTCAGGTCCCGTCAAGCTGGCGCAGGTCTGGGAGAACGGGAGCTTCTGGACGAACTCCTTCGCGCAGGGGTCGACGCACAACCTCGTCGTCAAGATCGGGCTGACGCCGGATCTCCAGAACGCGAGGACGGTCAACGATCCGATCGTCTCGCTCCGCGTCGTGGGCGGCAGCCAGAACCAGTCGCTCGACTGCGAGCCGCCGGGGTACCAGCCGAGCGACCCGCCGGGGATGAGCAAGACCAATCTCAAGGACGAGCTCGCCTTCGGCTGCGCGCCGCGGTACACCCAGAATCCCGGTTTTCCGTGCCCGGCGACCGCGACCGCGCTCTGGGCAAGCCCCGAGCCGTGGAACTGCGTCGCGATCCAGACCGGCGGCGCGACGAACCAGGTGCCCGCCGGCCTCAACCTGCGCGTCCTCGGCGCTGAAAAGCCATCCGCGTGTACGGCGCCGAACCATTGGAGCCAGTTTCCGAACCTCGATCCAAGTGACCCACGGTTCCTGAGGGTCTTCATCACGCCGTACGGCTCGTTCGACGGCAGCGGCAGCGGGACCGTCCCGGTCCTCAAGTTCGCGACCTTTTACATCACAGGCTGGACCGCCTCCGGCGGCGGCTTTTCGAACCCCTGTCAGGGCAATGGCGATGACCCGGTTCCGGGTAACGACGCCGGAAACATCGTCGGCCACTTCATCAAATACGTCTCGGCCCTCAATGACGGGGGCGCTGGCGGTCAACCCTGCGACCCGAACGCTTTCGAGCCGTGCGTCGCGGTGCTTACGGACTAGGAGGTCCCCAAGTGCAAGTCATGCAGAAGATGCTGTCCACCCGAGGCGGGACCGTTGCTCTCGGGGGCATTGCGGCGCTGATGGCGGCGTTCGTCCTGCTCCTGTACCTGAACCAGTACCGGAGCAGCGTCAGCGCCGACACGGAGCCCGTACCGGTCCTCGTCGCGAAGACGCTGATCGAGAAGGGCATGCCTGGAGACGTCGTCGGCGTCAAGCGGCTCTTCCAGAGCGACGCGACGCCGAAGGAGCAGGTGCGCGACGGCGCGATCACCGACCCGTCGACCCTGCGCGGCCGCGTCGCGGTCGAGGACATCTACCCCGGCCAGCAGCTCACGGTCACCGATTTCGCGGCCACGACGGACGCGATCGGCGCCAAGCTCGTTGGGAAGAACCGCGCGATCTCCGTCCCGCTCGATTCCGCTCGCGGAATGATCGGGCAGGTCGAGCCAGGTGACCGGGTCGACGTGATGGCCGGCTTCAACGTGACCGGCGGCGGCGGTGCCAGCCAGGGCCGGCCGGTGACGAAGGTGATCATGCAGAACGCGCTCGTTCTCGACGCGCCGTCCGACACCGGCGCCGGCGTCGGGGCGACGAACCAGACGGCGAACGTCACCCTCCGCGTCAACCGCAACCAGGCGACCGAGCTCGCCTGGGCGGTCGACAACGGCAAGGTCTGGCTCATCCTGCGGCCCCGCGCCGGGGCTCCCGTGACGAAGCCGGGCATCGCGACGGCGGAGAGCGTGCTCGTCGGCGTTCCGCCGGTGGCGGTCTACGGTCAGGCTCGCCGGCTCCTGGGAGGCCGATGATGACGAACCGCGTCAAGACTCTCGTCGCGCTCGACGCCGGCGTCGATACACAGCTGATCGAGTCCGCTCTTCCGGAGGGCTCGGACATCCAGATCGTCGCGGTCGTCGACGGCCTCGAGGAGAGCTGGACGGCACTCCAGGAGACGGCCACCGATCTCGTCGTCGTCGCCTGCGCGGGCCACTCCGAGCGCGCGCTCGTTTTCATCGACGGCGCCGTCAAGCAGCGCCGCGAGCGGCCGGTCGTCGTGCTCTGCGAGAGCTCGCCGAACGGGTTTGTCCGCCGGGTCTTCGAGGCCGGGGCCGACGACATCGTGGCGCTGCCGGAGACGCCCGGAAACGTCCTCTTCACGCTCGAGAAGGCCGTCGCGCGAAGGCAGGGCAGTGCGTCCTCCACCGGCGTCGCGCTCGCGCCGATGATCTGCGTGCTCGGACCGAAGGGCGGAACGGGCAAGACCCTGACCTCCTGCAATCTGTCGGTCGCGCTGGCGGAGAGCGGGCTCAAGGTGACGCTCGTCGACCTGGACCTCCAGTTCGGGGACATCGGCCTCGCGCTGGGCCTCGCGCCGCAGCGGACGATCTACGACCTCGCCAAGGCCGGCGGCTCGGTCGACGCCGAGAAGATCGAGGACTTCCTCGTCGAGCACAGCTCGGGCGCGCGGGTGCTGATGGCTCCGACCCGGCCCGACCAGGCCGGGGCGATCACGGTCGAGTTCCTCCGCGAGGTCTACGCCGTGCTTCGAGCGTCCAACGACTTCGTGATCGTCGACACGCCACCCGGCTTCGTGCCGGAGGTGATCGCGTCGATCGACAGCTCCTCGCACGTGTGCATGGTGGGAATGCTCGACTCGCTCTCGCTGAAGAACACCAAGCTCGGGCTGGAGACGCTCGAGCTGATGGGGTACGACCGCGAGCGGGTCCGCGTCCTGCTCAACCGCGCCGACAGCCGGGTCGGGATCGACAAGGACGAGGTCGATTCGATCATCGGCCGGTCGCCGGACGTCTTCGTTCCGAGCGACCGAGAGATCCCTGTCTCGGTCAACGAGGGCAGGCCGGTGGTGCTCGCAAACGGCCGGTCAGAGGCCGCCCGAGCGTTCCACTCGCTCGCGGCCCTCTACGTCAACGGTGACGCGCCGGCGTCGAGCAACGGCAAGCGCAACGGGCTCCTGAGGAGGAAGCGCTGATGGACCTGCACGAACGACTCTCAGCAGCACGTCCGGCCGCCGCGACGTCACGCGGACCTGACCCGTTCGCCGAGCTAAAGAACCGGATCCACCTGACGGTGATCGGCGAGCTCGGCCCGCAGCTCTTCAACGCCACGATGGACCCGAACGCGCTCCGCGACCGCGTCACAAACGACATCAAGACGCATCTGTCCACGGAGGCTGGGCTCTCCCGGGACGACCGCGAGGGGCTGGCGGCGGAGATCGCCGACGACATCCTCGGCCACGGCCCGCTCGAGCGGCTGCTCGCCGACGACTCGATTACGGAGATCATGGTCAACGGCCCGTTCGAGGTCTGGGTCGAGCGCCAGGGCCGGCTGTACGAGACCACGGTCCGCTTCACGGACGAGTCTCACCTGCGGCGGATCATCAACAAGATCGTCGCCCAGGTCGGACGCCGAATCGACGAGACCTCGCCGCTCGTGGACGCTCGTCTCCCCGACGGGAGCCGCGTCAACGCGGTGATCCCGCCGCTCTCGCTGAGCGGCCCGATCGTGACGATCCGGAAGTTCAGCAAGAAGCGGCTCGACATGACCAACATGATCAAGCTCGGGACGCTGAGCACCGAGACGGTCGAGTTCCTGCAGCGGTGCATCCTCGCCGAGCTCAACGTTCTCATCTCCGGCGGAACGGGGTCGGGGAAGACGACGCTCCTGAACGCGCTTTCCACCGCGATTCCCGAGACCGAGCGGATCGTCACGATCGAGGACGCGGCGGAGCTCCGGCTCAATCAGCGCCACGTGCTCCGGCTCGAGGCGCGGCCGAAGAACATCGAGGGGCAGGGCGAGATCCCGATCCGCACCCTGGTCAGGAACTCGCTGCGCATGCGGCCCGACCGGATCATCGTCGGCGAGGTCCGCGGCGCCGAGGCGCTCGACATGTTGCAGGCGATGAACACGGGCCACGACGGCTCCCTCAGCACGATCCATGCCAACTCGCCGCGAGACGCGCTCGCGCGAATCGAGACCATGGTGCTGATGACGGGGTACGACCTCCCGCTCCGCGCGATCCGCGGCCAGGTCGCCTCGGCTCTCGACATGATCGTGCACCTCGAGCGCCTCGAGGACGGCTCGCGGCGTGTGACGGCGATCACCGAGGTGCAGCGGATGGAGTCCGACGTGATCACGCTCCAGGACCTCTTCGAGTTCAAGGTCGAGCGGGTCACCCCCGACCGGGTCGTCGTCGGCGCGCTCCACGGAACCGGCCTGCGACCGACATTCCTTCACAAGTTCGAAAAGCGCGGCATCACGCTTCCGGTCACGATCTTCTCCAACGGCCACGCCGGGCAACCGGACCTTTCGCGGGCGGCAGCGCGATGAGGGCACGGCTTGCGGTCCTGGCGCTCGTCGTCGTCGCCGCCGCGATCGTCGTGGCGGCGGCGGCGGCACGGCCCCTCAGCCTGGTGGAGGCGGGAGGCACGGAGTTCCCGGAGCGGGCCTTCGTGATCAGCCTGCCGAAGAAGGCCCAGCTGACGGCGGACCGGGTGACGCTGCGTGAAAACGGCGTGCTCGTCCCGGATTTCAGCCTGACGCCGGTCGGCGAGGCCACGGGGCCTGCGTCCGGCGTCGTCCTCGTGATCGACGCAAGCAAGAGCATGACCGGCGACCCGATTCGCAACGCGATGGCCGCTGCGCGCGGCTTCGCGGCCAAGCGCCGTCCATCTCAGCAGCTCGCCGTGCTCGCCTACAACGCCAGGACCGAGACCGTCCTGCCGTTCACGACCGACGAGGGGGAGATCGACGAGGCGCTCGAAGGCACCCCGCGGATCGCCTACTTCACGCGGATGTACGAGGCGATCGACCAGGCGATCTCGATGATCCAGGAGGAGCACCTCTCCCCCGGCTCGATCGTCCTGCTGTCCGACGGGCAGGAGGTCGGCAGCCTTGCCTCGCCGGCCGCTGCGATCGCGAAGGCGCGCGCGGCCCACGTCCGGGTGTTCTCGGTCGGCCTCAGGTCCCGGTACTACGACGCGAAGACCCTGGGCAAGCTCGCGGCGCAGACCGGCGGACGCTATTTGGAGGCCAGCTCGCCGAAGGCGCTCGAGCCGATCTTCTCGGAGCTCGGCTCGGAGCTTGCCAGCGAGTACATGCTCCGGTACGAGTCGACCGCGGACGTCGGCCAGAGGGTGCGGATCGCGATCCGGATCAAGGGCGTGCCCGGCCTGCTCGTGAGCGGGTACAACATCCCCGAGGAGGCGGCGGCTGCCGCCGAGCCCTATCGGCCCTCGGTCGGGGCACGCATCCTGCAGTCGCCGCTGACGATGCTCGTCGTCGCGCTCGGCACGACACTGCTCCTCGGCTTCGCCGTCCTGACCCTGCTCCGACCACGACGGCGGACGCTGCGTTCCCGGATGGCCGAGTTCGTCTCCGTCCGGCCGACGCTGCCGGAGGAACAGCCGTCGGGCGGCGGGCGCATCACGAGCCGCGTGCTCGTGGGCGCCGAGCGTTCGCTGGAGACGACGCAGTGGTGGGCTCGGTTCAAGGAGACGGTCGAGCTCGCGGAGATCAGCATGCCGCCGTTCCACATCGCCATGTGGACGCTCGCCGGGACGATCTTCGTGAGCTGGCTCATCGTCCTCGTCACCGGCTCGCTCCTGTTCGCGCTCGTCGGCCTGGCCATCCCCTGGACGGTCCGATCGCTGATCCACCGCAAGCTGGAGCGCAAGCGGAAGCAGTTCGGAGAACAGCTTCCGGACAACCTGCAGGTGCTCGCCTCCGCGCTCCGCGCGGGGCACAGCTTCGTCGGTGCCCTCTCGGTGGTGGTCGACGACGCCGACGAGCCGTCGAGGAGCGAGTTCCGCCGGGTCGTCGCGGACGAGCAGCTCGGCGTCCAGCTCGAAGATGCGATCCGCTCGACCGTCCGGCGCATGGACAACGAGGACCTGGAGCAGGTCGCGCTCGTCGCGGCGCTTCAGCGGCGAACGGGCGGCAACATGGCCGAGGTCCTCGAGCGCGTGACCGAGACGATTCGCGAGCGCTTCGAGCTGCGTCGGCTGATCCAGACGCTGACGGCCCAGGGTCGTATGTCGCGCTGGATCGTCTCCGCCCTGCCGGTCGGCTTGCTGCTCGCCCTCTCGGCCATCAACCCCGGATACATCGCGCCGCTGTTCACGACCGGCGTAGGGAAGGTCGCGCTCACGGTGGCCGCGGCGATGCTCATCGCCGGCTCGCTCGTAATCAAGCGGATCGTGAACATCAAGGTCTAGGAGGACGCCATGGTGCTGTTTCTGTTGATGGGAGTGACACTGGCCGGCGCCTCCGCGGTTCTCGTGGCGCGCGCGGCGCTGATGCCGAGGCTCCGTGGGTCGGAGACGCTGAGCCGGATCAGCTCGTACGGGTTCACCGCGCGGCAAAGGAACGACGACTCGCGCTCGAGCGTGACGAGAAGCGCGCTCGACAGCCTCGCAGGCGGCGCCGCCTCGATGGCCGGGCGCTTCGGAAACCTGCGCGAGGCGGCGATCCGGCGTGACCTCGTCGCCGCCGGGATCTACGGCCTCGCACCACGCAAGTTCGCCGGCTACCGGATCCTCTGTGCGATCGGGGCGCCCGCGTTCTGGCTGTGGCTGTCGTCGATCGGCGGTTACGGCCCTCTGCTTACGGTCGGAGGGGTACTGATGGCGGCCCTGATCGGCTGGACCGCGCCGATGACGCTCGTTCGCCGCCGGGCGCGCGAGCGGTCGCAGAAGATCGACTACGAGCTGCCGAACCTGATCGACCTCCTGGTCGTGACGGTCGAGGCCGGTCTCGGTTTCACCGGGTCGCTCCAGCTCGCCGCCGAACGATTCAGCGGCCCGCTCGGAGACGAGCTGCGGCTGACGCTCCAGGAGCAGAGCATGGGGCTCTCGACGAACGAGGCGCTGCGCAACCTGCTCGAGCGCTGCGACACGCCGCTGATGCGCTCGTGCGTCCGGTCGGTCCTCCAGGGCGAGACGCGCGGCGTCTCGATCGGCCAGATCATGCGCGACCTCGCCGTCGACATGCGCAAGCGCCGCCGCTCGGCGGCCGAGGAGCGGGCGCAGAAGGCGCCGATCAAGCTCCTGTTCCCGCTGGTTTTCCTGATCTTCCCCGCGATGTTCGTGGTGATTCTCGGGCCGGCGGTGTTCTCGTTCCTCGACACCTTCGGAGGTTGAACCTGATGAGCCGCTTCCTCGTCGCAGGGGTCTTCGCAGCTCTTGCTGCCGCGAGCACAGTCGCGGCAGCGCACGCCGCGAGCGACGTGCTGTCCAATCCGTCCGCTCATACCTGGAGCGTCGCGGGCTTCGTGCTGCTGCGCACGGCGGTGCTCTTCGCCGTCAGCGTATGCGTGGTCATCCGGAAGGCGCCGGAGCGCCACGCGCGGTCCCCGATCGCGTTCCTCGCCTGCGCTGCGGCCCTCGTCTCGGTGCCGCTCCTGGAGCAGCCTGCGGAGTCGACGCCGACCTGGCTCCTCGTCTCCGGCGAGATGATCGCGCTCGTCGCCTGGGCGTGGCTGCTCGTCTCCTTCGTCACACTCGGACGCTGCTTCGGGATCCTGCCGGAGGCGCGCGGCCTCGTCACGAGCGGCCCGTACGGCGTCGTCCGGCACCCGGTCTACCTCGGCGAGCTGGTGGCGTTCGCGGGGCTGGTGATCGCCTCGACCACCGTGCGGAACGTCGTGCTCGCGTTCATGTTCGGTGTGGCGCAGACGATCCGGATGCGGCTCGAGGAGCAGGCGCTCGCGCAGCGCTTCCCCGAATACCACCGGTATGCGGCGACGACACCACGGCTCGTCCCGCTCCTCCGCCTCGCCTCGGCCGGGCGGCGCGGAGCGACCGTCGCCGGAGCCGTCGTCGCCGTTGCGCTGCTCCTGGCGCCGATCGGCGCGACCGCACCGAAGGCATCACTCTCGGCGCCGGCGCTCACGGCCCCCGCAGCCGGAGTCCGGAGCGACGGCGTCCCGTGGTTCGGCTGGGCTCCGGTGGCAGGCGCCGCGCAGTACGAGTTCCAGATCGCCGCCGACTCGGGGATGAACGCCCCGGTGCTCGGCTCGGGTCAGGACCGGTTCTTCACCAAGAACACTCGCGCGACGTTGAAGAAGTCGCTGCCGGACCGGACGTACTGGTGGCGCGTGCGCGCAAGCACGGCGACCGGTGCTGTCTCGCCGTGGACGAACCCACGCGCTTTCTCGAAGGTCCTCCGGGCGCCGCAACCCCAGTCGCCGGTGGGCGGCGCGGTCGTGTCGTATCCCGCGACGCCGCTGAAGCTGGTGTGGAACCCGGTCGACCGCGCGGTCAAGTACCTCGTCACGATCGCGAACGACCCGACGCTCGGCTCGGTCATCGGGGGGAAGCCGGTCGAGACCTTCGCCAACGCGTTTACGCGCGCCGGGGCGCTTGCTCCGGGGACGTATTACTGGGGCGTGACGCCGGTCGACGCCCAGGGGAACCCCGGGACCCCGTCCCCCGTCGCGTCGTTCGTCTGGGCCTGGCCGTCGCGGACCGGGGTTGCCGTCAACGACCTCTCCCCGGATGCCGAGGTCTTCGACGCGCAGTTCGCGTGGAATCCCATTCCTGGGGCCGCCCGCTACGAGCTCGAGGTCAGCACCTCCCAGGACTACGCACCCGGCTCGAAGGTCTGCTGCGTCGGCTCGACGATCGGCAGCGTCCTCGCGCCCACAGCCGTCCTCAAGGACAACCGGTACTACTGGCGTGTCCGCGGCATCGACGTCGACGGGAACCCCGGCGACTGGAACGAAGGGCAGGTCTTCGACAAGCGCTTCGACAAGGTCCCGCCGGTTGCGGGCACGAGCGTCAAGAACGTTCGCGTTCGCGACAACGTGAGCGACCCAGGGACCGACCTCGAGCCCGGGACCGCCGGCTACCAGACCCGGATCCCATTGCTCACCTGGGACCCGGTTCCCGGCGCGGCCAGCTACCAGGTCGAGGTGACCCCGATGGGGGCCACCGATTGCAACTGGACCGCCACGGGCAGCCACTGGGTCGTCAACACCTCCGTCAACGCGTGGACGCCGCTCGGCACCGGCTGGAACCTGCAGAAGCCGTACCAGGATCCGATGTCGGTGGCGACCGATCTGCCCGCCCTGGTCGCCGGCACGACGTATTGCGCCCGGGTTCGCGCCCGGAGCGACCGTGACGGCGCGGGGACGGACGTCTACGGCGACTACACGTATGTGGTCAACGGCGGCACGTCGAGCCTGCCGGGACCGGCGTTCAAGTGGCTCGGCTATCCGACGGGCGGCGCCTGCTCCCCGTCCTGCAACTCCGGGTACCTCGGCTCCGGCGACTACGTCACACCGGTCACGGGCACGTTCTCGCCGCGCACGCCGTACTTCACCTGGAGGCCGATCGCAGGGAAGCAGAGCTACTTCGTCCTCGTGGCGAAGGACTCGCAGTTCAGCAACATCGTCGACTACGCGTTCACCCAGCTGCCGGTCTACTCGCCGCGCAGCTTCTTCAAGCCGACGACCTACCCCGACGAGACGACGTCGTACTACTGGGCGGTTCTGCCGGCCACCGACGTGAACGGCGGCCAGGCCGCAGGAGTACCTCTACAAGCGGCTCCGCAGTCGTTCGAGAAGCGGTCGACCCCGCCGACGGCGCTCGAGCCGGCCCCGGGCGCCGACCTCGCGGGGCATCCGACCTTCCGCTGGAGCGGCGTCGAGGGGGCACGGCGCTACCGCCTGCAGGTCTCCCAGGATGACCGCTTCGGCACGCTGCTCGAGGATGTGCTCACCGATTCGACCGCGTACACGAGCAACACGACGTACCCGGCCGACACGGTGCTCTACTGGCGGGTGCGAGCCGACGACGAGAACCTGATCGGGCTCACCTGGTCGACTCCACGGACATTCCAGAAACGGCTCGAGGCGCCGGTCCCGAGCGCGGGTAACCCGACGCGCGGCGACTACATCCCGACCTGGATCTGGAGCGACGTTCGGGGGGCCGTGTCGTACGACGTGCACGTCGACCTCCCCGACGGAAGGCAGGCCGACCTGGCCGGCCTACGGACACCCGCGCTGACGCCGATCATCATGTACGGCACCGGCGTCTTCCGCTGGAAGGTGCGGGCGAACTTCCCGCGCCAGCCGTTCGGGACGATCGCGGGCCCCTACTCGGGGACGCACGTGTTCACACGGACGATCGCGGAGCCGACCGGCGTCCGCTCGGACAACTCCAAGAAATACCCGCTCCTGCTCTGGGATCCGAAGCCCGGCCCGAAGCAGTACCGCGTCCAGATCTCCACGCGGGCCGACTTCGCGACCGCGATCGAGGACGTGATCACCGACAACACGAGCTACGCGCCGCTGCTGACGCATCCCGCCTACGCGATGGGCATCCCGCTGTACTGGCACGTCGCGGCCGTGGACGAGGGGCGGAACACGGGCGACTGGAGCCCGGTTCAGCGGATCGGCACGGTCAGGCAGCTCCGGCTGAGCGCCCGAGGCGCTCCGAAGCGGAAGCGGGTGCGGAAGATCGTCGTGACCGTACGCGGCACCGGGAACGCCCCGATTGCCGGAGCGACCGTGAGGCTGTCCGGAGCGGGCGCGCGTCTGGCCCGCGTTCGCACCAACCGCAAGGGGTCTGCGACCTTCAAGGTCCGGGCCATGAAGCGCGGGATGATCGTCTTCCAGGCAACAAAGAGCGGCTACGCGTCGGCGCAGCTCCGGCTGCGCGTCCGGTAGCCCATCACCCCGTGGGCCCGCTGCGGCGGCGGGCCCACGGGGTTTAGAAAAAGCCGCGCGCGCCGATGAGGTAGGTATGCTCGCCGGTGCGTTGCTGTGAACCCTGGGCTCGTCACAGGTCTGATCGGCGTTGGCGCGGGTGCGATCGCGCTCTGGATTGACGTCCGATTCCCACGCCTGGCGCCGCACGACATGGCCAAGGCGCTCCTCCACGTCGCTGCGTCGGTGGTGCTCGGGTACGCGATCTCCCCCGCGTTGCAGACCATGCTCGCCTACGAGGATCCGCGCCTGACGCTGCTCGCGATCTTCGGGCTCGGCTTTCCGTCGATCGTCTACTGCCTGCTCGCCGGCGTCTGGATGATCAAGCTCGCGCAGCGCGCGCTCAGCGGCTACCTCCGCTGAGCTAGCTCCCGGCCAGCCGCCGCAACACGGCGGTCAGCACCTCCACCGCCAGGCCCACGTCCTCGTCGGAGGAATGCTCGTCCGGCGAGTGGCTCGCGCCGCCGTTCAGGCTCCGGACGAAGAGCATCCCGGCCTCCACGCCGGCGCCGCCGAGTGGGGCTGCGTCATGCCCCGCCCCGGAAGGGAGCTCGACCACAGGCGCCCCGTAGCGCTCGACCTCCTCACGCAGGACGCCCCGGACGCGCTCCGACATCGCAACCGGGGGGATCCGGTAGTGCGCACCGTCGAGTCCTAGCGTCGACACCAGCCGGTCGAGTCGCTCCGCATCCGGGGCGCGCGCATCCACCGTCAGCCGGACGGACCCCGGAATGACGTTCGCGGCGCCGGGCCGCAGGTCGAGCTGGCCGACGGTCGCCACGGCGCCCTCGATCGCGGCGGCCCCGTCGCGGACCTCCAGCAGGTACTCCGCGGCGGCGACGAGAGCATCGTCCCGCTGCGCCATAGGCGTCGTCCCGGCGTGATCCGCACGGCCCGAGAACTGGCGAGACGCGCGCACGATCCCCGCAATGCTCGACACGACGCCGAGGGGCGCGCCCGCCTCAGCGAGGACAGGCCCCTGCTCGATGTGCACCTCGACGTAGGTCCCAGGCAGCGACGCATGACGAACGCGCCACCGGCTTCCGTGGCAGCCCGTCTCCTCGTCGCGGAAGACCACGACGCCCAGCGTCCGTTCGGAAGCCCCAACCCGAAGCACCGCCTCGAGCCCCGCGACGACCCCGAGCGCGCCGTCGAACTTTCCGCCCTGTGGCACCGAGTCGAGATGCGACCCGGTCCAGACCTCGGGCAACTCCGGCCGCGACCCGACCAGCCGACCGATCACATTGCCCCGCCCGTCGACCTCGACCTCGAGCCCGGCCTCCCCCATCCAGGACACGGCCAGCGCACACGCCTCGTCCTCCTCGGGCGTGCCGCCCACACGGTTGGCGCCGACACCGTCGCCGATGTGGAAAACGTCGTCCAGCCGTCGGTTTAGAGTCGCCGGCGTCGTCACAGATTTGCGGAAAGGAGCATCTGCATGAGCGACCTGGCCGCGCCGTCCGAGGGTTCCGCGCTGGACCGGTTCTTCCGGTTCGGCGACCGAGACACCACACTGGCGCGCGACACCATCGCCGGCATGACGACCTTCATCGTCATGTCCTACATCATCTTCGTGAACCCGGCGATCCTCGGCTTCGCCGGCGTCCCCGGCCTTGCGGGACAAGGCCTCCCGTTCGAGGCCGTCCTCACCTCGACGTGCCTGGTCGCCGGCGTGATGACGATCATCATGGGCCTCTACACCAACATGGCCTACGCAATCGCGCCGGGTCTCGGCCTGAACGCGGTCGTCGCCTTCACGCTCGTAGCGCAGAACGGCCTGAGCTTCCCCGAGGCGATGGGCCTGATCGTCGTCGAGGGGCTCGTCGCCGTCCTCGCGGTCCTGGTCGGCCTGCGCCAGGCGATCATGCGCGCGATCCCGCTCGAGCTCAAGAAGGCGATTGCGATCGGGATCGGCCTCTTCATCGCCTTCATCGGGCTCTACAACTCGGGCATCGTGGTGCGCGGCCCCGCGACGCCGGTGGAGCTCGGCCGCTTCACGACCTGGCCGATTGCGATCGCGCTCTTTGGCCTTGTCGTCACGATCGTCCTGCGGGCGATCCGCTTCCGTGGCGACCTGCTGCTTGGAATCCTCGCAACGACCGTGTTCGCCACGATCGTCAACTGGGCGACCGATTACTCCGTCTACTCGACCCCGGGTTCCGAAGGGTGGGCCCGCTGGCCGTCCGACATCTTCCAGAGCCCGAACTTCTCCCTCGTCGGGGAGTTCAGCTTCGACTCCTTCGCGACGCTCGGGGTCATCTCGACCCTCGTCTGGGTCTTCGCGCTCTTCCTCGCAGACTTCTTCGACACCATGGGGACCCTCGTCGGCGTCGGTAAGCCTGCGGGCTACCTGAACGAGAAGGGAGAGTTCCGGGACATCAGGAAGCCGCTCCTCGTCGACTCCGTCGCGGCCATGGCGGGTGGAGCCGCCTCGGCTTCCTCCGCGACCACGTACATCGAGTCGGGGGCCGGCGTGGCAGCAGGCGGCCGGACCGGCTGGGTCAGTGTCGTCACGGGCCTGCTGTTCTTCCCGTTTCTCTTCATCGCACCGTTGATCGGCATGGTGCCTCCGCAGGCAACGGCGGCGGCGCTCATCATCGTCGGCTGGCTCATGATCACGACTCTCACTGAGGTCGAAGAGGAAGCGGAGCAGGAGGAG
>DATDKA010000056.1:0-2804 GCA_036520235.1 Gaiellaceae bacterium
CGCGCTCTGCAGCGCTGTCGCGTCGACCGGTGCCGCGGCACGGCTTCGTCCCTCGCAGACCCTGCAAACGCTGGGCACGCTGACAGTCCTCGCCTCCGTTGCCTCGTTCCTGATCCTCGCGATCGGCCTCTGGGGCGACGACGAGGCGGGCTCCGAGGGCCTGTGGCGCACCTTCGCCTGCGTTGCGGTCCTCGCGATCGCCTGCTCGCACGCATGCGCGATGCTCGGAGCCACCAGGCGCGCCGACACCGACTCGATCCGGCTCCTCACCCGAAGCGCGGTCGGCTTCGGCGCGTTCGATTCGGCGTCCGTGATTCTCCTGGCGGCGGGCATCTTCGACTCCGTGGAGGAGCCGTGGCCGAGGATCTTCGGCGCGACGCTGGTGCTCCTGGTGCTCACGTCGATCCTCCCCTCGATCCTGCGGAGGATGCAGGCGCCGGCCGCGCCGCCGACCGTCGCGCCCACTACGAACGGAGCCGGAGGCTCTGCGGACGAGTTCCTGGCCTCGGCGGTGGTCCGGATCGCCGATCGGATCGATGCTCTGAACAGCGATCCGGGCAACCGCGCCCCCGAGATCAGCGCCGAGGTCAAGCGGCTCAAAACCCTCGCTCAGAGCTTCGAAAACTGAGCCAGATCCTCGGTTTCAGCCGTATAGACGGTTGCTACACTGATCCGCTCCCTCCGCAAGGAAGACGGGGGTTTTTCTTATGGCACGAGAGACAGTCCTCACACCTGAAGGCCTCGAAGACCTCAAGGCCAAGATCGAGCATCTGAGCGGCAACAGGCGCCGCGAGGTGGCCGAGCGCATCAAGGAGGCCCGCGAGTTCGGAGACATCTCCGAGAACGCGGAGTACGACGACGCAAAGAACGAGCAGGCGATGCTCGAGAAGCAGATCTCCGATCTCGAGGAGAAGCTCCGCAACGCCCGCGTGATCGACGCGAAGTCGGTCGACACGGACGTGGTGAGCGTCGGCGTCACGGTGCACGTGAAGGACCAGAAGACGGACAAGTCGACGAAGTTCAAGATCGTCGGCTCCGCCGAGGCGGACCCGTCCGACAACAAGCTCTCGAACGAGTCGCCCGTGGGCCGCGCCCTGCTCGGCCACAAGCGCGGCGAGACCGTCAGCGTGCAGGTGCCCCGCGGCCCGGCGCGCAAGCTGAAGATCACCAAGATCGAGCGCTAGTAGCTTTCCCGCGGTGGACGACCGCCGGGTCAAGCTCGAGCGCCTGCGCGCGCAGGGGATCGACCCCTACCCGCACCAGTTCGAGGGCGTCGTCCCGACGTCCTCGGTGGTGGACGACCTGGAGCCCGGCCAGGAGACCGATCGCGCCTACCGCGTGGCCGGCCGGATGGTCGCGCGGCGCGACCAGGGCGGGGCGGCGTTCATCGACCTCGTGGACCGCGAGGGGAAGATCCAGCTCCACGCCAAGCGCGACGTGCTGGGCGAGGATTCCTTCGACACGCTGGTGTCGCTCGACATCGGCGACCTCATAGGCGTCGACGGGACCGCGTTCAAGACGCGGCGCGGCCAGCTGAGCCTGCTCGTGACCGACTGGAAGCTGCTCGCCAAGTCGCTGCTCGACGTGCCGAAGGAGTACTACGGCGTCGAGGACGTCGAGACGCGCTACCGGCACCGCGAGGTGGACCTGCTCGCCAACCAGGAGGCGCGCGAGCTCTTCATCCTCCGCACCAAGGTCGTCCGCGCCATCCGGCGCTGGCTCGACGAGCGCGGCTTCCTCGAGGTGGAGACCCCGATCCTCCAGCCGCTCTACGGCGGCGCGCTGGCGCGGCCGTTCGTGACGCACCACAACGCGCTCGGCCGCGACCTCTACCTGCGCATCGCCGACGAGCTCTACCTGAAGCGGCTGATCGTGGGCGGCCTCGAGCGCGTGTACGAGATCGGCAAGGACTTCCGCAACGAGGGCGTCTCGCCCAAGCACAACCCGGAATTCACGATGCTCGAGTGGTACGAGGCGTACGCGGACTACAACGACATCGCGAACCGGCTCGAGGAGCTCGTCTCATACGTGGCCGAGGACGTGGGCTACGACGGCCCCGTCGACTTCTCCCGCCCATGGAAGCGCATCACGCTCCGGGACGCGATCAAGGAGAAGACCGGCATCGACATCCAGGGCGAGGACGAGCTCCCCGGCGAGGGCACCTGGGCGAAGCGCGTGGACGCCCTGCTCTCGCATCACGTCGAGCCCGACCTCCAGAACCCGACGCTCGTCATGGACTATCCGAAGGAGCTGTCGCCCTTCGCCAAGGACCACCGCTCCGAGCCCGGCCTCGTGGAGCGCTTCGAGGGCTTCGCCGCCGGAATGGAGTTCTGCAACGCCTTCACGGAGCTGAACGACCCGGACGAGCAGCGAGCCCGCTTCGAGCAGCAGCGCGCCGACCAGGCCGCGGGCGACGAGGAGACCCAGCCCTACGACGAGGACTACATCCAGGCCCTCGAGCACGGCATGCCGCCCACGGGCGGGATCGGGATCGGGATCGACCGCCTCACGATGATCCTGAGCGGCCGCACCTCCATCCGCGAGGTGGTGCTCTTCCCGGCGATGCGGAGCTAGGGCTCCGCGGAGCTGGCTAGCCCTCGACGGCGTTCTTCAGCGCCGTCTCGGCCTGCTGGACCTCCCCGGTGGAGCGCACGAGCCGCGTCGCGGCCTGGCGCTGCTTCACCACGTCGTTCCCCCGGGCGGCGACCGCGACGGCGCGCAGGTCCGCTGTGACGTCGTCCAGGTGGCCCAGCAGGGCGTCGAACTCGTCCTGGGCGTCCTCCGGCGGGTCGAGCCTCGCCAGC
>DATDKA010000057.1:0-20163 GCA_036520235.1 Gaiellaceae bacterium
CAGAGCCAGACGTCGCGACCCTCCCACGACTGCCCGATCGACTCGACCGCATAGAGGTCGGGACGCTCCTCGGCCCAGCCCTTGAGGATCTGCGTCAGCTCGTCGTACCGGTAGAACCGGTCGAACCTGGGTTCAGGCACCTGACGTTCCTGGGACGCCGCCGGCGGTTCGACGCCGGAGGGCACAGTGCTTCAGCACGGGCCCGGAGAGCGTCGTGCCGTCCGGCGGTGTCAGGCGGCGGCGGAGCCGGGCTCCGCCCGGCGGGAGCCGATGCCGGCCAGGGGCGTCAGGCGCCAAGCTCGGTGAGCAGCGGCTTGGTGTCGTAGGGGTCGAAGCCGAGGCGGCCGGCGATCTCTTCGCTCGTCGGCTGCGTCCCCTCGGCGAAGAGCGACCGCAGGTGCTCGCCGGTCTTGCGGTTGTGCCACCAGTCCTCGCCGACCTCGCGCTCCAGCCAGGTGCGCAGCTGCGCCGAGCGGATCCAGGCACGGAGGTAGTCGGCGGAGTAGAACCCGGCGTCCATGTCCGCCAGGTAGGCGTCCGGGCGGTAGGAGACCCCGGCGGCCGACGTCAGGAGCCGGTGATACTCCTCGGGGCCGGCGCCGCCGCCGTCGGCAAAGCCGCTCCAGAAGTCGAGCTCGAACTGGAGCTTGGCCGTATAGCGGCGGAAGAGCAGCGCCTCGAGGAACACCGTCGCCTCGGCGTTCTCGCGCGCCTGCTCCGGCGAGAGGTCGAAATACTCCTCGTGCCAGCCGGGCTCGCGGGAGATCGCCTCGAAGATGTACGAGTAGATCTCGGTGAGCGCGTGGTCGCGCGACAGGTTGCGGAAGGTGTACGGCAGGTTCGGGTCGCAGTTGCCGTAGTGGAGGGCATGGCCGGCCTCGTGCAGGAAAGCCTGGTAGTCGTGCAGCCCGCCCTGTGCGCGGGTGATCAGGTGGACGATCCGCGGCGGGTCGGCCGCAATGACGCAGGCGCGCGGTGACTTCTGAGGCCGGTCGTCGAGGTCGAGCTTGATGTTCGGCTCCTCGGTCATGTCGAAGCCGAGCCTGCGGATCGTCTCGAGACAGACGTCGGTCGCACGGTCCTTTGTGTACGTCGCTTCGAGCGGCGAGAGCCGTCGAAGCCAGGAGACGTGGTACGAGGTCGGAACCTCTGGGCGGTCGCTTCCGAGCAGCTTGTCGAACCAGCGGCCCGACAGCGCCGAGTAGATCTCGTCGGCCGCGGAGCTCGCGGCGTTCAGCACCCGCGACAGCTCCCGGAGCGAGATGCCCTTCTCCTCCTCGTTCCGCGCCACCGCGTCCGGCTCGCCGGACAGCTCTGCGTCGAGCTCCTCGCGGGCCCGTAGGAGCTCCATCCGCTCGTCGTTGAACGACGCCGAGGCGTCGCCCTGCAGCATTCCGAGCTCCTCCCGGTCTGCGTACTCGGGCATGACCGCCAGCTGGGCCTGCGCCGACCGGAGCGGGAGCTCGTCGCCGCGGAAGGCGACGCGCGCCGCCAGGATCGCGTTCTCGAGTGTGTCCTCGCGCTCGCTCAGCTCGATGTCGACGAGGCCGGACTCGCACGTCTTGCGGAGCCGGTAGACCCGCTCGCGCTCCGCGCCCGACAGGTCGGACTCTGCCTCCTTCAGCGCCTCGAGCTGCTCTCGCGTGAAGAGCTCGCCGTATCGCGCCACGATCTCCGCGCGCTCCGAAACCTCCTTCTCGCCCACCCGCACTGCACGGCCTTCCTCGGCGCGCTCGAACAGGTAGCGCTGGAGCTCGGCCTCGTACTCGGCAGGGGTTCTGACCGCGGTCACGCTCATCTGCGGATGGGCAATCTACCCGAGCAGGGCGAGGTTACGGCGCGGCCAGCTGTCGGACCGTGCCGGTCAGCTCGTCGATCCTGAACGGCTTCGGGATCACCGTCGCGCCGACCGGCAACTGGCTTCCGGGGCTCCCGGTCAGAAGCGCGACGGACGAGCCGAGGCCCCGCTCCTCGATCTTCGGGATCAGCGTCGTCCCCTGCTCGTTGCCGAGGTGCATGTCGAGGAGGATCACGTCGACGCCGCCGTTGTCGAGCGCCGCTTCAGCCTGCGCGACCGAGCCCGCCTCCAGGACGGCGTAGCCCTCGAGCTCGAGGTTGACCCGACACAACAGCCGCAGAGACGGGTCGTCGTCGATGACGAGGACCGTCGTGGTGTCGTCGCCCACCGCCCGAGGGTAGCTGTGGGGTCGGAAAGGTGCAATTTCCGCGCTTTTACAGCGAGAGGGCGTACCGGATCGCTCCGCTCACCCGTTTACTGCTTTGAAATGGGAACCGGGTCTCAACCGAAGCCCGAAGACCAGCTTCGCCAGCGCCTCACGGCGCAGCTCCCTCAGCCGACGCCCAGATTCCGCCGGCGGGCCTGGCTGGAGTTCCAGCGGGCGCTCGACCCGCTGGCGCCGCCTAAGCCGCTGCCGCGCGCGCAGCACTGAGCCGCGCGAGGCTGCGATCGCGGCCGAGCAGCTCCAGGCTCTCGAAGAGGCCTGGCGAGACCTTCGAACCCGTGACCGCGACGCGGATCGGCTGAAATGCCTCTCGCGGCTTCAGCTCAAGCCGTTCGGCGAGGCCGCGGAGCGTCGCCTCGATCGTGGCGGCCGCGAACGGGTCCGTTGCGGCGAGCGCCTCGCCTGCCGCGTCCAGGACGCGTGGATCGAGCAGCGACGGATCAGGCTCGACCTCCTCGAACAGAAACCGGACGTAGGCGGGGAACTCGGAGAACGTCTCGATCTTCTCCTGGACGAGCGGCGCGGCGCGGCGCACGAGCTCCTCGTCCCAGTCGATCCCTCGCTCGCGGAGGTAGGCGAGCGCCCGATCCGCGTACTCCTCGGGCGGGAGGTTGCGCAGGTGGACGCCGTTCAGCCAGGCAAGCTTCTGGTAGTCGAAGACGGCGGGGCTGGGCGAGACGCGCTCGAGCTCGAAGTAGTCGAGGAGCTCGTCGCGGGAGAAGACCTCGGTCCGGTCGTCGTACGACCACCCCAGGCGGGCGAGGAAGTTGACGAGCGCCTCGGGGATGTAGCCCTGCTCGCGGAAGTCGTTCACCGACTGGGCACCGTGCCGCTTGGAGAGCTTCTTCCCGTCCGTGCCGAGCACGTCCGGCGCGTGCGCGTACACCGGGAGCTCGGCGCGGAGCGCCTCGAGGATCCGGATCTGCTTCGGCGTGTTGGAGACGTGGTCCTGGCCACGGATCACGTGTGTGATCCCGTCGAGCATGTCGTCGACGGGCGAGGCGAAGTTGTAGGTCGGCCGGCCGTCGGAGCGGACGAGCACCACGTCCTCGAGCCTCTCGTTCGGAAACTCGATCCGCCCGCGGATCAGGTCGTCCCACCCGGTCGTCCCCTCCTCCGGCATGCGGAAGCGAATCGCGCCCTCGTCCTCGTACGCCTTCCCCTCCTCGACGAGCTGCTGCGCCAGCCGGCTCGCGTCCTCCATCCGGTCCAGCTGGAAACGGACCTCGCCGTCCCAGTCGAGCCCGAGCCAGGAGAGGTCGCGCTGGATCTGCTCCGTCGCATCGGCGACCTCGCGGCTCGTGTCCGTGTTCTCGATCCGGAGCAGAAGCTCGCCGTCCCTTCGGCGCGCGAAGAGCCAGTTGAAGAGGAACGTTCGGACACCCCCGATGTGGAGGAGTCCGGTGGGGCTCGGAGCCATGCGAACGCGAACCGGCGGCATGCCCGTATCGTAGGTGCGTGCTCTTCGGCGGCCACGTGGGGGGCGGCGTGAAGGCTGCGCCGGAGCGGGCGCAGGCGATCGGCGCCGACGCCCTCCAGCTCTTCGTCCAGAGCCCCCGAGCCTGGCGGTTCCCGAAGCACGACCCGGCGGTGCTCGCGAGCTACCCGGAGCGCGCGGCGGACGCGGGGATCAAATCCACCCTCGTCCACGCGATCTACCTCTGCAACTTCGCGAGCCCCGACGACGTGATCTACGAGAAATCCGTCTCGACGCTGAGGGACACTGTCAACGCCGCCTGCGCGATCCAGTCGGACGGCGTCGTCTTCCACGTCGGCTCGCACCTCGGTGCGGGGTTCGAGGTCGGGCTCGACCGTGCCGCGCCCGCGCTCGAACAGGTGCTGGACAGCTGCTCGGACACGACCTGGCTCCTGCTCGAGAACTCCGCGGGGACCGGCGGGACGATCGGCCGGTCGCTCGAGGAGCTCGCGGTGATCGTCGACCGGCTCGACCGGCACCCGCGCCTCGGCGTCTGCCTCGACTCCTGCCACCTCTGGGCGTCGGGCTACGACGTCACCGACCCGGCAGCCTTCGACGGCCTTCTGGACGACTTCGACGAGGTGATCGGGCTCGACCGGCTCCGCGCGCTCCACGTGAACGACTCACAGACGCCGCTCGGCTCGAACCGCGACCGCCACGCAAACGTCGGGGAGGGATTGATCGGCGACAAGCTTTCGGTCTTCCTCGGGAACCCGCGGCTGCAGGAGCTGCCGGCCGTCGTCGAGACCGAGGGTCAGGCCGGGAGGGGGCCGGACGAGCGCGAGATCGAGACGCTGAGGAAGCTCTGGAAGGCCGGGACTAGGCGGAGCCGGGCACCTGCGCGAAAACGCGGAAGCTCGGCCGCCCGACGGGGAGCTCGTGGAACTCGGGGTTCACGCACCCGAGGTCGTCGATCCGGCTGACGTACGTGCTCTCGACCTCCGCCCGGCACATGGGCAGCGGCTTCCGGTTCGCCTTCACGGCGCCGAAGCCCGGCTTGCGCGCTTCGGCCTGCTGCAGCAGCTCGAGGTCGATCTCGACCGAGTAGACCTTCTGCATGCAGCCGACGTACGTGCGGCCGACCTCCTCGTAGGCGTACAGGAACGGGCACGACCGCGCGACGCAGGCGGAGGGATAGACGACCTTGTCGCAGTGGACCCCGCAGCGGCGGCACTCGACCTCGTCCTGGGGCCGGAGCGGAAGCTCGCGGACAGGACGGGCGATTTCTCGTGACGCCATGTGCTGATTTTGGGGGACGATTCCGCCCCCGCGCAAGACTTGACAGGGTGGGCGGAAGGCGCTAGCGCGAAGCGCTGCCGGCGGAGCCGGCGGTGGAAAGGGCCTGGGAAAACCGGGAGGTTTTCCCAGCTACCCGGCGAGACGGTCCACCACGTTCAGGACGTCCATCTGGGTGAACGCTTCGAAGTCGGGCTCCGCCTCGACGGGTGCGTCGTCGGCCCGGAACCAGAAGGCCTGGACCGTCTTCATCCCGACCCGCGACGCACCGAAGATGTCGGCCTCGACGCGGTCGCCGACGAAGAGCGCATCGCTCGCCTCCACTCCGAGCTCCGTCAGGGCGCGCTCGAAGATCGCCGGGTGCGGCTTGCGCCTCCCGACCTCCGAGGAGAGGACGATCGCGTCCAGCCGCTCGACGAGCCCTTGACGTTCCAGGACCGGCTGGAGCAGCCACTGAGGGCTCGCACTGTTCGAAACCAGGGCGAGCTTGAGCCCTCGAGCGCGCAGCGCCTCCAGCAAGGCATGGGTAGAGGCGGCGAGCCGGTAGTAGGACGACCAGACCTCCTGGGCCGCGCGGAGGAAGAGCCGGAGGTCGTCGTCGGTCAGCTCGACACCCTGGCGTGCGAACGAGTCGAGCATCACGGCGGTGATGTCGATCTCCTCGTCGGTCGCAAGCGGGAAGAGCTCGGCCTCGTGCTCACTGAGGAAGCTCGTGAAGGCATCGGCGTCGGGGAGACCGTCCCGCTCGAGCGCCGCGAGCCCGGCGGCGTGGCCCTCGAGAGCGATCTCGTCGGACCACTCGTCCTCCATCAGCGTCCCGCCCCAATCGAAGAGAACGGCCTGAAGCACGGCGGTTAGGGTAGTCCGGTGGCCAGGAGGATCCTTTGGGGCTCGCTCGCCCTTGCCCCGGCCACGATCGTCATCCACTACGCGCTCCACCCCGGCGACGTCGTCGAGTTCATGCTCGCCGCCCTCGCGCTGATCCCACTCGCCTGGCTGATCGGCGAGGCGACCGAGCAGGCGGCCCATCACACCGGGCCGGGGATCGGCGGCTTCCTGAACGCCACGTTCGGCAACGCGCCCGAGCTGATCATCGCACTGCTCGCCATCCACGAGGGGCTGACCGAGGTCGTGCGCGGGTCGCTCACCGGCAGCGTTGTCGGAAACCTCCTGCTCGTGCTCGGGTTCTCGCTCATCTTCGGCGGGCGCGGCAGCCTCGACCGCGAGTCGAGCCTCATCTCGCTCGGTCTCGTCGCCCTGGCCGTGGTCGTGTTGCTCGTTCCGGCCGTGCCGGGCTGGAGCGGCGATCCGGAGCGCCACTCGCTGGCGGTCCTGTCGCTCCCGGTTTCGATCGCGCTGCTCGTCATCTATGTGGCGGCCACCTGGTACAACCTCCGCCGCCACCGCGAGATCCACCTCTCCGCCGAGCCGACGGACACCGAGGCGTGGAGGCTCGGCATCACGCTCGCCGTCCTCGGGGCTGCAACGGTCGTGACGGCGCTGATCGCGGAGATCCTCGTCGGCTCGCTGGAGACTTTCGGCGAGAAGGCCCACCTCTCGGACTTCTTCGTCGCGGCCGTGATCGTGGCGATCGTGGGAAACGCGGCGGAGCACGGCGGCGCGGTCGTGGTCGCCCACCGCGGGCAGATCAAGCTCGCCGCGGAGATCGCGCTCGCCTCGAGTGCGCAGGTCGCCGTCTTCCTGATCCCAGCGGTGGCGATCCTCTCGTGGCTGATCGAGCCCCTCGCGCTGTCGTTCCGCCTGGTCGAGGTGGTGGCGCTCGCCGGCTCGGTCATCTTCGTCTTCGCGCTCCTCCGGGACGGGCAGTCCAGCCGGCCCCGTGGCTTCGCGCTCGTCCTCGCCTATGTCGGGGTCGCAGCGATGTTCTTCGCCGCCGGCGACCGCTAGCCGGTCGTTTCGGGCGTGCGCGTGACGGGATAGGTCGCGAAGTACATCTTCGCCGGCGTTCCCGCCTCGTCCCGCACGATGCGAAGGAGCTCCCCACGCTCGTAGCCTTTCCTGACGCGGTAGAGGTCCGGCCCCTCCTGGACGTAGAACGAGCGACCGAGGCCGAGGCGCGCCTCCGGGAAGTCCGACTCGAGAGCCCCGTTTCGGTAGGAGAAGACGAGTTGGTGCCCCTCCGTCCACCAGACGCCGAGGACGCCGCCGAGCTCCTCCGGCGGCGGCTCACCCGGCTGCCACTCCTCGGGCACTGCGGGAAATGCGTCCGCGACGGCCCGCGACAGCCGGATCCCGAGCGCGGAGATCGTCACGCCGGCGCCGGAGTTGGTCAGCACCGCGGCGCCCGCCTTCGCCGCCGGCAGGGCCGACACGTGCGCCAGGTAGCCGGCGTGGGCGCCGTCGTGACCTGCGAACACCCGGTCGTCCACGCGGTAGAGGGCGAAACCCAGGCCGTAGCCGAGCTGCCACCGGGCGAGGTCGACCATCGACTGGAACGTCCGCATCTCCTCGACCGTGTCGGGCGAGAGCACCTCCGGGTCGGGATCGGCGATGAACGCCGCCCACCGGCAGAGGTCGGTCGGCGTGCTCCACAGCTCGGCCGCAGGCGCGACGGCGCGTCCGTCGATCACCGCTTCGCGGCGAGGGACGTCCGAGTAGGGGTCGACGAGGTAGCCGACTGCGACCGGCTCTTCGGCCGTCCACGTCGTCCTCGTCATCCCGAGCGGCCTCAGCACTCGCTCGGTCAGGTACTCCTCGGCGCTGCCACCGGTGACCCGGGCGACGACTTCGCCGAGCAGCGCGTAGGCGAGGTTCGAGTAGTGCCAGTACGCCGCCGGCGCCAGCGGACGGTCCGCCTCGGCGAGCTTCGGGAGGAGCTCCTCCCGCGTCGGCATCTCGAGCGTCTCCCAGACCTCGCCCGGCACCTCTCGCTGCAGGCCGGAGAGGTGCGAGAGGAGCTGCCGCAGGGTCGGCGTGTGCTCGGCCTCCGGCAGATGTCGGTCGAGCGGGTCGTCGAGCGTGAGCCTGCCCTCGTCGCGGAGCTGCATCAGGCCGACGGCCGTCACGGTCTTCGTGACAGAGGCGATGCGGTACTGGTGCTCCGGCGTCGCCTGCTCGCCGCTGTCGGTGTCGGCGAGCCCGACGGCGCCGGTCCAGACGATCTCGCCGTGGTGGACGGCAGCGGCGCTCACCGACGGCAGTCGGTTCTCAGCCTGCGCGCTCCGGATGATGCGCTCGAGCTCGGCCGCGAGGGCCTCAGGCGCGGGCAAGAGCTCCCAATGCGCTGGGGATCAGGTCGACGGCGCGGTCGACGTCGTCGTCGGTGATGTCGAGATGGGTGACGGCGCGGAGCCGCGTCGGATGCACCGTTCCCGACAGCCCAACGCCCGCTTGGTGGAGCCGTTCCAGCGCATCCGCGGCGCTGAGGCCGAGCGGCGCGACGTCCACCTGAACGAAGTTCGTCTCCACGTTCTCGGGCTCGACCGGTAGGCCTGCGGCGGCGAGCCCTTCGACCAGGCGCTTCGCCCGCGCGTGGTCCTCAGCGAGCCGGTCGACGTGGTGGTCGAGCGCGTAGACGCCGGCCGCCGCGACGATGCCGGCCTGCCGCATCGCGCCGCCGAAGAGGTGCTTGTACCGCCGCGCCCTGCGCATCAGTTCCGCGGAACCGGCGACGAGCGCGCCGAGCGGGCAGCCGAGGCCCTTGGAGAGGCAGATCGTGACGGTGTCGGCCTGACCGGCGATCCGCGCCGGTGCGACCCCGAGGGCGACGGCGGCGTTGAACAGCCGGGCGCCGTCGAGGTGGAGGCGGAGCCCGAGCTCCCGACAGGTCTCGGCGACGGCCTCGAGCTCGTCCAGCGGCCACGCTCGTCCGCCAGAGGCGTTGTGTGTGTTCTCGATCGACACGATCCGCGTCGTCGGCATGTGGTGCTCGACCACGGTGTTCGTGTATCGGCGAATCTGCTCCGGCGAGATGCGGCCGGCGTTCCCGGGCAGGCCGCGGGTCTGGAGGCCGCTGTGCACGGCGGGACCGCCCAGCTCGGCGATCAGGATGTGCTGGTGCTCCTCGCAGATCAGCTCGTCGCCCGGCTCGCCGTGGAGCCGGAGCGCGATCTCGTTCGCCATCGTCGCCGTCGGGACGTAGACGGCCTCTTCGTGCCCGAGGAGCTCAGCGACCCGCTGCTCGAGCAGGTTGACGGTCGGGTCTTCGCGCCGCTGCTCGTCCCCGACCTCCGCGCTCGCGATCGCCTGGCGCATCCCCGGCGTCGGCCGGGTCTTCGTGTCCGAGCGGAGGTCGATCACGCCCGGATTCTTGCTGAGCGCGCTGCGCGGCGACGAGGTAGAGGATCGCGCCGGCGGAGGCGGTTGCGGCGACGAGCAGCCACATACCTCGTTCACCGAAGGCTGCTCTGACCTGCAGCCCGAGCGCAGGCGCGAGCGCCATGCCGCCCCAGCTCGCCGCGTTTGCCGTTCCCAAATAAACACCCCGCAGACCCGGCGGCGCCATGCCGGCGACGAGTGCTTCGGAGGCGGGCGCCCAGAGCATCTCGCCCACGACGACCACGAGCAGGACGACGACGATCACTGCCAGCGCGTCGTTGAGCTCGAACAGGAAGTACGGCGTGCCCATCAGGAGCACGCCCGCGGCGAGGCGGGCGCCCCGAGAGGCCGACGCGGCCCAGCGCGTGACGCGCAGCTGCAGCAGCACGATCACGACGGGGTTCAGGGCGTAGAGCAGGCCCCAGGTCGCCGGCTCGAGGCCGTGGCTCTGCGTGAGCGAGATGGGCGTCAGCAGCTCGAAGGCGCTGTACGTGCACCAGCCGGCAAGCGTCGCGGCGAAGACGGCGAGGAAGGTGCGGTCGCGGAGCAGCGGCAGCAGCGAGGCCGGCGGACCGGTAGCTGGTCTGCGGGCGCTCTCGGGCAGCCGCAGGGCCGCCAGCGAGGAGAGCGCGAACGCGACCGTGATCGCCGCGAAGAGGGAGTCCCAGCGCCAGCTGACGAGGGCGGCGCCGACCACCGGACCGAGCGTCGCACCGGCGTTCAGCACGACCCTGAACGCCCCGAATGCCTCCTCACGGCGGTCGTCCCCGACGAGGTCGGCGAGAAGCGCACGTTGCGCCGTCCCCCGGACCGGCTGGCTGAAGCCCATCGTGACGAGCACGCCGTACGCGAGCGCGAGCGGGAGCTGCGGAACGAGCAGGATCGCGGGAGCGAGCCCCTGGATCACCGCGCCGGTGAAGATCACCGGCTGGCGGCCGATCCGGTCCGACAGGCGCCCGCCGAGCAAGCTTCCGCCGACCGCCGCAATCGCCGAGCACGAGTACGCGAGGCCGACGTGCGTGGCCGGCGCGTCCCGCTGCGTCAGCGCCCAGACGGCGAAGAAGGCGAAGAAGGCGAACTGGCCGAATGCGCCGAACCCGACCGACACCAGGACCGGCCGGAGGACCGGGTCGACCTCGCCGCCGAAGATGCGCCGGAAGCTGAACACGACCCGAGTGTGGTGACAAGTCCCATTCCTCGCAATGACGATTTCGCCGGTGGCGATAACATTTGGGCATGCTCGACCCGCGCCGTCTCGCCCTGCTCCGCGAGGTTGCCCGCCACGGCTCGTTCTCCGGAGCGGCAGCCGCGCTCTACCTGACGCAGCCGGCGGTCTCGCGGCAGATCGCGAAACTCGAGGAGGAGGCGGGCGTCAGACTGATCGAACGGACGCCGCGCGGCCTGCGCCTCACCGAGGCGGGCCAAGTCGCGGTCGAGCGGGCGGAGGCGATCGCCGGTCACCTCGCCGCAGCCGAAGCGGAGATCGAGGCGATCGCGACGCTCGGCGGAGGACGTCTGCGGATGACCGCCTTCCCCACCGCAGCATCCACGATCGTGCTCGACGCCCTGCGGGACTTCCGTCGCAAGCACCCGGCGGTCGAGCTGACGTTCGTCGAGTCCGGGACGAACGCCGGCCTCCGACGCCTCCGTGCAGGAGAGGTCGATCTTGCGCTCGCCTTTCGTGAGCACGGCCGCGCCGCGCCCGAGGAGTGGGCGGATCTCGAGGCCGAACTGCTCATGGTCGATCCGCTCTTCGTCGCGGTCGCGAAGGATCACCCCCTCGCGGGAAAGGCGGCGATCCGTCTCCGCGACCTGGCCGACGACGGCTGGATCCAGGCCGTGCAGGCCGGCCCGGGCGGAATCACCTACCAGGCCTGCCTGGCGGCCGGCTTCGAGCCGCGGATCGTCGCCCTCAGCGACCACGCGCACATCACGCAGGGCCTCGTCGCGCTCGGGATCGGCGTCACGATGATCTCCAGCCTCTCCGTTCCCCGCGCGAGGCGGGACATCGTCGTCCGCCCGCTCAAGCCGGACGGCCCGAAGCGCGACGTCTACGCGGTGACGCTCCCGGGCAGGCTGCCGCCGCCGGCGATCCCGGAGATGGCCAGGATCCTGCGGAAGGTGGCCGGACGCTACTCCGAGGGCGCCGGCGGCTCGGCGCCGCGCTCGAGCAAGAGCGCGTAGAGCTCGTCGTTTCCGTTCTGCACCGCGGCGTCGATGGGACGGAAACCGCCCTGCTGTTCTGCGTTCGGATCCGCACCGGCGTCGAGCAACAGTCGCGCCGTCTCGTTCGCGTCCACTGCCGCGGCGCTGTGGAGCGGCTCCACGCGCATCTCGTTCTGCGCCACCGCACCGGGATCGGCGCCGTACTCGAGCAGCACGCGGGCAGCGTCGGCGGTGCCGAAGAAGGCCGCGTAGTGCAGCGCGGTGAAACCGTCGGCTGAGCGGAGGGCGACGAGCTCCCGGTCGGCTGAGACCAGCTCGCGCACCCGGTCGGTGTCGCCGACCGCGGCCGCCTCCAGCACGTCGAGCTCGGCACCCGCCGCGGCTTCCCTAGCCGCATCGCGGTCGCCGCGGTACAGCGCTTCCAGAATCGCGCTCACGCGCACATTTTCACCGTCCGAGGGATCGGAGCGCCAGCGGGCGCCGCCGATGGAACCACCGAGCGAAAGGAGAAGCGCATGTCCGAAACCGCTGCTTCTCTGTGGCAACTCGTCCGCGACGACCAGCTGGTTCGTCGAGGGGCTTACGTCTGCATGGGCGTGGTGTGGTTCGCCGCGGCCTGGGCCGACCTCAAGCTCCTGCTGATGATCCCGATGGTCGCGGCGGGCATCTACTTCCTCTACCGCCGCCGGCCCGTGGTCGAGGACGACCTTGACCTGCTCTAACGCCCGCTAGACGCCTCTGGGAGCTTCCGTCGCCGCCGAAGCCGTCGGTTCGGCGGCGAGGTCCGGATGCTCTTCGAAGCGGTAGCGCACGACCGCGCGCTTCGCCGCCTTGACCTCGTCGAGCCGCTTGACCGGCCGGTTGTGCGGCGCCGACTTGATCGTGTCCGGTTCCTCGGACGCCTCACGCGCGATCGCGTTCATCGCGTCGGCGAAGTCGTCGAGCGTCTCCTTCGTCTCCGTCTCGGTCGGTTCGATCATCAGCGCCTCCGGAACGACGAGCGGGAAATAGATCGTCGGCGGGTGGAAGTCGTAGTCCATCAGGCGCTTGGCGACGTCGAGGGCGGTGATGCCGTGCTCGCGCTTGAGCTTGCGCGCCGAGAGCACGAACTCGTGCATGCAGAGCCGGTCGTACGGCAGTTCGTACGCATCCCTCAGGCGGGCGAGCAGGTAGTTGGCGTTCAGGACCGCGTCCTCGGACATCGTCTTCAGCTCGCGGCCCCAGGCGAGGATGAAGGCGTACGAGCGGACGAAGACGCCGAACGGGCCGGTAAAAGCGCGCACCTTGCCGATCGACTTCGGTCGGTCGAACTCGAGGCGGTAGCGGCGGCCGTCGCGCACGACTGCGGGCACCGGCAGGTACGGCTCGAGGTGCCGCCGGACGGCGATCGGCCCTCCGCCCGGCCCGCCGCCGCCGTGCGGCTGGGAGAACGTCTTGTGCAGGTTGATGTGGACGATGTCGAACCCCATGTCGCCCGGACGGGAGATGCCGCAGACGGCGTTGAGGTTGGCGCCGTCGTAGTACAGGAGGCCCCCGGTCTCGTGGAAGATCCGCGCGATCTCCTCGATGTGCTCGTCGAAGAGCCCGAGGGTCGAGGGGTTCGTGAGCATCAGGCCCGCGGTTTCGTCATCGACCTTGGCGCGGAGGTCGTCGAGGTCGATGTTCCCACGCTTGTCGGTGTCGACCTTCACGAGCTCGTAGCCGGCCATGGTCACGCTGGCCGGGTTCGTCCCGTGCGCGGTGTCCGCGACGACGATCTTCTTCCGCCGACCGGCCTCGCCCCGGTCGGCGAAGTAGGCGCGCATCAGCATCAGGCCGGTGAGCTCACCCTGGGAGCCGGCGGCCGGCTGGAGCGAGACGGCGTCGAGACCCGTCACTTCGGCCAGAATCTCTTGCAGCTCGACCATCAGCTCCAGCGCGCCCTGTGACCCCTCCTCGTCCTGGAGCGGGTGGAGGTCGCGAAAGCCGGGCAGCGCGGCGACGCGCTCGTTGACGCGGGGGTTGTACTTCATCGTGCAGGAGCCGAGCGGGTAGAAGCCCGTGTCGATCCCGAAGTTCCGGGTCGTCAGCCTCGTGAAGTGCCGCACGATCTCGTTCTCAGGGATCTCCGGCAGGCGCGGCGGGCGGCGGCGGCGGAGCTCTTCCGGAACCTCCGCCCGGGCAAGCCCCTCCGGCTTCGGCAGGGTCCCCGCGCGCCGTCCCTCCCGGGAGCGCTCGAAGATCAGCTTCATGTGGCGAGCGCCTCCGCGAGCGCCTCGATCTCGTCGAGCGTCCGCTGCTCGGTGACCGCGACGAGCAGCACGTCATCCATGCCCTCGTAGTCCCGGCCGAGCGGATAGCCCGGGTGGACGCCGTGTGCGCGGGCGGCCCGGATCGCCTCGGCCGCGGGCCGTCCGACGCGCACGGCAAACTCCTTGAATGTTGTCCGGTCGGGAAACACGAGCGGGAGGCCGAGCCGATCCTTGGCGTGCTCGGCCAGGCTCATGCAGGTCTCCCCCAGCTCCCGGAGCCCTTCCGGGCCGAGCCAGCACAGGTGAATGAGGCCCCCGAGCGCCAGGAGGGTCTGGTTGGTGGTGATGTTCGAGGTCGCCTTCTCGCGCCGGATGTGCTGCTCCCGGGTCTGCAGGGTCAGGACGTAGCCGCGGTTTCCGTCGACGTCGGTCGTCTCCCCGACGATTCGGCCGGGCATCCGTCGCGTGAATTCCTCCCGCGCGGCGATGAACCCGTAGTGCGGCCCGCCGAAGGAGAGGGAGTTGCCGGCGCCCTGACCTTCGCCGATCGCGATCGCGCAGCCGTAGGCACCTGGCGCCTCGAGCACGCCCAGCGAGACGGGGTCGACGTGGGCGACGGGCAGGGCGCCCGCATCGCTCGCGGCGGCGGCGAGCTCGGGCGCCGGCTCGAGGCAGCCGAAGAAGTTGGGCTGCTGGAAGATCACCGCGGCGGCGCCCTCGGCGGCGGCTCGGAGCTCCTCCGGATCGGTGACGCCTTCGCGGTGCGGGACGTCGACGACCTCGAGACCGAAGCCCGGCGCGTACGTGCGCACGACCTGGCGCAGCTGTGGGTTGAGCGACTCGGCGAGCACGACCTTGCTCCGGCCGGTGGCGTGCTTCGCGATGTAGCAGGCGTCGGCGGCGACGGTTGTCCCGTCGTAGCCGGAGGCGTTCGACACGTCCATCCCGGTCAGCTCGCAGATCACCGTCTGGTACTCGAAGAGCGCCTGGAGCACGCCCTGGCTCAGTTCCGGCTGGTACGGCGTGTACGCGGTCAGGAACTCGCCGCGCTGGAGGATCGCGTCGACGATCGAGGGGACGTAGTGGTCGTAGACGCCGGCGCCGAGGAACGAGATCGTGTCGCCGGTCGAGACGTTTCGCCCCGCGAGCTGCTCGAGCCGCTGGACGATCTCGAGCTCCGACAGAGGCGCGTCGAGGTCGAGCTCCCGCTTCAGGCGGACGCCGTCAGGGATGTCCCGGAAGAGCTCCTCGACCGAAGAGACGCCGATCGTCGCGAGCATCTCCTCCCGATCGGCGTCGGTGAGGCAGACGTAGGTCACTGCTCGGCCAGCACCTCGCGGTACGCGGCCGCGTCCAGGAGCTGTTCGGCCTCGGCCGGGTCACTGAGCCGGATCCGGACGAGCCAACCGTTGCCGTAGGGATCCTCGTTGACGGTTTCCGGCGCGTCGACGACGACCTGGTTCACCTCCAGCACTTCCCCGGAAAGCGGCGCGATCACGTCGGAGACGGCCTTGACCGACTCGACCTCGCCGTACGTGGAGTCCTTCGACACGGACGAGCCCGACTCCGGCGGCTCGTAGTGAACGAGCTCTCCGAGCGCGTCCTGCGCGTACCACGTGATCCCCAGGACCGCCTCGTCGCCCTCGATCCGCGCCCAGTCGTGCTCGCGGTGGTAGCGGAGATCGTCGGGGTAGCTCTCGTCGGCCGCCATCAACCCTCCTGTCGCTTGTAGATCGGCTTCGTCACGACGCGGGCCGGCCGCTCCTTGCCGCGGACGTCGATCGCGAGCTCGGTACCGGCCTCGGCCTGCGCGACCGGCACGTAGCCCATCCCGATCCCCTTGTCGAGCATCGGCGAGTGCGTCCCGGAGGTCACCTCGCCGCCGCCCGCGATCGCCATCCCCTGGCGCGGAATGCCGGCGCCTGCCATCTCGAACGGCACGAGCTTCTGCTCGGGCCCCTCCTGCTTGATTCGGCGGAGCTCCTCGGCGCCCGTGAAGTCCTTGTCGAGCGCGCTCGCCCACCCGAGCCCTGCAGAGATCGCATCTGTGTCGGGGCCGATGTCATTGCCATGCAGCGGGAAGCAGACCTCGAGCCGGAGCGTGTCGCGTGCTCCGAGGCCGGCGGGGGCGACCCCGCGCTCGAGCACGCGGTCCCAGAGCTCCTCCGCGTCTTCCGCGGGGACCATCAGCTCAACGCCCTTCTCGCCGGTGTACCCGGTGCGGTTGACCATCACCTCGATCCCCTCGAGCTCGCCCATCGCGAAGGTGAAGGAGGGCGCCTCCTCGAGACCGAGCCGCTCGAGCGACTGCGGCCCCTGGACTGCGAGCAGCGCGTACTCGTCGGAGACGTCGCGAACGTCCGAGCCCGAGAGCTCGTGCTCCTTCAGCCACTCGAACGCGGGCTGCCGGTTCGAGGCGTTCACGATCAGGAGGTACCGCTCCGGCTCGAGCCGGTAGGCGATCAGGTCGTCGAGGATCCCGCCACGCTCGTTGGTGAGCAGCGTGTACTGGGCCCCGCCCGGCTCGACCTTGTCGAGGTCGTTCGAGAGCATCGTCTGGAGGAACTCGTGCGCCCGCGGGCCCTCGACCTCGAGCTCGCCCATGTGCGAGACGTCGAAGACGCCGGCGTCCGAGCGCACCGCCTTGTGCTCCGGGATCACGCCTTCGTACTGCACGGGCATCTCCCACCCGGCGAAGGGCACCATGCGCGCGTTCAGGGCGCGGTGCCGCTCGTAGAGCGGGGTCCGGCGGAGCGTCTGCATGACGCCCGGATGCTACAGAGCACCCTGTGCCCGCCCGGGCCGCTCAGTCGCGGAGGAAGGAGGGAACCTCGAGCACGTCCCGCGGGACGTCGAAGCCCTCCTGCTCGCCCTGTTCGGGGCGCGTGGCCGGAGCCTCTTCCTCAACCGTCGCGCGACGGCGGCGGCGATGCGCGCCGGGGCCGAACCCCGTCGCGATCACGGTGACGCGCACGGCGTCCTTCAGCGACTCGTCGATGACCGCGCCGAAGATCACGTTCGCGTTCTGGTCGGCGGCGCTCGTGACGACCTCCGCGGCCTCGTTGACCTCGAAGAGCCCCATGTCGGGAGGGCCGCTGATGTTGAGCAGGATCCCGGTGGCCCCCTCGATCGAGGACTCGAGCAGCGGCGAAGAGACTGCGGTGTGCGCCGCCTCGGCGGCCCGGTTCTCGCCGGAGGCGTTGCCGATGCCCATCAGCGCAGAGCCGGCCTCGGTCATGATCGCCCGCACGTCGGCGAAGTCGAGGTTGACGATTCCCGGCACTGTGATCAGGTCGGTGATCCCTTGGACGCCCTGCCGAAGGATGTCGTCGGCCATCCGGAACGCCTCGACGATCGACGTCCGCTTCTCGACCACCTGGAGCAAGCGGTCGTTCTCGATCACGATCAGCGTGTCGACCTGCTCACGGAGCTCCTCGATGCCCAGGTGCGCCTGCTCCGCGCGGCGGCGGCCCTCGAACCCGAATGGCCGCGTGACGACGCCGACAGTCAGCGCGCCCAGATCCTTCTTCGCGATCTCGGCGACGATCGGGGCCGCGCCGGTCCCTGTGCCGCCGCCCTCTCCGGCGGTGATGAAGACCATGTCGGCGCCCTTCAAAACGTCCTTCAGCTCGTCGCGGCTCTCCTGCGCGGCGCCCTTCCCGACCTCCGGGTTCGCGCCGGCGCCGAGGCCGCGTGTGGAATCCGCGCCGATCTGCACCTTCACGTCGGCGTCGACGCCGAGGAGCGCCTGCGCATCGGTGTTCGCCGCGATGAACTCGACGCCGCTGAGGCCTGCGTCGACCATCCGATTCACTGCGTTCGAGCCGCCGCCGCCGACACCGGCGACCTTGATCACCGCGAGATAATTGCCTGTTTGGTCACGCACGCTTAACGTCCCTCCACCTCAAGCTCGAGTCCAGCTTCGCCGTTGCAGACGCCCGGCAACGCCCCAGGGTAGGGCCGGTGCAGCCCGCTGTCAACGCCGAGCGCGGTCCGAAAGTCTAAGGCTCGATCTGAGAGTCGAGAGTTGTCCCTGCGACCGGGCGCTCCGGCACGGCGACGTCAACGTACGCCGCGGTACCGCCGTCGACGCGGACCGCCGCGAGCACCTGCCGGGCGACCTGGACCTTGACCGCCAAGTCGGTGCTCTCCCCGAGGCGGAGCTCGACCTTGTCACGAAGCACGATCGTCAGTCCTTCGCCTTCCTTCACGTACCAGATGCGCGGCGAGAACCCGGGGGCGGTCTCCCGGACCGTTGCCAGCGCTGCGACCGCCCGCGCGGGGTCGCGCGTCCGGAGAACGGTCCCGATCTCGGGGTCGCTGCCCCGCGGGAGCCAGACGACCGGCAGCGGGCGCCGCAGCCGTTGCTCGAGCTTGCGCAACACGCGGCCTTCTCCTGAGACGAGCCAGTTCTCGTCGCCGCGGCGGAGAACGGCGACGGGACGCTCGACGCTGACGTAGACCCGGAGGTCGCTCGGAAACGACCGGTCGTAGCCGAGCAGGTGGACGTGCGGGAGCCGGTCCAGGCGCCGGCTGATCGTGGCCTCGTCGATCTTCATCAGGCTGGTGCCCTCGAGCGGCCTCAGCGCCCGGGCGACCAGGCGCGTGTGACCCGCGGGCTCCGTCTCGACGTCGATCGAGCGCACGGCGAACACCGAGGTCTCGCGCGCCCCGAGATAGAGCACCAGCGCAGCGGCGAGGAGGCCGAAGCCGATCGCCAGCGAGCGCCCGGACGGGAGGAGCTGGAGCGCAGGCGTCGCCGTCCGCGGCTGCGCGCGAGCAGCGGCAACCTGTCGTCCTCGGGCCACACACCAACGTTCGCCGCGGCCTGGACGGCTCCTACAGCGAGGGGAGCGCGAGCGGCCCGAGGAACTGGACCTCGTGCTCGAGCGTCACGCCGAAGTGCTCGAGCGCCCGACGGCGAGCCTCGGCCATGAGGGCCACTGCGTCGGCCGAGCGCGCGCCGTCAGCGTTCTCGATGAAGTTGGCGTGGCGGGGCGAGATCTGCGCGCCGCCGATCTTGTGCCCGCGGAGACCGGCTGCCTCGAGCATCCGTCCCGCGGTCAGCTCGTGATCTGGATTCTTGAAGACGCTCCCGAAGGTTCGCTTGTTCGTCGGCTGCGCCGCCTTCCGCTTCGCCTGCATCTCCGCAACGGTGGCCTTGATCTCGCCCGCCGGCCGCGGCGCCAGCCTGAATTCGGCGCGCGCGACGACCTCCCCCGGGTTCAGGCCCGACCGCCGGTACTCGAGGCCGAGCTCAGCCGGCGACCGCCACGACGCCCCCTCCGCCGAGACGACCAGCGCGCGCTCCAGTACCCCGGCGATGTCGCCACCGTACGCCCCGGCGTTCATCCAGACCCCGCCCCCGACGGTGCCCGGAATCGCACAGGCGAACTCGAAGCCGCCAAGCTCCGCGGCACGAGCCCGATGCAGGCAGACCGCGAGCGGCGCGCCACCGCCGGCCAGCAGCCGGTCGCCGTCCGCCGCGCAGGCAGCCAGCTCGCCCGAGAGCTTCAGCACGAGCGCGTCCACCCCCTTGTCCGCGACGAGCAGGTTCGAGCCGAGCCCCACGGCCGACACCGGCAGCTCCCGCTCGGCCGCCCAGGCGAGCGCCCGCTCGAGCGCATCCTCGGTCTCGGGCCGCGTGAACCAGCGCGCCGGGCCACCGGTGCCGAGCGTCGTGAAACGCGAAAGCGAAACGTTCTCCTCGATCACGACAGGTGATCCAGCACGAGCTCGGCGGCGCGGTCGACGTCCCCCGCGCCGATCGTCGCGACGACGTCCCCGCCACGCGCCCTCCCTGCGACGAACCGCGCGCCGTCTTCGACTGACGGCGTCCAGCCGATCGTCATCCCGGGCCGGCGCTCCGACAGCGCGTCGACGACGAGCTTTCCGCTGACTCCTTCGATCGGTTCCTCACGCGCCGGGTAGATCTCCGTGACCGCCACGACGTCGGCAGCCGCGAGCGCGGCGGCCGTCTCGCGTGCGAGGTGGCGCGTGCGGGAGAAGAGGTGTGGCTGGAAGAGCGCAAGCACCCGTCCGGCCGTCTGCTCGCGCAGCGTGCGGAGCGTGACCGCGATCTCGGCCGGATGGTGCGCGTAGTCGTCGACGACCCGAACGTCGCCTGCAACCCCGATCTCCTGCAGCCGGCGGCCCGCGCCCCGGAAGTCGCGGAGCTGCGGCCACGCCTCCCCCGGCGCCACCCCCGCCGCCTCGAGGGCCGCCAGCGCCGCCGCGGCGTTCCGCCGGTTGTGCTCGCCCGGCAGGATGAGCTCTCCGTCGTACGGGTCGAGCTCCTCGCCCCGCACGACCGTCGGCACCTCGGCCAGCCAGCGCTCGAACAGCGCCTCGACCTCGGCGCGCGAGCGGAACTCGCTGTGGTGGTCGAGATCGATGTTCGTGACGACCGCGATCCTGGGGCGGAGTTGCTCGACCGTCCGGTCCGACTCGTCGCCCTCGACGACGAGCCATCCGGCCCCTGCCCGCGCGTTCCCGCCGAGCTGCGGCACGTCCGCGCCGATCAGGAACGAGG